>NZ_JAPEOR010000001.1:3215935-3537528 GCF_026341125.1 Streptomyces sp. NBC_01142
CGGCCCCCGCCATGATCGCGTCGAGGAGTGCGTCGTCGTCGTCGAAAGAGGTCAGCATCAGACATGCCAGGTCCGGCATCCTCGACCGCAGTTCTCGGCAGACCGTGATGCCGTCGCCGTCCGGCAGCCGCACATCCAGCACTGCGACGTCAGGACGCAGCGCCGGCCCTCTGGCAAGAGCCTGTTCTGTTGTCCCCGCCTCACCGACGACTTCGATATCGGGCTCCGCGTCGAGCAGGTCGCTCACCCCGCGCCGCACGATCTCGTGGTCGTCGAGCAGGAATACGCGAATCGGCTTCCGCGGTGAAGTTTCCAGGTCCTCGGTCATTGCTTGTCCTCCACACTGTCACGAGCACCTTGCCCTGTGGTTCCATCCTTAGTCCGTCGCCATGGGGCCGCGCCAGGGCCGGATGGGCGCCGCGTATCTCGCCACGGTCGCCCCACCCGACGGGCGGTCACCTGGACCGGGGCTTGTCTCAGGCGTGGGGCACGACGGCCACCGGGCAGGCTGCGTGATGAATCACGCCGTGAGCCACCGACCCCAGATGCATTCCGAGGGGGGATGTTTGCTCGCGTCGGCCGATGACCAGCATCGGCGCATCGGCAGCCGCTTCGACCAGGTGGGCGACGGCCTGCCCCGAGACGCTGCTGGCACGGACGGCAACGTCAGGGCTCTTTTCGCGCCACGGCTCCAGGACCGTGCTCAGCGCGTACTCACGTTCCCTGACCAGCCCGGAATCGTCGATGAGCGTGCCCCCACCGGCGGCGATCGCGTACGACGACGGCAAGGTGTAGCCGTGTACGACGTGCAGGCCCACGCCGCGTACGAGGGCCGCTTCGAAGGCGAATTCGATCACCTCGTTGCAGGAATGGGTGAGGTCGATGCCGGCCACAACGTCGGAGCTGTGGGGAGCGCCGGTCGGCCGGAGTACGTCGCGAGATGAGTGTGCCCCGGTATGCCTCTCGGATCGTACGAGTACGACCGGCCGCGGAGCATGGGCGACCACTCTGAGTGCTACGGAGCCGGTCACGAATCCGGCCATTGCGCTCAGGCCGCGGGAGCCGAGGACGAGTACCTCGGCGTTCTCGGCCGCTGCCAGGAGCGAGGCGACGGGCGAGTCCGATATCTGCTCGCGGGTCGGCCGAAGCCCAGGGTGGCTGCTACGGAGCTGTTCCACGGCCGTACGCAGGATGCGACCGGCCCAATGACGCTGAGTCTCACTGGTCGGGAGGGAAGCCGAGGGGGCGGGAGACCATTCCCAGGCGTGCACGAGGTGGAGCGGAACGCTGCGGAGCACGGACTCTGTGGCTGCCCAGCGCGCGGCAGCCAGGCTCTCGGGAGAGCCGTCGATCCCGACTACCACGGCACGAGCCATGAGTGGTACCTCCTGCTTGGTCTGTTGTGTTCCTGGCAACAGCTTCACCCGCGCCGAGTAGATGGGGCAGGGGCCGCCAGGCCCCCTCTGCGGTCCGAAAGGCCACTCTCGAGGGGCACGCTCGCCACCGACGGTGGAATCGGGTGGAGGCCCTGCTCTCCGGCCGACGGAAGGTGGACCGTCATGGCGCGCAGAGTGGTTGTTGGAGTTGACGGATCGTCATGCAGCGCTGGGGCCGCGGACTGGACGGCTCGGGAAGCTTCTCTTCGCCGGCTGCCGTTGCGGGTCGTCCATGTTTCCCCGTGGTCCAG
Source organism: Streptomyces sp. NBC_01142 (assembly GCF_026341125.1). NCBI lineage: Bacteria > Bacillati > Actinomycetota > Actinomycetes > Kitasatosporales > Streptomycetaceae > Streptomyces > Streptomyces sp. NBC_01142. The sequence goes on from NZ_JAPEOR010000001.1 coordinate 3,217,623, forward strand.
GGCCGACCTTGCGGACCTCTGGCCGTATCGCCCCGAGGCGCTGCCCGGGTGTCCCGCCGCCGCGATCACCTGCCGGTGTCCCCGACTGCGGGTCGAGGCCGTACGGCTGACAGGCTGTCCCGTTCCGGCACTGACCGCGGAGACTGGTCCCTGTGGTTCGCGGCAATATCGAGGCGCCGATGTCCGCCCCGACGGGGTCGCACTGGGCGTCGATGCTCGCGACCCGGCGGATGTGGCGGTCTGTTTCGCGTTCTAAGCGGCTCGGCGCCGGTCGGCCCGCGTGCGTGCGGTGCACGCCTGGGAGCTGCCCTGTCCGGCCGACGGCTGGATGCCGTTCGCGGTCCCGGAAGCGGACCGGGCGACCTGGGAGGACGAGCAGCCTTGGTCCGGGAGTCGATGCGCACGGAACTGCTCGTGGTGGGTCGGCGGAGCACGGCACTCGGCCCGGTCGTCGATGTTGTGCGCCACGGAAGGTGTCCCTTCGCTGTCGTGCCCTTATAGCGTGTCCAAAGTCAGTGTCCCGGGAGAGGCAGACGGTACGTCTCTCCGGGCTTCACCGAGATCGAACGGTCGGTGAGCTCGATGTCGATCGGAGACAGGTCCGAGTCAGGGACCGTGATCTCGAGCTGTCCGGGGCGCATCCGGAAGTGCACGCCCAGGTGCCCTCGGTAACGGAGGGCGAAGCCGTAGGTGGAGAGTTCCGGCAGGGGGACGGGGTCCAGCCCAAGCGCGTCGTCGAGTGTCCGCAGTCCGGACAGGCCGCGTTGCACCAGGTCGAGGGTACCGGCCATGGCTCCGAGGTGGATTCCTTCGCCCGTGGTTCCGCCCTGGAGGTCGGCGATGTCTCCTTCGAGGGCTTCCTTGCAGTACGCCCAGGCCTGCTCGGGTCGGACCCGGGCCAGGACCCATCCGTGGACGAGCCCGCTCAGGGTGGAGCCGTGGCTGGTACGGCGCAAGTAGTAGTCGACGGTGCGCTGCCACAGGGCGTCGTCCATGTCGTGTCCCAGCCGGTTGAAGAGGGAGCGGAGTTCGCCCGGCGGGAAGAGGTAGCCGAGCATGAGCACGTCGGCCTGTTTGGATGCCCGGTATCCGTTGACCGTGTCGCCTTCGGCCTCCAGGATCCGGTCGAGCCGGCGGATATCCCCGTAGCGGACCCGGTAGGCGTCCCAGGCGAGTTCCTTGAGGTTGCCGTACCCCTCGAACTGGCTGATGACACCGTCGTGGAAGGGCACGTGGAGCAGGCGGGAGATATCCTCCCAGCGGGCAAGCTCCCGGGCCTCCAGACCGGCGCGCTCGGACAGCTCGCGACGGCGCGGTTCCGGCAGCGACTCCAGGACGTCGAGGGTGCGGGCGAGTACCCAGGCGGCGGTGACATTGGTGTAGGCGTTGTCGTCCAGGCCCGGTGTGGCAGCGCCGGGATAGGCGTCGTGGTACTCATCGGGTCCCACCACTGCGCGGATCCGGTAGCGGCCCAGGGCCGCATCGTAGGTGGCGGCATCCGACCAGAAGCGTGAGATCTGCAGCAGCATCTCGGCTCCCTTGGTGTGCAGGAACTGGGTGTCACCGCTCGCCCTGCAGTACTGCCACACGTTGTATGCGACGGCGGATCCGACATGGTGCTGGAGCCGCGAATGATCGGGCAGCCAGCGCCCGGAGCGGGGGTTGAGGTGCAGTTCCTGGGTCTCCTCACGGCCGTCGCTGCCGCTCTGCCAGGGATACATGGCGCCTGCTCGTCCCGCCTCGCGAGCCCCGTGGCAGGCCTGGCCGAGTCGCCGGTGGCGGTAGGTGAGCAGGGCCCGGGACACCTCGGGGAAGTGCAGGTTCAGATAGGGAAGGACGAACAGTTCGTCCCAGAAGACATGGCCCCGGTAGGCCTCGCCGTTCAGGCCTCGGGCCGGGACACCCACATCAAGGTCTGCGGTGTGCGGCGAGAGCGTCTGCAGCACGTGGAAGAGATGGAGCCGCAGAATGCGGCCAGCCTCACCGGGTACCTGAATGTCGGCCCTCTGCCACAGCTGCTGCCATGCCGCTTGATGCGAGAGCAGCAGCTCATGGAAACGGGGCGCGGTATTTACCCGGTCTACTGCGGCCCCCAGCGGGTCACTGATCGCCGGATCCCGCGACGTGTGCAGGGCAACCGTCTTGTCGGCCGTCACTGAGCGATCGGCCGTGAGCGTCAGGCGGAGTACCTGTGCGGCACGCGCCGGCTCGTGGTCGGTGGGCACGGGGCGCATAGGCCCTTCGACGGTGATGCGGGCCGCCATCGCGATATGGATGTCTGAGGTGCTGGTTCGGCAGGCCAGCCACACGGTGTCGGCCCCGGAGTTGCCCCGGCTGATGCCGGACAGATGGTGGCCGTCCAATTGCCGGTAGCGGGCGACACCGTTGTTGGTGACCATCCCGTCTATAGCCGACTCGACCTCGATCTCACCGGTCCACCCCTGCGCGGTGAACTCCGTTCGCAGGGCTGCCAGATGGGGGTCTGCCATATGAACAAAACGCAGCTGGCGTACGGACAGCCGACGCCCCCGCGGATCTTCGTACGTCGCGGTGCGTGCCAGCGTGCCGGTGCGCAGGTCGAGCGTTTGATGGTGGTCCACCAGCGCGGTGCTGTCCGGGGTGAACCAGCCATTCGTAGCGGCGCTGTCGTCACCGTCGTCGCGGATGCGGAATCGCAGGGGCAGCCAGTTGGGCAGGTTGACCATGTCCTCGTTCTCGATCTGCCGTCCGGCCACCGTTGATGTCAGCCGGTTGTAGCAGCCCGCGGCGTAGGTGCCTGGGTAGTGCGCGGTGTCCGCCGGGCATTCCGGAGTGGCGCCGCGGGTGGCGAAGTAGCCGTTGCCGAGAGCGCAGAGCGACTCTCTGAGGCGTTCCTCGGCGGGGTCGTAGCCGTCGTACTCCCAGGTCCAGTCCCGCATGGTCAGTCCTCGGTTCCGGGCGAGAGCAGTTCGGCGAGGTCGCGCACCACCAAGTCCGCGCCGTGCCGCAGCAGGTCAGCCGCGGTGTCGGGTCCGGCGGCGCGGTCTACCCCGATGACCAGGCCGAATCCGCCACGTCGGCCTGCCTGGACGCCTGCCAAGGCGTCCTCGACGACCGCGGTGCGGGCGACCGGGACGTTCAGCCTGCGGGCGGCCTCCACGAACAGAGCCGGGTCCGGTTTACCGGGCAGGCGCAGGCGAGCGGCCTCTTCGCCGTCCACGAGCTCGGCGAAGAGGCCCAGGACCCCGGCGCGAGTGAGGAGCTCACGGGCGTGGTGGGATGCGGAGGCAGCCGCGAGCGGTATGCCCTCGTTGTGCAGGGCGTGCAGCAGACGCACGGACCCCGGGTAGGCGTCGATGCCCGGGCCGCGCAGCCGTTCGCTGTAGAGCTGTTCTTTCCGGGCCGCCACTGCGACGACCGTGCCGGTCCCCGGCGGGTCCCCGGGGGTGCCCGTCGGCACCGGCACCCCGCGGTTCATCAAGAAGGACGTGGCGCCGTCCAGCCGGGACTTGCCGTCGACATAGCGCAGATAGTCCCGCTGGAGGTCGAACGGCACGCGTTGTCGACCGTCTTCGGGCGGGTGGTCACGCAGACAGGCGTCGAAGGCTGTCTTCCAGGCGGCCGCGTGGACCTGGGCGGAGTCGGTGATCACCCCGTCGGTGTCGAGGACCACGGCCTCGATGGCCCGCAGCTCGAGCACAAGGCCGCTGCGGGCGGTTCCGTGGCGCCGGGCGGACGCGGTCACAGTCGTTCAGCGCCCAGGCGCCCGTGCGTGCAGTCATTTGCGAACAGATGAGCCAGTGCTTCGGGTGATGCGAGGTCGTTGATGGCAACGACCTCGATCGGTGAGGCGTCGGCGTCGGCCTTGTCCGGCGCGGCGCGCAGATAGGTGCGGCCGACCTGGCCTAACTCGTTGATTCCTATGCGTACGGTCATGTGCGATCCCCTCTCTTCAGCCGTGGGCGAGTCCCGACGGCGCGGACACCCGGGGTAGCGCGTCGCGCTACCCCGATCGACGGTCAGAGCAGCCAGCAGTTGCGGCGTACGAACGGGAGTTCCTGCCAGACCTTGCCGAGCCCCCAGGTACGGCCCGCGGCGGCGACGGCGAGAACGATCAGGATCACCGCGTACATGACGTGGTAGTCGATGACCGGGTTCGACGACATGCTGGGGGCTCCGTCGGAGAGGCGCTTGGCCGGCGGCCATTCCGCCGCCCACATCAGCGCCATCATCACGGTGCCTGCGGCAGCGGCGAGCCGTAGTGCGATGCCGGACACGAGAGCGGCCCCGATGCCCAGCAGACCCAGCATGAACAGCCAGTTGGCCCAGGTGTCGCCGGCCCAGGAATGGAAGGTCGACTCCAGCGGTCCGACGGCGACTCCGCCGAGGAATCCCTTCGTCGGCGAGCCGCCGTTGATCCAGGCTCGGGCGGAGGGTGTGGCGTAGCCCCATCCGAAGGCCTTGTCGAAGAACGCCCAGAGGAACACGAAACCGATCAGAACGCGGGCGGCGGCGGCAGCGCGGGCAAGGGCGTCGGTCACGGACCGGGGCTGCGCGCCGTCGCCGGTTCGGGTCGTCCCGGCTCGATGCCACGACGGAATACGGATACCGGTGTGCCGACGCGGAGGAAGGTGAACGACCATGCCTGTCAGTACCTTTCACGAGTGAGCGCGATGAGCGGTGTGCGTGCTCAATCTCCCGGTGGGGCCGGTGAGTACGCTGCGGCCGAACGGCCCTGCCGCACGGCCGAACGGCACTGTGGCGGCAGACCTGTTGGGGCGATCCGGCTCGGCCGTTGCGATCCCGGCTGTCAGCTCCGGGCAGGACGCCTGAGATGCGTCGCGAAATCTGTATGGAGCGGCGGGCGCGGTGGCCAGTCACGGCCGGTTTGGGCGGACTTGCGCGATCACTTGCATACGACCGCGACTCGGGAGAAGCGGCCGACCGGCGAGGCGGGGATTTCCGTGACCGTGAGCGGGTCCGCTCCTGGGCGCAGGCCATCGCCCGCGAGCTGGTGGTGCTCCCCCACGTGCGGCCGACGTTCGCCCGACGAGGGGAGACGCCGGTCGTAACCCCGACTGCGTAGGGCCCGAGCGCGGTGCAGGGATCGTTCCCGGCTCGGCGGTGGTCGGTACAGTGTGGAACAGGGCCGAGAGGACCCGGGCCAGGGACGATCGGCCCAGGCACCGCCGGTCTCTCCTCTGTAATCGTCTACCTCACGAAGTCAGCAAGTCCGTTGCGAATACTGACCGCGGCGGCACCACCGGGAGGCGACCATGCCTGGCACCATCACCGTTGGACTGGACGGAACAGACCACGCCCTCGCCGCCGCGGACTGGGCGGCGCACGAGGCGGCGCGCCGGGGGATGGACCTGCGCCTGGTGCACGCCTGGGTGTGGCGCGGCACCGACACGGTGTACATCGGGGACCGTGCTATGGAGGAGCGGTGGGTGCGCAACGTGCTGAACGAGGCGGAAGCCCGCGTGGCGAAGGTGTACCCGGACCTGAACGTCACTACCGAGCTGCTGGTCGATGACCCCGTACCGACGCTCGTCGCCGAAGCCGCGCGGGCCGAGATGCTGGTGCTGGGCTCTCGCGGCTACGGCACGCTGACCGGCTATCTGGTCGGTTCTGTGTCTCTGCAGGTGCTGCGCCAGGCGACCGGGCCGGTCGTCATGGTGCGCGGGCCGAGGCAGACCACAGTGCAACAGCGCTTCGACGAGGTCGTCGTCGGCGTCCAGGAAGCAGAGGAAGCCGGCGGACCAGTCCTCGAGTTCGCCTTCGCGGCCGCCGCCGAACGCGGAGCGACGCTGCGAGCTGTACGCGCCTGGAGCATCCCGTCGGTCCTGTCCTGGAGTCCGGGATCGATGTGGCTGGCCGATCAGGCGGGTGGCTTGGAGCCGCTGCACAAGGAGATCCTGGCCGACGCCCTGGGGCCCTGGCGCCAGAAGTACCCCGATGTGGATGTCATCGAGCATGTCGAGATCGGCGCAGCCTCGGAGGTTCTGCTGTCCAACAGCGGCCGCGCGAGCCTCGTGGTCGTCGGACGCCGCACCCACGACACGGGCCTGCGCCGTCTTGGCTCAGTTACCCATGCTGTTCTCCACCACGCGCCCGGTGCGGTCGCGGTCGTACCGCACCCCTGACACCGCGCGCATGGGACCACGCGCCCTGCTACACCGCAACCGCCCTGGACGGGTCCGTCCAGGGCGGTTCGGTTTGGGCCGCGGCCGGCCGGTCGTGGGCCACCACGGCGACGGGCGACGCGGCGTGTTCGATGACGGCATGGGCGACATGGCCGATGTGCGGGCCCCAGCGGACCGCGCCGGATGCGACCGGCCGACCACCACCGGATCGGCGCCCTCGGCGGCCGCCGACAGCTGCCGCGTAGCAGAACCCGGGACCGGCTTCTCGACCACGTCCACCGTGTGGAACCTCTGCCGCCACGGCAGCAGCATGTCGCCGTGCGCCTGAGCCACCCGGGCACTGATGTCGTCCTGCAGTCCGGCATCGAACACGGGCAGGTAGGTGAAGGCCGAGGCGGAGATGCGTCACGAGCGAGACGTGAACTCTTCCTGCGACACGCCCGCATGCTCACCATGCTCACCTTTGGCTCGCTGAGGCGGGGGAAAGACCCGACGATATGGCGGCCCGTCGGTTCGCAGGGCCCGCTCCCGGGGTGTCCGGCTGTCGTTCGATCTGTCGGCTGGTGGGGGAATGGCGGTCCCACCAAGTCACGTCCGGGGACGGCCGCGACATCTGGGGAGCGCATCAAGCCGGGACCAGTGGTCCCCCGGCGGGCACCTGATGGCCATCGCGTGTGGCGGGCGGTGCGGCGAGGCTGATGGGGCCGGTACGCCGGCGCTGTCACAGTGAAGGAGAGAGCCAAGATGCCTACGGCCCCCGCCCCCCATGCCCACGGGCGTATGCCCGTAGTCGCCGGAGTCAGCCAATCCGACGCAAGCAGAACTGGCCTTGCCTGGGCCTCGGACGAAGCCGCGCTGCGGCAACTGCCGCTGCGGCTGGTACACGCGCTGGAATGGCCGCCGGGAGCAGACCCCGACCCCCACGTCCCCCACCCGGAGCGCACCTGGAGCGCCCATTTCCGGTCCGGCGGAGAGGCGGTGCTGCGTGAGGCTGTGGAGTTCGTCCACGCACGCCATCCGGGCTTGGAAGTCGAGGCGCGTTCCGCTGACGGTCCGCGAGCCCGGGTGCTGGTGGAACAGGGTGCAGAGGCCGCTCTGTTGGTGGTGGGTGCGAAGCGGCTGAACGTGGCGGAGCAGCTGTTCACCGTCTCCACCCTTGGGGTCACCCTCACCGCCCATGCAGGGTGCCCGGTAGTGGTGGCCCGCGAACCCGAGCACGCCGTCGGCGAGCCGCCCCTGGTCGTCGTGGGGGTCGACGGGTCCGCCAATTCCCGCGATGCCATGGCGTTCGCCTTCGAAGAGGCCGCGGTGTCCGGGGCTCGACTGCGGGCGGTCATGGTGCGCTACGTCCATCGCGAGCGCGCGGTAGGCGGCGAGCGGGCCGATGTCGAGAATCGCTCCAGGACCGAGCTGTCGGAAGCGACGGCGGGCTGGCGGGAGAAGTACCCGGAGGTTGAGGTTGACTATCGGGTGAGGTAGGGCCACCCGGCGCGGGCCTTGGCCCACACGGCCGCAAATGCGCGGTGCCTGGTGGTCGGGTCCCGCGGGCTCGGCGGCTTTCGCGGCATGCTGCTCGGCTCGGTGAGCCATGTGCTCCTCCATCAAGCGACCTGCCCTCTGATCGTGGTACCGCCGCGGGAAGGCATAGCCGCATACTGAACGTCCTACAGCGACTGGGGGCACCTTCCGGAGGCCGGGTGAGGCATGCTCAATCCGACGGGGCGGTGTCGTAACCTCCGGCAAGGAGTGGACCGACGACGGTGAGGTCTATGAAGTGCACTCCCCAAAACGACGCGCGGTCAAGGCCACGCGGCCCGTGCCGATCCCGCCCTCCTTCGTGAGCACGCTGAGATCACACATCGACTGGTTCGGCGTGGCGCCGGACGGCCGGCTGCCACGAGGCCTTACGACCTTCGGCACGCCGGGATCTCCTTCTGGCTGCACTCTGACGTGGACCCCGGCCCAATGCGCGCGCCGAGCCGGGCAGAGCATCGAGTGCTCTTCCGGCACTACGCCAAGTTCCCCAGGGCTGAGTGCCGGATCTCATCCGCGACTGGTCCGCAACTGCTGGTCAGGAGTGGGAGACCGGTGGGAGGAGTTGGGATAGTCGATGCAATCCGGGCTGCTTTGTAATCGGATAGCGCAGAGGGCGCCTGACAGGCAGCAGCCCAGTTCAGGCGCCCTCTTCCTGGCCCTAGAAGAAGCCGAGCTTCTTCGGCGAGTAGCTCACCAGCAGGTTCTTCGTCTGCTGGTGGTACAGGCGTCACGCGTCGCTGACCTGCGTAAAACGTGGCCACGTGTGGCTCGTTGGAGCCGTCGGCCCGGGAATGGTCCGGATCTTGTCCTCAGCGAGACAAGTCTGGTCATCTGTTGATGCCGCACGGCTCAGCTCGTGGACAGCTCCAAGCGGATGTGTTGGGCCGCCCAGTGCTACGGCGAGGTGGGCAGGTGCGGGGAGCGGAGCACGAGCAGGGTGATCTCGCTGGGGGCGAAGACGCGGAACGGCGGGCCCCAGAAGCCGGTGCCGCGGCTGGTGTAGAGGAGGGTGCGGGTGCCGTGGTGGCTGAGGCCGGCGAGGGGGGCTGGTCGATGCGGACCAGGTGGTGGAAGGGCCAGATCTGGCCGCCGTGGGTGTGGCCGGAGAGTTGGAGGTCTATGCCGGCGGCTGCTGCCCGGTCGATGAACTTGGGCTGGTGTGCCAGGAGCAGGACGGGTAGGTCGGGGTTGGCGCCGTTCAGGGCTCCGGCGAGGTGGGCGCGGTGGCCTGCCAGGCCGGACGACTCGGCGGTGACGTCATCCACGCCGGCGACCACGAGGGTGTCGCCTCCGCGTTCGAGCAGCAGATGGCGGTTGCGCAGCGGCTCCCAGCCCAGCTCGTCCATCAGGTCGACCCAGCCCTGGGCCTCGCTGTAGTACTCGTGGTTGCCTGTGACGTATACACGGGCCCGGGCGGCCCGCACGGTTCCGAGTGGGGCGGCCTGGGCGCGGCGGCGTTCGGCCGTGCCGTCCGCGATGTCGCCGGTGTGGCAGACCAGGTCGGCTTCCAGGGTGTTCACCGTCTCGCACACCCGTGCCGACCACCGAGTGCGATCGAGCGGGCCGTAGTGGGTGTCGGTGATGAGGACGACGCGGATGCCGTCCAACCCGGCACCCAGCCTTGGGAGTTGCACGTCGAGTCGGCGCACGCGTGGCACGCGGCGGGCCTCGGCGTACCCCCCAGGCGAGCAGTACGGCGGTTATGCCGAGGACGGCCCAAGTGACGATGCGGGCCCGGTTCTGACTCCCGCCGACGTCGGCCACGGTCAGGGCGAGGCGGAATGGGACGCCGACCTGAACGGACCAGGTGAACAGGTGCCGAGCAGGGTGTCACCGATGATCGCGGCCCGGTCCTGTTGGGCCGGCCGTGGCCGCGCACCATCGCGAGCGGCATACGAGTGCGGGCCCCACTGAAGCCGGCCAAAGCACTCCCGCAACAGCGCGTTGACCTACCAGAGTGCCTTGCCGGCAACCGTCCCGAGGGCGCTTCTGCGCGGAACCGTGAGACGACGAAGTCCCACCGGAACGCTCCGGTGGGACTTCGTCGTCTCACGGCTGACCCAATTTTGCCGAACTGACGTGTCACCACATGCTCAGCGGACGCCGCGACGATCCTGTTCTGCCTGTGCTGCGCCGAGGCATCCCGGGCCACGGCCCGTTCGCGGGATAGACGCACCGTTCCCGGTTTAGAGCGGTGGCTGGGCCGAACAGCCGCGCGGGCAGGAAGCGACTCGTCCCGCCTCACCGCAGGTGCCGCAGGTGGGGCAGACGGACTGGCCGGTGCGGTCCGCGGCCCAGCACGGAACCGCCAGGAGAACGCCACCGACACGGCTATCGAGGTCAGGTTCGGGAGCACCGGTAGCGGCAAGGCCGTCCGGATCGAGCAACGGGAAGGTGTCGCCACAGGCCAGGCAGCGACGGAGTTCCCACCGGGTATGGCACGAGGTGCAGGACGCTGCGAACAGGCCGTCCTCACGCGGCTCGAAGACCGTCTGGCGCTGAGGGCCGGCCTTGGCGCACACCGGACACACTTCGAGCAGTTCGGTCTTGGCGGCCGCGTCTTCCAACGCCGCACACAAGGTGCGCAATCGCCGGGTCTCGTGCTCGGTTGCCCGGCCACTGCCGTGCCGCCTGCGGGTCTGTTTCAGCAGTGCGGGGAGGCGCTCCAACTCGGCCGGGCTCGGGGCGCGCACGACCGCGACACCGTGAGGCCGGGGTTCGAGCCAGCCGCAGCCCGCCAGAGCGGAGCGATCGCCTGCGGGTACGGGCACGGTGTGGGGGTAGTCGCGCGCGTCAGCACCCAGTGTCGCCCATTGGACTGCCCGCAGCAGGCGGCTGACGCTGAAAATGTCCAGGGGGGACAAAGGTGCGACGTCGACCTGCGGCTCGGGCGCGTCGCTGTAGCGATAACCGATCCGATAGGCGGCCCGGACGACGTCAGTCTCTGCGTCCTGACGTGCTTGAAGCAGTCCTGGATAGACGATCAGGTCGTTGTCGCACACGGCACTCGGCCGGTCGCGGCGGGATTCCGTGATCGCCGCAGCGACCGAGGAGGCGTCGGGAGCCGTGCACAGGTCGGTCGTGATCGGTACGACGCGGAGCACCTGCCGCTTGCGCCAGTGAAGGATGAAGTCGCCCGTCTGGGACCAGGTGACCGTCAGCGACTCGCCTCGCATGTGGAAGCGGGTGGTGCAGCCGGGGGAAGGAACCGGCTGGCCAGAGTCCGGGACTGCCTGTAGCAGCTTGCAGGCGAGCAGCAGAAGGAGGCTGGTGAAACGCCCGAAGGCGAAGAGGATCTCCTGTCGCCGACGGGCCGTTTCGGCTTGTCCGAGACGCGGGGTCTCGATTGCCGTACAGGCTTGCCAGAGCAGAGCCACCCTGCGGTAATGCGGATCACTGCTCAGCAGGTTCGTCGGATGCAGTGCGCGCGGCGGTGCGGAGCGGTGGTCGACCGCGCGTGCCAGCGGCGAGCCCAGCATCACCTCCACTGCCGTGAGGGAGGATTCGAGTGCCCGCCGGCGCACCTCCGCGGCCGCCTGGTGCCGACCAGATTCCTCGATGTTCCTGAGTAGTCCGGCCAGGTCTCGTCGGGCCCGCCAAGAAGTTTCCTGCGAGGGCACGAGCAGGCCGTGTACATCGTCCACCATCCTGCTCAGGTCTCTGAGCTTGGCGATGCGCTGCTGCAGATAAGATCGCATCACGTTGAGGACGGCGATCGCGACCCGGTTCTCGTAGATGTCGGCGTTTTCCTCACTGCGCCGGGCCAGCAGACGGCTGGGCCGGACACCGGCGAGCGTATGCGAGGCCCAGTCCTCGGGGCGGGCGGCCAAACGCGCCGTCGCGCCGGCGGCAATCGAGCGCACCCGGGACGTCGGCAGGATTTCCTCCACCGCACGCAGGCGCGTGTACGGGCGGTGGCAAACCGTGCGCAGCGCCCCGGACTCCCGCTCGAAAGCGTCCTCCACCGGCAGGACTTCCGTCTCATCGGTGACGTCGAGGATGATCGGCGACATGGCCAGCCAGTCGTCGAGCGTAGTGGCCTCCTCGGCGAGACGGGCCGACACCGCTAGGAGGTGGCGGACGAGGAGAGAGCCGAGCTCCGGCTCGGCCGCCCCCCGGCTCATCGCCGACCACGCGAGCGGATCTCGTCGTCCAGCAGTAGTTGTGTCGCCGTCGGCTCGTGAGCGCTGTCGAACCGTGTCAGGCTTTCGACAAGGTCGGTGCGCAGTGTGTCGAGGGTGTCAGCATGGATGTCGTACCGCCCACGGACGGAGCGCAGGATGCGTGTGGCCAGCAGGTGGTCCAGTGCCTCCCCCGGACTGCCTCCGGCGGCCACCACGACGGGTGCGAACTCCTTGATCTGCATCTCGAGCCGATTGCCCCAGCCGATGCGCAGCTCCTCCGCGAAGCGACTGCGCCAGTGGGTGTCGAGAAATTCGATGATGCCGTCGGCCTGTGTGCCGTAGGTGGCCTGAGCCTCGCCGAAAGCATGGCTGATACGTCGGAGCCCGAGGGGTTCCGGCGGTGCGCTCGCCGTCACAGGCAGGTCCGGGTGCCGCCAGGGCAGTTCCAGGACGAAGGCCCGGTCATAGGTCTTGTCGGCAAAGCCGACGGTCGTTTCGTCATGGTTGGCTGTCCCGATGAACCAGACGTTCTCCGGAATGGCGAGGTGCGTTCCGTCGATGATCAGGTTGGCGGGGTTTCTGACTGGTGCTGTGGTCAGCGCCAGTCTGGGTCGGTCCTTGATGGCGAGGGCTGACAGCACTCCGCTGAAGTACTGTTCGGGATGGGAGAGGTTCATTTCGTCGAGGACGATGAAGAAGGGCCGGTCCTTGAAGGCGGGGCACTGAGCGCGGTACAGGGCTTTGGTGAACTCGGATTCATAGAAGATCCGGTCAAAGCTGTTGTAGTAACCCATGAGGTCCTGCGGATCGCGCCAGCCGGCCTGGACGGGAACCACGGCGACACTGGTGTCACTGCCGAAGGCGGTGGCGAGCGCGCGGGCCAAGCCAGTCTTGCCGATGCCACTGATGCCCTGGAACAGATGGAGACGGCTCATCGCCATGCCCGCCAGGACCAGGCGCAGGTCCGACAGACGATAGGAAAGGCCGGCCTTCTGCCGAAGGGCCGCCTGCATATGGCGGACCAGATCGGGCATGCCTGGCACGGGCGCATCGGAAGGCAGGGGTGTGCCGAACTCCCGGTCCATGCGTGAGCAGGCCGGGAACACATGACCTTCCTTGCCGGCCTGGGCCGTGGCGTTGAGTTTGGCAGCTTCCTCGTTGAGGAGCTGCTGCAGTTGGCCGTTGGCGGCGCGCAACCAGTTGTTGGCTTCCAAATAATTCTGGCGCTCGTTGACCGCGATGCGGTCACGTTGCAGCGCGGACTCCAGCTCTCCACGCTCCCGCATCAGTTCCTCATTGTCGGCGGCGAGTTGCCGGACTTGCTGCTGCAGTTGCTCGAGCATGCGCCCGTCCGCCCGGGGCGCCGTGGCGTTCTCCTCCAGCAGGCGGGCGTTCTCGGCGCGGAGTTCGGTCATGCGCTCGACGACCTGCTCCAAGGTCATGCCGCCCAGGGATGCAAGAGCGCTGTCATACTCGTTGAGCCGAGCGCTCAGACGCTCGTTGCCCTCAGCGAGGGCAGCCGCCTTCTGCCGGTACTCCTCCAGCTGCTGGACCAGCTGGCCGGTGCGGCTCGTCAGCTCGCGCTCGAACCGTTCCGCACGGCTGGCCTGTTGTTCCTTGAGCGCGGCTTTGAGGTGGGTGATGTCCTCACGTTCGTTCTCCAGTCGGATTTGTGCGGAGCGCAGGTCCCTCTCGCCCTGGGTCAGTTCGCTTTCCCTCTGGTCCAGGACCGTCTGCGCCTCGGCCAGGCGACGCTGTTCCTCGCTCCAACGGGCATGCCGGGCCTGACGTTCGCTGTCGAGGGCGTCCACGGCCACCTGCCGCTGCTCCGCCAGCCAGCTCTCCAGCTCACGGCCTGCCGCTAGACGGCGCTCTGCGAACTGTACTTCCGTCGATCGCTCACGGTCGGAAAGATCGCGCTCCCTGTGATCGAGGAGCTCCGTGCGGGTGTCCAGGGCGGCGCGTTCGTCCTGCACTGAGGCTGCGTCCTCTGCCTGGCGGGCAGCTGTGGCAGAGAGCTCCTCCGACTCGGCATGAAGCTGCTCTGCCTGTACCGTCAGTGCGTTCGCCGCGTCTTGCTGGCGCTTGGCGAGAGCGCGGTAGAGCTGCCACGCGTGTTCCAGGCCGGAGTCCGTGTCGACGGTCTCGTTCCCCGCCGCAAGGACCACCTGTGCCTCACTCGCCACCTGCTGTATCTCCGTCAGCAGCGTGGCGGTGTCGTCGCTTCCTGTAGTGGTGCTGGACGCCACAGGAGCCGGCTGACGCAAACGGGTGGTTTCGCTGCGTTGGGAAGCAGCTGGCTGACCTGGCCACACCGCTCCCTTACCCTTCTGACGCGACCGCGTCTGCCTCTTCCCCATGGCGTCAGTTCACCTTCTTGCTGTTCGTGGATCGGTCACCACTCAGATCGAGCAAGTGGCGGGCTGCTTCGTAGGCGAGAGTCCGGATGTGCTCAAGCTCGTCGGGTGCCGGGGCACCGGTCGGTCCGTGGGTCGCGTTGTTGCGCAGTATCCGTGACCGGTCGAGATCTTCCAGGAGTGTGGGGCGCCGCCGGATGAACGTGACGAACGGATGCTGCGGATTCTCTCCGGCCGCCCAGACTGCCTTGATGATGTCTCCGGCCAGCCCGTTGGCCGGCGCTCTGCAGTACTTGCGCATCTCGGGCGGCACAGAGGTGGCGCCCAGGCGCTGGGCGGTCAGTACGAATGCGCGCTCCCGTACTCCTGGCTCCCTGGATGGCGGCAGTCGGGCGGGGAAGCGGTCGTTGAGCCCGGGAAGTATGCACTCGAAGACACGGATCGCATTGCGTGCGGCGTTCTCGCGTTCCCGCGCGGTGTCCTTGAGAAGCGCCAACTCGATGTCCGCGAGATGAGCCAGCACCTCCGGGTGGTCCCGGATCTCCTCGCCGAGCATGCGTACGACGTCGGCGCGGGCCTCCTCGGCGAGTTCCTGGTCGACCCTGCGTGCGGTGGCGGTCCGGTCGCGGCGGCTCCCGCCGAGCAAGCCGTCGATCAGTCGGCCCAAAGGCTCGTCGCTTTCGGCGCGGGCCACCAGGAGATCCGCCAAGAAGCGCCCGTCCCCCACTGCGAACGGATCCTCGACGGTCCACATACGCCCGGACCCGTCGTCGTCCTCGACGACGTAGCACACCACATAGGCGGCGATCGCCGTGCCATGGAAGCCGATCCGACGAGCCGCTACCACGGTGTCGGACGTGCCGCGGGAAGCACCACGAAACCCACGAGCAGCCAGGTCGTGGCTTTTGCAGGCTTGCAGCACATCTCGTTCCGACGGGCGCATCGAGGAACCGCCGGCCCGAAGCGTCAGCGCGCTGACCTCCCGGGAGGCACCGGCCGTGCCGAACTGAATGGTGACCCAGCGGCCGCGATGCTCTCGCAGATCGGCTCGTACCGGATCGGCGACCAGGATACGAGGCAACAGCACTCCGGTGGCCGGATCCTGGAATACCCGGACGAGCTGGGGATCCGTCTCCGCCACCTCCCCCTCGGCGACGGTACGCCGCCCCGCCTCGGTCAGCTTCAGCCCGGGCTCCATAAGCCGCCCCTCTACAAGCCGGGCGATCACCGTGCGGCACAGGGCGGTGTCCAGGCCGATCAGCCGGGACAGGTCACCGACGTCCCGCACTCCGGCGGCGCACAGACGCAGCACCACGGTCTGGAAGACGTCCAGTGTGCGGGAGTAGCCGGTCGGCGCCGTCACCTGGTGGACCCACACCGGCAGCAGAACGGGCCGATACCGCTTCTGAGGCGGAAATGCCAGCTGGAAGACGGGTGTCTCACGGTCGAACGACACGGCCGTCCGCCCCCTTCCGACACAGTTCCAGAAACGCGGCGAGGGGCGCGACCGCCTTGGGGCTGTCGGGCCCGAACATGTCGTCGTCACCCACGACGGCCAGCAGCCGCTGCTGGCGGCTCATCGCCACGCACAGTCGGTTGGCGACGGTCAGGTGGCCGTAAGCGCGCTTGACGTCGGTTCGCGCGGCCGGTGCGCAACTGCGCACGGTGGAGAGATAGGTGACGGAGAACTCCATGCCTTGGAAGGCATCTACGGTGCCGACTCGTAACCGGTCGAGCGGCGCGCCGTCCGCGTCACGGCACAGCCGGGGCACGGGGCGCCATCCACCCGCATCGGTGAACTCGGCGAGCCCGGCCTTCTTCAGCTCCTTCCACACCTCGGTGACCTGCGCGGCGTAGAACGAGATGACGCCGAACGTCATGTTCGGGTGCCGCTCGACTTGCGCGGCTATCTCCGCTGCGATGACAGTGGCTTCAGCGTGCCGGGTGCGGCTCGTCCCCCGTTGCGTTTCAGCGCCCGCAGACAGCGGCACGCGAAGCCACACCGCAGGGACCTCACCGTAGCGGTCGATCCCGTGAGTGAAGTCGGCCGCTTCGCGGCCGTTGCGCAGTTTCCCTGGGTAGAAGTTGTCGCTGACGAAGCTGCCGAGCACCGGGTGCATGCGGAACTGGGTGTCGAGACGGACGAACCGGGGATGCCCGTCGGACGAACCGTGCTCCCACTGCCGTGCCAGTCGCTGGAACAGACTTTCCTGCAGCCGGTCGCGGACGTCCTCGCCGAGCGAGCTCAGCTCGCGCTCCACGTCGGGTTCCAGCATGTGGGGGAGCTGGGCGTGATCGCCGACCAGCACGATCCGGCGGCGGGCCTGGGCGAGGGGGATCAGGAGATCCAGCGGGTTGGCCCGGGCCGCCTCGTCGACGACGACCGACTCGAAGACTCCGTCCTGACGGCCGACGTCCACCATGGCTTTGGAAACGGCCTGTTGGCAGGTCGAGGCCAGCGAGACGGTGTAGGCGCGGAGGGTGTCATCGACGCCTTCCGGATCGCTGCGCAGATCGTCTCGGTAATCGAGCAGTGCCGCGGCTATGGCGTCGGGTGACCGGGTCACCGCTTCCGCGAGTTGTGCTGCGAACCGGTCGAGGAGGTCGGCGATCGTGGGATCGGCCACGGTGACCTCTGGCAGCCGAATGCGCGCGGTGAGACTGTCGAGCAGGGCGTCGCGCAACGCGGCAAGTGAGTTGAGGAGTTCAGGCTGGGGTGAAGCGCTACTGGCCGCTGTACGCAGCGACTCCTGGTAGGAGATGCCGTCGAAGAGCGGGGAGTCGGCGAGGTCGAGCCGTGTCAGCAGTGCTCGAGCCGCGCGGGGCCCGTCGTCCTCGAACCCGGTCACCGTGCAGCGCAGCGACCGGATGTAGGGCAGGAGGTCCGCGCGCAGGTCGGGGTCGGCCATGGTGGCGGCCCGAATGCGATGCCTCTCAGCTCTGTCTCTGAGACTGCGGAGTTCGCCGACCAGTGAGGGGTCGGATATGTCTCCAAGCTGGGTGACTACTTGGTCGAGGAATTGGGGCAGGAACTCGGGCGGAACGGGTGCCGCCCGGTAAGTGGCGGCCAATTCGGCGGCGGCTCGCCGAGCAGCGAGATGCTGTCCCACCGGGCGTTCACGTAGCCGCAGGTCGGCGGCGCGGGCTGCGTCAATGCGCCAGGTGTCCAGCGCGACCTTGCTGCCCCGGCCGCGGGAGTCCACCTTGAGCGGCGGTAGCCCAAAGACCCAGCCTCGCGTGACCAGATGGTCCACCGCCGCATGCTGGAAGCTTGTCAACAGGGTGCTGCCGGCTACCTCTCCGCCCTGAGCGAGATCACCCAGTTGATTCACGAGAGCAGCGATCACCTGCGTTTTGCCAGTGCCCGGCGGTCCTTGGATGATCGCGACATCGGGGGTGTTGAGCGCGGTGAGCACCGCCTCCCGCTGGGCCGGCGTCGGGCCATGGGGTGCGAAGCAACTGAGCGCGGAAGAAGAGAGCTTCGTGATCCGACGTCTTGTCGGCTGCGGCCAGCTACCTCCCTCTAGCAGAGTCGGTAGCGCGGGAATGTGGGTCCCGTCGATGCGCAGCTTTTGCATGGCTTTCTCGCGCCGGTCGAGCCGACGCTGATCTCCGCGGTGTGCCAGGTAGAGCCAGCCCTGGGGCGGTGGGTCCTTCTGGTCGTTGAGGGTTGCGGCGAGCCGTAGGGTCTCGGTGACGCTGTCGTACCCGAGCGGTTCACCGATCCAGGCCCGTACCTTCTGCGCACGCGAAGCGACCAGCCACTCCCGATCGGTCATCGCGGTGTCTGACACGGAGGCCGGAACTTCTGCTGCGGCCTCGATCTCGACGCGTTCGGCCGCTGTTGTGCTCTCCAGGGCGGCTCGCGTGCGGGGCAGCGCCCGATGGAGGTCCACCGTGAACACGCAACGGCCATCTGACTCGACCTTGACCTTGGTGTAGCGGATGGTCCCGAAATCGCGAATCCGGCCCCTGATGTGGCGGGCCTCTAGTTCTTGGTATCTGTCCCACATGGCCAGGTAGCCGTTCTGGTTGGCCACCAGGTCGAGGCCCTGCTGTATTCTCTCCCGGTCTCGCTGTCTGGCCGTCACGTCGCGGAAGTCGATTGACCCGACGGCCAGTGCCTTGTGGCTGGCGCCGCGCTGATCGTGGACCGAGCTGAGTAGGCGGACAATACGGTAGTCGGCGCTGTTTTTCTCGACATCGGCCATGAGCCCTGGTCCGTGCACCCGGAAGCCGACTTCATAGCTGCCGGCTGGTCCGGCCGAGACCACCAGGCGCCTGGCGTTAGCTGGAGCCCCGGGCCGGGGCTCCAGGAAGAGCTCTCGCCTCATGAACTCCATGACGGAAGCGACGTTGACGGTGTCCGCGCGGTCCGCGTACTTGGCGGTGTCCTCCAGGACGGCGTCATCGACGTCGAGCAGCAGGCCGGTGCTGAGCGGCACAGCGAGTCCTACGGCGGGAGCATAGATGTGCACCCGCAAGGTGAAGGGTTCGTCGGCCGGCGCCGCGGGTGGATGCGGATTACCGGTACGGCGCCGGGGCGGTGCGGCGGGCGTGGGCGGCTTCGGCCGGGTCGGATGCGCAGTGACCGTCACACAGCTGCTCCCGGCTGCCTCGACTTCATCGAGCCTCCGTTCGTCCTCGGGACTCGCTGGCTTGATCCCGAACGTGGCGGAGTCGGTGACCAGGTCGAGTAGTCCTGTGGGCCGACGGTAGAGGCGGACCTCGCTGCCATCGGGAATGATCTGGCCGGCGAACCCCTGCGGCACTCGGTGCCACAGGAAGGACACGAAGACCGGCTCTCCCGGCATACGGGCGGGCATGACTGGCCCCCTGGGGCGAACGCTCACCTGCTCGCCTCCACAGCCATCAGACGCACCCAGCGGTGGATCACACCCTGCCTCCCGAAGTGAAGCGTCCAGGCGCGGCCGTCGACAGGCACGGTTGCCTGGCTTCCCTGGCCGATCTCCCGCCATGGCCGTCCGTCTTGATGGTCCAGCCAGAGACTGTCGCGCGAAAGGTTCAGCACGGTGGCGTCCTGGCTGTGAAGCCGCAGCTGTGCGACCACCGAGTCAGGTCGATCCGGGGCGGGTGAGGTATGCCGGGCGGTCAGAGTCGTCTCGCCGCCGGGACGCAGTGCGGTGAAGTCGGGCAGAGGAACTTCCGAGAGCTGGATACCAGGGGTGTCGTCAGTGCTCCCCGATCGGTCTTGCGGCTCGGTACCCACCGGACCAGTCAGTCCGTGGCGCAGCACCCAGACACGGTCGCGGGGTCTCCGGCACGCGAGGCAGGAGGGGGCGAAGACACGGTAGGTCCATCCGCACTCCGGGCACTCGATGGTCTGTCCCGCAGCGGAGTGCAGGGCCGTGGCCCACCGGGCAGCCGACGGCCGGAGGAGGGGATTGGCCACGGCGTCCACGAAGCACTGTGAGGCCAGGTCCCACAGCTGACCGGACAGGAGTTCCTGCCGTGGTGTGATACCCAGAGTGCACTCATTGGTGCGGTCGGTGGGGTGGTCGATCCATGGAAGGCGGAAACGGTCTGCGTACTCCTCTTGGTAGGCGGGGTCGGAGTCCAGGACCTCGTCGCCCCGGAACGGGTGACTGGCCGTGAGGGTCTCGAAGATCAGAACGCCGAGTGCGTGTGCGTCGGCCAGAGTGGTGGCTCCGCTGTGACCCGACACGATTTCCGGTGCCCCGTACCCGGGGGTGTGTACCGGCGCGGATCCGACGGCCGAGGCCAGACCGAGGTTGTCCACGTCGATGAGACGGATTTCCTGTTGCTGGGTAGCGGCGGAAATCAGCACGTTGGAGGGTGACAGATCCTGGTACACGATGGCACGCGCGTGGAGCCGGGCGACGGCGTCTGCAAGTTTGGCCAGCAGCCGCAGTCGGCGTTCCAGACCCCCGGTGCGCAGATACCAGGCTGCCAGGTCCTCCTCGTCGGGGACGCACAAGGTGTCCAACGGGACCATCTCATTGGCCAGTTCCATTACATAACCGAGCTTCGGCGGGGCGAGCAGGGCGAGTACGCCGGCCAGCGGAACACCTTCCAACGGAAGGCGCTGGATACGGCGCAACCGAACGTGAACAGCCTCTGCTGCTTCCTGAGTCGGAGCAGTGATTATCTTTACGGCGGTTCGTCCGCCTCGGGCCAGCCATACTTCGCCCTGGCCGCCGGCTCCGATCGAGTGGGACAGCGACCAGAGCTGGTGGTACTCGTCCTCGACGGGCCGCAGCAGGCCGCCGAGATCCCAGCGCGATGCCACAGGGTGCCTTTCCTCTCGCCGTGTCCCGCCGATTCAAGCGCCGAAGTCGGACAAATCGTCGGGACTCAGTACCGGCGCCCGGTCTGGACGAGTACTTCGAGCCTGCTGGGTGACCGTGACCGTGACCCAGCGGAAGTACTGCTGGATGCGTCCGACGTCTTGTGCCTCGAACACGCCGTTGGCCTCGTCGCTGACGAAACGGCGCAGCACGGCTTTTGCCTGCTCGGTCATGTCGGGACCGATGGCGACCGCCAGCCGGTTGGCTCTAGAACCCTTCGGGGAGTTGAGCAACCGGTCGAGGGCCTCTTCCCACTCGTCGGTGGGCATTCCGTCGGACACGAGAACAAGTGTGGGAGAGAAGGACCTGGTTGGGACGGCTGCTTCGTCACGCAGCACCGCATCAGCGAGTTCGAGGGCGGCACCAAGCGGGGTGCCGCCTCGGGCCTCCATGTCGGTCCAGGATGCATCGGCTGCGGGCACCATGTCCTGATGCAGTTCAGCCCGATCACGGCTGAAGGCGATCACTCCGACGTGGATGGTGCCTCGCCCGATATCGGCCGTAGCGAAATCGTCGAGCATGCGACGGATGCACTCATTGAGCACATCGATCTTCTCCCGGGGTTCTCCCATGCTCCCACTAACGTCCGCCAGTACGAGTACTGGTAACGGACGTGCCTTCGCGGCCATAAAACGCGGCGCGGCACCCACGATGTCCCCCCATCGCTCTCACCGCACTAGTGGCTGCAAACCGACACGCCTAGTTGCGGCAAGGTCATTCCTGACGCTGAGGCAGACCAAGGTACTACGTGTCGCATCTTGCGTGCAGTCCGTGACAGCTGGGGATGTTGGTCGTTGTGGCGGAGAAGCGTTGAAAGTTCACGGCCACGAGGTAGCGACCGGCTCCGTAGGCGGCGGTGCTATGACTGGAGGGCGTCGGGATCCGTGGAGGCTCTGACGTGCCCCTGCTGTGGCGCTGCGCCGCCATCTCCAGTACCACGAGCCGGAAGCTCCAGACGAACGGCCCCCGTTCCGTGCCCTCGTCGGCTGCGATCAACGTGAGCACCTGGTCCACGCTGTCGATCTCGGTGAGTAGAGGGTAGTTCGGGCCGAGCGCGCCGATGTGTCTGCTCCCACGCCTTGAGCACATAAACCGGTCCGGCCACGTCCAGCCATTCACGACCAGGTACCGCGTAGCGGCGTCGGTCACGACGCCAGGCTCGATCAGCAACGGCACCTCGTGCAACGATCCTCGTACCCGTGTGAGCGGGCTGGTATGGCAGGCGCAACGGAGCGGCCGGACGCGGGAATCGACGGGTTCACGCCGACCGCCGTTTCCGCCCCTTCCTCTTCCTCGACGATCTACGATCGGTGACCGAGGGATCACACAGCAAGGGGGGCGGGGGATGATCGCTGAGCCGGGCGGGTGGACGGCGGCCGAGGTGGAGCAGGCGATCCGGGCGGCCGAGGAACTCATGGACCGCGAAGGGCTGGCGGGCGGGGTGGAGGTGGCGGAACCGGTCGGGCCCGAGGCGACGTGTGCGGCCGTCGAGCGGCTCGGACGTCTGTTCGTGGAGCTGCCCGGACAGATGCGGTACGGGCTGCGCCAGCAGCGGGACAACGGCGGGGACCTGTCGACCGACCCGCTGCAGGGGCTATCCGAGATCGTGCAGAACGCCGACGACCTCGGGGCGAAGCAGGTCAGGATTTTCGTACGTGACACGGAACTTCTGGTAGCGCACGACGGGCGTCCCGTACGGCTGACCGATGTGATGGCGCTGGCCATGCCGTCACTGACAAGCAAGGACGACGACCCTGACGCCACCGGCCGGTTCGGCATCGGGCTCATGACCCTCCGGCGTCTGTCCCCGGTCCTGGAGATCTTCTGCGGCTTCTACCGCGTCCGGATCGGGGACCCCGACTTGTCCCTCGCCGACCCATTTTCGGGCCCCTCCTGGTTCGCTGAGGATGGTTGGACGGTCCTGCGCATTCCGCTCGCCACCCCCGCCGACGTGCAGGTGCAGGATGTCGACGACTGGCTTGCCGCATGGGGTGACGAGGCGCTGCTCTTCCTCGACCACGTGCGCACGGTTGAGCATCAACGGGAGGGCGGTTACGTACACACCCGCCTCGCCCTGAAGTGGGGCGAACTCGATGCCTACGAGGCCGTCATCGGCGGTCGGGACACCGTGATCGACGTGTGCACGGCCCGGTCACCCGGCGGCATGACCTGGCAGGTCAGCGTTGCCGCCGTGCCGAGCCCGCCGGACGTGCCGCGGATCCGGAAGGCTGCGGGCGAATCGACCGGCCTTGCCGTCGCGATCCCGCTGCACGAGGGCGCGGGCGACGAGGTCGCCGGGCAGGTACACGTCGGACTGCCCGTGACCGAGCTGGGACTTCCGCTCCGGGTCGGTGCCCAGTTCGATCCGAACCCGAGCCGTCAGCACCTCAACGACACCCCGTGGAACCAGGCGCTACTTCCCCTGCTGGCCGACCTCTGGGCCGCCGTAATGGTGCGACAGCTTCGGTTGAACCCGACCGCGGCCTGGCGGTGCCTGCCCTTGCCGCACGACGTCCGGTCGCCCAAGGGGCCTGTACGTGACCTGGAGCTGCAGTTGCTGGCCCTTGCGCGCGCGAGGGTGTCGTACGAACTGCGCCTGCGGACGCCGCTCTACGGTGACCTCGGACTCGCCGACCTCGCCGTTGGTGACGGGGCGCTTCTGCGAGCGCTCTCGGAGGCGGAAATCGCGCAGGTGGCTGGGCGTACGGCCGTATTGCCTCCGGCGGCGCGGGATGCGGAGGGTCGGTGGCAGGGCGTGCTCGAGGACTGGGCCGAACACGACGGTGCCGCGCCCGGGACCGTCACCGTTCAGATGGCTGTGGACGCGCTCCTCGGAGATGCGTCTCGGAGCCCGAAGGCGACGGTTGCACTCGCTTCCGTCGCCATCGCCGAGGGCGAGACCCAGAAGCTTCGATGGCACAAGTGGCTGGTGGACGTATCCGGAGCACGGCACCGGGTGCCCGGGTTCGGAGGCGCAGAGCTCTTCACCGACAAGGCGCAGGGGCTCTCGAAGGTGCTGGGGCTCAGCCGCGCCCTGCACCCGGCCTTCGTCGCCGAGACCGGGGAAGCGGCACGAGTCCGTACGTGGCTGAAAGGACAGCAGGTCTTCGTCACGGGCGCGGATCCGGCGCCCGCCATCCGCCAGCTCGCCGCCCGTGGCACCCGAAAGGACATCGCGCCTCTGCTCCTGGACGACGACCAACTGGTGGCGCTGCGCGAGGGGTTCCTGCGCGTCCCCGCGAAGGAGCGCCAGCGGCTGGGCAAGGACGTGGGCCGCGCCGTCCTGCTGCACGGCCGCGGGTTCGGGCCCGGCGGCCGTCAGGAGGATGTACAGGTCAGACCAGCGGATGCCTACCTGCCGGCCGGGTTGGACAGTGTGGACCGGGAGGACAGCTTCGAGACAGCCGCAGGTACCGCCACCGGTCTGACGTGGCTGCGACCCCGCTATGTTCAGATCCTGCCTGGGGCGGGGACGGGTCTGGGCGCCCGAGCCTTCTTCCACCTGCTCGGTGCCGAGAAGGGACCGCGGCTGCGGCCGCACCCCGAAGTCGAGCAAAGGTTCACTGCTTCCTCCCCGAGCGAGGGTCTGCCGGCCCAGGTCCCGGGCAGCCCTGTGGAGAGGTCGCAGGACCTCCGGAACAAATCGGCCACCTACACCCTGGAGGACTGCGACAGCCCTGACCTGATGGCCGTCGTCCATGACATCGCCGCCGAGAAAGACGGGCTGGTACGACGCCGGCGGGCAGCCGCGCTGCTGCGGGTGCTGGGACGCAACTGGGGCGCCTTGTCCGAGCACCACAAGGTCCGCGCCGTCTGGGACTACCACACATGGAACCCCTGCGGGGAGACGGACGGCTTCTGGCTGTGGCAATTGAAGACCACGGCGTGGCTGGACAACCAGGACGGCGCACCGACCGCTCCCCATGGCCTGCGCGAGCGCACGACCAGTACCGTCGCCGTCTACGGTGCGGACAGTGGCGGATTCCTGCATCCCGACCTCCAGCAGGCGGTGGGCAGACGAGGAGAGGTGCTGGTCGCTCTCGGTGTCACCGGCGAGCCGGGTGTCGCCGACCTCCTGGAGGCGCTGCGCCGACTGCGTGCCCGGGAAGCCGACGCCCCCGACCATCCGGCGGCGCAGCTCCTCTACCGGGCGCTCGCTGAGCGACTGGCCGCCCACCGAGGCAAGGACGCCGCGCAGGTGACCGCCACCGTCGTGCGTGCCTTTGGGCAGGGCCGCGGACTGGTTCTCACGTCACTGGGATGGCGTCGGCCGGGCGACTGCTTCCGCGGCCTCCCGGTCTTCGGCCGGTGGGCCGCCTTTGCGCCGTCGTTCAAGGGCAGTGACGCCCTCTGGGAGACCCTCGCAGTTCCGGCGGCCGGTGTGGAGGACGCAGTACGGGTCGTCAGGGAGGTGGCCCGCGAGGCGAGGGAGGAGCGAGGAGTGCGGGCGCCGGTCGACGCCGAAGCCGAGACCGTGATGCTCGAGACCCTGCAGATGCTTGCCCGAACGGCCCGCGAACACCCCGAGAAAGTGACCGCCTCCCTCGTGGGGAGACTGCCGTTGCGTACGAGCGGGGGCTGGACCAGTAAGCGCCCGGTTTACGCGGCAGACGCGACGTTGGTCGAGGCGCTGGGCTCGCGGATCCCGGTGTGGCTGCCGGGCGCGGAACTCGAACAGTTCAGGGCGCTCCTCGGACCCCTGCGGGTGACCGAACTGGGAGCGGCGGACATGACTTTCCGTCCCGCGGAGGACCAGCCCGTCGACAAGGAATCGACCGACCTGGTGCGTCACGCGCTGGATCTGCTCCGTGAGGACCTACAGCGCAACGCCATCGCCGTCGCGGGATCCCTGGACTGCCCGTGGGAGGACTTGGCCGAGGTCGAGGTGCGGATCACCTCGTCGCTGGAGTGTCTGGTCAACCTCCCCGGTGGGGAACCGGTGCGGGGGCCGGTGCGTACCGCCCTCGACCGGGACTTCCGCACGCTATGGACGGTGGACCGCGAGTTGTTGAGGCGACCGTCAGAGGCGGGCCGGGCCATCGCAACTCGTTTCACCGAGGACCGGCGGCAGGTCGCCCACTCCTGGGCGGCCGCCTACGACGAGGCGGAGCGCGGAAGAGAAGCGGTGCGGCTCGAGCTGGCCGAGGAGCGGGTCGCACAGGATCAGGTGGCGACTGATGCCAAGCGTGCCCAACGCCTTGCTGCGCTGGAGACCGAAGTCAAGACGGCACAGAACAAGGCAGACGGCCGTACGCCCGCGTCGGCACCCCTGCCCTCGGTCACTGCTCGCCCGGCCCCGGTCGTCCCGGTCTCGGCGCCGCGAGAATTCGTCGATCCGGCAGCTCTCCGCATCACTGGCATCCGCCGGACCACCCAGGCGTTGCCATCCGCTGGTGATGTGCCCGGGGCTAGCGGAGGTGCATCCGTCAGGGCCCGCCTTACCCCGCACGCCTACGCACCGGCCGTGCCAGCACCGCGTCTGGTCCCTCCTGCCCCCAACATCGACCGCCAGGAGAAGGTGGCTCTGGACCTCCTGCGCAAGGTTCTGGGCACGGAGCAGGAACCGGAGTGGCTGCGCGATCTACGACACCAGCACGGGGTGGGCGCCGACGCCGTGGACGCGCTCAATCGGTTCTACGAGCTGAAGACGACCTATGGACCCGAGCAGGACACGGTGACACTCACCGCCAAGGAATGCGAAAGAGCGGCCTCGGGAGCCGAGTTCTTCCTCGTCGTGGTATCCGGACTCGCAGCAGACTCGAATCCTGTCCTGCGTCTCGTCCCCGATCCGCTGCATCAACTGCGCATCCGCCCGAACGGAAACGTCATGCTCACCGGGATCAAACAGTCCGGAAGCCTCATCATCGAATTCGGCGCAAGGGGGGAATCGGAGCGTTCTTGACTTTCCTCCCGGGGACATGGCCCTCGCCTGTTACGGACTCGAGCCAGCTGAGCGGGCGGCGCAGGACCGTGGCCTCACCCGCGCTCGCCGGTTCGGGGCTGGTGCACCCGGGACCGGGTGAGGACGTGGGTGCTCAGGCACCCGTCCGGTCACGCACCGGGATTAAGGGTGCCGTCCACGATCCACAGCCGATCCGCCGCGTCGGCAGGACGGGCGGCCGGCTCGATGGCCAGGAGAGGCCGCAGCCGCTGGATGACCCGGCACACGGTCGCCGGCGCTTCTCCAGGACGGGGCCGAGCGCCGGATCTAGCATCTCTCGGTCGGCCAAGAATGTCACCTTGGCATCGAAGTTCCGGGCGATGTCCCTCAGTTTCGACTTGGAGATCACCCGGGCCTCGATCGAGGGAATCTCCGCCGCCGCTTCTTCGTGCCCGTGGGCCGCGAGGTCCCTGCACTTCGCCAGCAGGCCCGTCAGCAGCTCCTGATCCCACAGCGCGGTCTGCACCGTCCGGTGAAGGATCAGCTCTGTCACACTGTCGAGGAGTATGTACGCCAGCCGCAGGTGAGGCACCCGCCCTTTCTCGATCAGCCCCTTCGCCTCTTCGAGTTGCACGACTATCAGTTCCAGGCGCTCCATACCGACCTCTCCCTCGCACTGCTCGACATCATCCTGCCTCGCAGCGCAGGCGGACGGGCTTGCCAGTTCCGTAGCACAGCAAGGACGGTCGGCCCTCGGGCAGGAGCGCCGTCAACCCTGCAGTCGTGCCGGAATCTCAGGTCCATGGGACGGGCTCGGTCTCGCCGACCCACCTGTTGGTCCTGGAGAGGTCCTGGTAGGAGCCTCGGTAGCCGATCGAGCGGAGTACCAGCAGCGCGAGGTAATGGCGGGTTAGTAGCCAGGTCTCGGTGACCAGTCCTTTGGCTCCGTATACGGGCTCTTGTGTCTCTTTGGGATGCACAAGACGGTTCCGGACTCGTGTGACGACGTCGGCGCCATCCGCCGACCGGGGTTCGTTCACTTGCTGCCCGGTCGCGAAGGAGGCGGTCGCCGGCAGATGGGCTGCGCGCACCCTTAGATCTACCCCGGCGTCCGTCAAGAGTGTGCGCAGCTTCCTATGGGCCGGCCAGGCGCGGGATGTGAACTCGGCTTCGGTGAGCCGACCACTGAGCACCAGCTCCTGCCACATCACGTGTTCCAGTCCGGCAGCTCCACTCATGATTCGCTGTTCGACGAACCCTCGGTCGGCAATGGCAGTGATCGCGTACTGCATCTGCAGGCGGAGCGCCTGTCCCGTGCCTGAATCGCGGAAGGCGGGCAGGATGCTGGCCAGCAGATCTGCCAAGGATGCCTGGTCTTCGGGGTACCACCAGCCGGAGCTGATGCGGCGTGCCGGGTCGCAAAGCATCGGGCCCCACTGGCCCCACACCGTCTGTTCGTGGTCGTTCTGGCCAACAGGCAGGGCGGGGGCGACCCACCGGCCGAGCGCAAAGGACAGCCCGACGTGCATGGCACTGAGGACCGGGGTGACCTCGGCTCCGGTGAACGTGGTTCCGTTTAGCCGACGGATCTCCATTGCGTGGGTCATGACGTAAGTATCGGTCTGGCGCACGTCAGAAAGGACGGCCTCGTGGTCGGGTCGAACGTCAAGCGTGATCCTCCACCCGTCCGCCTCGTACACACTGCGGCCGGCGGGCACCAGTCGTGGAGTTCCATCGGCAACGTGAGCTGCGAGGTGGGCTGACCCGTGCCATCGGGGCAGGTTAAACCTGTGCGACGACACGGTCCAGGGGAGCGGTGGGTTCCCCGAAGGAAGTGCCGTTGGACCAGCCGCTCACAGTATCCCTAGCAGATACTGGCAGTTCGAAGCCGAGATCAAGGAGACTCAGGTTCGTCCTGTCCATAGAGGCGGGGTCGTGGTCCTCCGGTTTGTACACTCCATGAGATCCCGAGCTTCGGCGAGCAGTGGTCGAGCTGGACAACCCCGGGCACTTCAGTCCCGGCTGATCCGGGTAACCGGCCCGTCGTAGAGGGTAATCGGCTCCCCCGGCGCGTTGAATGGATACACCGGTGACAGGGGGGTCTCAGCATTGAGCCTCTAAGGTGCGGCGCATGTCTACCCCATCAACTGGACGCTGCCGGGGAGCGACTGGGGAGACTCAACTGTGCAAAAGGCATCGTTGTAAAGCCCCTGGGACATCGAACTCAAGGCAAAGCTCCAGGCCGCCCTCGTCCTCAAGCTCTCTGAAGCCACCCGTACTGAGGTCAAAACACCCTTTACGCCTCCGACCACGATCCATATCCAGGACGGATCCTTGGGCCTGGGTGGCCTGTTGCCGTGCTGTCGACCAGGTGGAGGCGTTCGGTTTACCAGGGCGTCCGGTGGAGCCGTCGAGGTAGGTGGCGGCCGCTGTTATGACGCGTAGTCGTAGCGGCGAGCGCGGGCTACTGTGAGGTGGGGATGCAGAGGACGTTCGGCGAAGGCGACGTCTCAGTCTCTGACTCGCGCCCGTACTGCTGCGGCCAGCTTGTGCAGTCTGTCGAGGCCGCCCTCCATGCGGCTCCACGGCACTCGCTTGTCGAAGTGTCCGCCGCCGAGCAGCGCCAGCTCGAAAGGGGGCAGCTGCCAGGCCGGCGAGGGGCGAACTAAGCCGCTCGACGGCCTGTACGGCACCAGTTGCTCGCCCAGGAAGGCCAGGGTGATGTGCCATCGATGCGATTCCAGCGCAGGTTGGGATAGGCGGCGTAGGCCGGGCTCAGCGGGTGCGCCAGCTCGTTCTTCGCATCGTCGGGAGGCGCGAGGGCGATGAACGCGTGCAAGGTGGCGGGCTGGGACGGTTCGGTCACGGATGTCTTCTTACCTCATGCGTTTGCGGGGCTGAAGCCTGACTGTCCGCTGCGCACCCCTGGATGCCATCCCGGTGGAAGCCTGTGGTTCAGTGTGGGTGGACTTCATTTGCGTGTATACCCAGGGCGTGGACGCGTTGGATGAGGTCGTCCGGGTACGGCTGGCGCTTGATGTCAGTGGCACGCGCGACACTTATCTGCGTGTCCCACTCCGATGAGCATCACCACGTACCGCACGCCCCCGGCTTGAACCCTGCAACAGCGGCCGACGCCGTAGAGGAGCGCTGGGAAGCCTGCGCCGCAGATCCCGCGCTCAGTACCCCGCCATCGTCGGGACACCCGGGTAATACTCCGCCAGGCGAAGACCTCGATCTACACATCGGCTGGGACCGCTTCGAGAAGCTCCTCGTCGCGGTGTGCCGTGGTGTACGGGGCTTGAGGGAAACCAAGTTTCGCCGCTACGGCGTCGAAGGACAGGCCCAGCACGGCATTGACCTGGCCGGACGGGAACCGGACAGCAGCTACACAGTCGTCCAGTGCAAGGACTACCAGACTTTCACCACCGCTGACCTGCGGGCGGCCGTCAAGAAGTTCACTGAGGGCAAGCGTCCGTTCGACGCCCGACGACTCATCGTTGCCACCTCTGCCGAGACCCGCACAACCCAGCTGGAGGACGAACTCGGCAAGCTTCAGAACACGCATGCCGACCTGGACCTTGAGCTGTGGGGCTCCGAACAGATCAATGAGTACCTGCGCTATCTCGGCGACGTGGTCGCCCGGTTCTGGACCCGCGAGACCGCGGAGACCTTCTGCACTGGAGCGCCTCTGCTGGGGGTGCCCGTGCCGTTGCCGGACCGTCAGGAGTGGGCAGAGAGGATCCTCGTCGGCCCACTGCGGACGAACGATGTCCTGTCCGTCCTGCGACGAGCCGACGAACAGCTGTCGACGACACCGGAGGAGTCCGCCCGGCTCTATGGCGAGTTGGCGCAGCGACTCGACGACGAAGGTTTCCGTGGACATGCTGACACCCTGCGCGGCAAGCAACTCGATGCGCTCGTTGCTGCCGAGCGCACGGATGAAGCCGTCGTTCTAGCAGCGGAGCTCGCGGTCGCTGCGCTGCACTACGGAATTCGGGATGAGGCGAGGAGACTCATCCATCGGATCCGCGGACTGGCCCAAGGCGATGCGGCCTCCGAAACACCGCCGGGCGCTAGAGTGCAGCGCCACATCCAACTGGTGCGCGCCGCCGTCGACAGTGCCCTCCACCCCCTTGGCCACGTCGCGACTCTGATCGAGGCGTTGCGCGAAACCTCGCCTGACGAGCCTGCGTACCAACCCCTACTCGTCCTGCTGGCGGCCGAGAACCTCCTGGCCGCAGACTCGGACAGTCTGAAGAGCTTCGGCCCCATCATCGACGCCGCGATCGAGCGCGCAGGCTCCGAGGGCTCGGGACAGATCGAACGCGTTACGGAGGATGCCGTCATGCGCCTGCGTCTGGTGCGCGCCGAGTACGACGATGCTGAGCGCATTGCGCTCAGGAAGCTGGCCCGGTACCACCAAGTCCCGGGTCGTCACGCGGCGTTGATCAATGCACGAGAGGCACGCCGTTGCGCTCTTGAAGGGCGCGCCGAATCAGCAGTGGAGTGCTGGCGAGACGCGGTTCACGAGTCCATCAACGCTGGACTCCCCGAGGACGCCGCCGACTGGCTGTATGCCGTACGGGCCGTGAACGTCCAGTACGGTCCGCTCACAACGGACATCGACGACGAACATAGGCTGGCTCAAGCTCTGCGGACCACCGGCCGCGGCCGGCTTCTTAGCCGGGTCCGTTCTCCGAGGGAGCAGGCCCTGTCGGCTGTGGTCGCAGGCAAGCCTGTCGAAGCGGCTCTGTCCGCCCGGCGCTGGCTCACCGACACAGTGATTACGGGCAACTGGGCAAGCGAGTCCGAGGCCCTCACGTTCCTCGGGGACCTCTATCGCGACAGTGGCGAACTGGATCTGGCTGCCCAGCATTTCCAACGCGCGGGCCGGGCTAAGAAGCTGGAGAAGATCGCTGCCAAGGGCGATCACATTTTGCCAGTGGGCCCTCTAAGCGATGCACCGTGGTGGACGCTGCACGCTCGCGCGGCACTGATTGCGGCGCAGGCGGATCTACTCGATGACGACACGGCTGCTGCTCACCTCACCGCACTGCTGGCTCTCACCGAGCGCGGCAGAACGGGTGAGTTGATGGAATCCCCACTTCGCCACCTCACGCATCAGGCCACACGCAGCGCCTGTGCTCTCGGGGCGCGAGGAACGCCGACTCAGGCCCAGACTCTCCTCGACCTGCTTGCCGCCGATGTGACACGAGGACCCAACCAATACCACTTCTCCGACGACGGACACGCAACGGCGTGTGTCGCCATCGCCAGGGTCCACTCCAGCCTCACGGCAAATGCCCTCACGCGACTCTTCGATCTGGCCGACGGCGGGGCCGATAAGGCACTGAAACTGGTCGTGGAAGATGAGGTGGTCAAACTGCTAACGGAGCGGGAGGATCTCGCTGCTCTTCGTGCACGGGTGTCTCAACTCGACGACAAAGGTCTGTACTTGGCTGACGTCGCACGGATGGCCATCGACCCTGGGCATCCAGCAGTACGGGGAAATGCCGAGCAGGCACGCGACCGCATCCTGCGACGGCCCGCCCCGGACCCAGGCCGCGCCGACCTCGGCACGAGGCTGGTGGAAGACTCCTACTTGGTTGGCAGCCTCCACATCAATGCGCGCAAGACGTGCCTCGAAAGGCTCATGGACATCGCGGCCGACCCCCGCGAGATCGCTATGGCACGGCAGGACGCCATCACCGGTGCCCGCAACCTGGTCATCGACCTGCCGGTCGAAGTCCATCGGCAGACGTTCCTGCTAGCCAAGGAGTACGCACTCGGGAAGCGGGATGGAAGCTACCTGGACGGAGAAGTGACCGGTAGTCCCCACCCGCTCAGCTCGTTCAAGATCTCCGGCGGTTCGGCGTCGCTCCGCGGAAAGGGGCTACGGCTGGCTGAGGTGTCCGCCACTGACCCTGAGGACCACGTCTGGGTACGCCACCAGGCAATCAGTCTGCTCTCCGAGCAGGACACCGAGATCCTTCATGATGTAGCCGTGACGCTGTCTCAACTCCCGCACGACGTTACATCTCGGATCGGCCTTGGCATCCTTGCCGCGCACGGTTACGTCGGTGTCCGCCAGGCGGGTGCGGTCCTC
This sequence comes from Streptomyces sp. NBC_01142, assembly GCF_026341125.1. Classification (NCBI taxonomy): domain Bacteria; kingdom Bacillati; phylum Actinomycetota; class Actinomycetes; order Kitasatosporales; family Streptomycetaceae; genus Streptomyces; species Streptomyces sp. NBC_01142. The sequence continues at coordinate 3,250,084 of NZ_JAPEOR010000001.1, forward strand.
TGCATGCGTCATCCCGCTCACCATAGGGACACGATCCTGCAGTTGGCGCGGGACGGTGACTTTCGTGTGCGCCGCGTCCTGGCGGAAGCGGCAGCTCTGGCGGCCCCGGAAGCAGCCGAACTATCCGCGGAAGTCCTGCAAATCCTCTCCCGCGACGTCCGGCACAGCGTTCGCGCAGCCTCCATCGGTGCGCAGTCCCAGAAGCCAGGAGTGCCTAGCTGATCCCTTCCTACCCCCAACGAGCTTGCGGCAACGGCCGCTGCCTCGCCTTCTCCGCCCGCGCCCACAGACCGAGGTCGTGGGCGCAAAGCGAGTAGCGAAGATTCGTGCACCTCCGCAAACAACGAGAACGTGGCGTCATCCCGGACCGCGACACCGTCGGCATGTGCTGAGGGCCAGTCTCGTGGCGCTCAACGACCTTTAGACAACCCGAGAGCCCACTACCGTGTGACCACACCCGTCACCCGACGTCGTCCGCACTTCTTCGGATGCTTTGCCCCGCCGGGGGCGACGTGACGTAGTGCCCCCAGCTGGTCCGTGGCTGGTCCGGGATGGGCGCAGTTCCATAGTGAACGGGTCCGGAACGTTGCTGAGCGGTCACGGATAGTGGCTGCACCCTGTGGGTGCCTGGAAAGGTAAAGCTCCCTCCAGGCAACCAACTTGAGGCTCTAGAAGAAGCCAAGTTTCTGAGGGCTGTATGAACAAAGAACGTTCTTCGTCTGCTGGTAGTGGTCCAGCATCATCCGGTGGTTCTCGCGACCGATCCCCGACTGCTTGTAGCCGCCGAACGCCGCGTGCGCCGGGTACGCGTGGTAGCAGTTCGTCCAGACCCGGCCCGCCTGGATCGCGCGGCCCGCCCGGTAGGCCGTGTTGATGTCACGGGTCCATACCCCCGCGCCGAGGCCGTACAACGAGTCGTTCGCCGTCTTGATCGCGTCGTCGAAGTCGCTGAAGGAGGTGACGGCGACGACCGGGCCGAAGATCTCCTCCTGGAAGATCCGCATACGGTTGTCGCCCTCGAAGACCGTGGGCTGGACGTAGTAGCCACCGGCCAGCTCGCCGCCGTGGTCGATGCGCTGACCACCCGCCAGAATCTTTGCGCCCTCCTGCTGGCCGATGTCCAGATACGAAAGGATCTTCTGGAGCTGGTCGTTGGAGGCCTGGGCTCCGATCATGGTGTCGGTGTCCAGGGGGTGACCCGGCACGATCTGCTCGGTGCGGGCGATGCCCGCCTCCAGGAACTCGCTGTAGTGACCCCGCTGGATCAGTGCCCGCGACGGACACGTGCAGACCTCGCCCTGGTTCAGCGCGAACATCGTGAAGCCCTCGAGTGCCTTGTCCCGCAGATCGTCGTCGGCCGCCCAGATGTCGTCGAAGAAGATGTTCGGCGACTTGCCGCCGAGCTCCAGGGTGACCGGCTTGATGTTCTCGGAGGCGTACTGCATGATCAGCCGCCCCGTCGTGGTCTCCCCGGTGAAGGCGATCTTCGCGACGCGCGGACTGGAGGCCAGTGGCTTGCCGGCCTCCGCGCCGAAGCCGTTGACGATGTTGACGACGCCCGGCGGCAGCAGGTCGGCGATCAGGCTCATCCAGTAGTGCACGGACGCCGGGGTCTGCTCGGCCGGCTTGAGGACGACCGCGTTGCCGGCGGCCAGGGCGGGCGCCAGCTTCCAAGTCGCCATCAGGATGGGGAAGTTCCACGGGATGATCTGGGCCACGACCCCGAGCGGCTCGTGGAAGTGGTACGCGATGGTGTCGTCGTCCACTTCGCTCAGGGTGCCCTCCTGGGCGCGCAGAGCCCCTGCGAAGTAGCGGAAGTGGTCGATGGCCAGCGGTATGTCCGCGGCCAGGGTCTCGCGTACCGGCTTGCCGTTCTCCCAGCTCTCCGCGACCGCGAGCTGTTCGAGGTTCGCCTCCATCCGGTCAGCGATCTTGAGCAGGATGTTCGCGCGGTCGCCGGCCGCGGTGCGGCCCCAGCCGGGGGCGGCGGCGTGTGCCGCGTCCAGTGCCCGCTCGACGTCCTCGGCGGTGCCGCGGGCGATCTCGGTGAAGGGGCGGCCGTTGACCGGGCTCGGGTTCTCGAAGTACTGGCCGCGGGCCGGCGGGACATACGCGCCGCCGATCCAGTGGTCGTAACGGGACTCGTACGAGACGATCGCGCCGTCGCTGCCCGGCGCTGCGTATCGGGTCATCTCCATGGCCTCCCGGTGAGGGTGCCGCCCGCCTCTGGGCGGCGCTCGCCGCGAGGCTAGGTGCCGGGACGTTGCAACCACGTTGCGGTGGAGGGCCGTTCAGGATTCCTTGATCATGTCGGAGCACTTCTCGCCGATCATCATCGTGGTGATGCACGGATTGACCGCGGGCAGGAACGGCATGATGGACGCGTCGGCCACCCGCAGCCCGCTCACACCCTTGACCCGCAGCTGCGGATCGAGCGGCGAGTCCGCGTCGTCCGCCGCGCCCATCCGCACCGTGCCCGCCGGGTGGTAGACGGTGTTGTGCGTCTCGCGGATGTACGCGAAAAGCTCTTCGTCACTCCTGGCATCCGGACCGGGCGCCAGCTCCGCACCGGCCCAGTCGGCCAGCGGAGCCTGGGCGGCGATCTCGCGCGCGAGCCGGAGCCCGTACGTCATCACCCGGATGTCGTGCTCGTGCGTGAAGTAGCGCGGGTCGACCTTCGGCTTGTCGCGGAAGTCGCGGGTGCGCAGCCGGACCGTACCCATCGAGCGGGCCCGGGTGACGTTCGGCGTGAGACAGAAGGCATTGTCCGTGGTGGGGTAGCCGCGCCGGTAGGTGTTCATGTCGAACGGCACCGAGCCGTAGTGGAACATCAGGTCCGGCCGGTCCAGGCCCGGTTCGGTGTCCGCGAAGATGCCGATCTCCCACCACTGGGTGGAGGAGGTGACCATGGGCTGCTTCGCCTCCCACATGATCACGCCCTCGGGATGGTCCTGGAGATGGGATCCGACACCGGGGGAGTCCACCCGGACCTCCACCCCGCACTCGCGCAGATGCCCGGCCGGTCCGATGCCCGACAGCATCAGCAGTTTCGGCGAGTCGATGGCCCCGCAGGCCACGATCACCTCGCGCCGCGCGTGTACCGCCCCGGTGTGAATGGTGTCGGGCTCCAGATACTCGACGCCCGTGCAGCGCCGGCCGCCGTCGTCGAACAGCAGCCGCTTGGCCTGCAGTCCGGTACGTACTTCCAGATTCGGCCGCTTGCCGAGGATCGGGTGCAGATAGGAGACCGACGCGGACGAACGGGTGCCGTCCTCACGGGCGTTGATCTGGAACCAGTGCGCGCCGCGCATCACCGTGGTGCCGGTGTTGAACGGCATGGTGGGGATGCCCGTCGCCGCGCAGGCCTCGAGCAGAGCAACACCGCACGGGTCGTGCGGCGAGATGGTGCGGAGGGTGACCGGGCCCGAGCGGCCATGGTGGTCGCCGGGCGCGTCGTTGGTCTCCAGCCGCTGGTAGAGCGGGAAGCAGTCCGCGGCGCTCCAGCCGGAACAGCCCGTCGCGCCCCACTCGTCGAGGTCCTCCGCCGGTGCCCAGAACGCGATGCAGGAGTTGTGCGAGGAGCAGCCGCCGAGCACCTTGGCGCGGGCGTGCCGCATGAAGCTGTTGCCGTTCTCCTGCGGTTCCACCGGATAGTCCCAGTCGTAGCCGGACTCCAGCAGGGCCATCCAGCGGTCGAGCCGGAGGATGCTGTCGTCGCCGATGTCGGAGGGGCCTGCCTCCAGTACGCAGACGCTGATGTCCGGGTCCTCGGACAGCCGCGCGGCGACGACGGCGCCGGCCGTACCGCCGCCGACCACGACGTAGTCGAACTCGGCCAGGGGGCTCTGAGCGGGCATCGGTTCTCCAGGATCAGAGGATCAGGGGGCGGCGGCCGGGGGCTGCGGCGGCGAGTCCGCGGCCTGGAACCGGTGCTCGGCGAGCACGCCGGTCTTGTGCCGCTGTACGAACCAGTAGTAGGCGAAGCCGCCGAGCGCGACGACGCCGATGAAGAGGAACGCGCCCCAGCGCAGATACCAGTGCTGCGGTCCCGTCGCGTTGTAGACCTCGGCGCGCGGCCAGGCGAGGTTGAGGGACATGGCGGCGCCCCACAGCACGGCGACGATATTGATCGGCAGACCGAGTTTGCCGAGCGAGAAGCTGCCTTCGGCGGGCTTCCAGGTGCCGCGCAGCCGCCGGATCAGCATGGGCGTGGTGACCAGCAGATACGCCAGGTAGATCATGATGATCGCGATGCTGGTGATCACCGAGAAGATCTGCGGCTGGTTGATGTTGATCACCAGGATGATGACGCCGATCGCACCGATCACGACGGCAGGCACCACGGGCGTCTGGAAGCGCGGGCTGACCCGGGCGAGCACCGAGCCTGCCGGCAGGTTGTTGTCCCGTGCCATGGCGAACATCAGCCGGATGCCGGCGGCATGAACGGCGAGGACGCAGACGGTGATCGCGACGACGACGCACCACAGGAAGATCTCGCCGATGGTCGCGCCGAGCGTCACCAGCACCACGTACTGCAGACCGCTCGTGCTGAGCTCCTTCGCGTTCAGATCCGGCACGGCCATCAGGGCGAAGAGCAGGATCAGGCCGCCGATGAGGAAGGACGCGATGAGCGCCCGCAGGATGGCGCGGGGCGCGTTGCGGCTCGGATTGTGCGACTCTTCGCCCAGTGACGACGCCGTGTCGAAGCCGTACATCACATACGCGGAGGCCAGCGACGCGGTGAGGAAGGCACCGAAATAGCCGAGGGGCTGGCCGCTGCCGAGTCCGTACGTGTCGGTCAGGACGGTGCTGGGGCCGCGGGTGATGTGTGCCGCCAGGCAGATGATCAGGGCGACGGCGGCGATCAGCTCGATGAACACACCCGCGGAGTTGATCCGCGCCATGAGCTGGACGCCGAAGGCGTTGACCGCAGTGGAGAACAGGATGAGCACCGTGCCGAGGAGTACGGCGTTGGCCGCCGCGTCGTTCGTGCCGCTGCCGTCACCCACGAACTGGAACGATTCGTCGATCTGCGGCAGCGTGACCTGGTAGGCCAGCGCCACGGCCGAGAGCGTCACCATGGTGGCCGTCATCATCATCCAGCCGCCGAGCCAGCCGATGTGCGGCCCGCCCATGCTCTTGGCCCAGTTGTAGACCGAACCGGCCACCGGGTAGCGGGCGGCCAGCTCGCAGAAGCACAGGGCCACCATCAGCTGGCCGACGAAGACCATCGGCCAGGACCACCAGTAGGCGGGACCGCCGAAAGCCACACCGAAGTAGAACAGCTGGAAGGTTCCGGTCAGGATCGAGATGTAGCTGATCCCGGCGGCGAAGGTGTGGAAGTTGCCCAGGGTGCGCTTGAGTTCCGGCCGGTAGCCGAGCTCGCCCAGCGCGTCGTCGTCGTGTTCGGTCTGGGTCCGGGCGGGGCCCGCGGGCTCCGGCCCCTGGCCGGCCTCCGTACTCATTCGAACCACCTCTGCGGACTCGGCGAGAGATTGCGCCAGATGTGCTTGGCCTCCTGGTACTCGGCCAGTCCGGCCGGGCCCAGCTCTCGGCCGAAGCCGGACTGCTTCATTCCGCCCCACTCGGCCTGGGGCACGTAGGGGTGGAAGTCGTTGATCCATACGGTGCCGGCGCGCAGCTTCGACGCCACCCGGTGCCCCCGGGCTACATCCTGCGTCCAGACCGCTCCGGCCAGGCCGTAGACGGTGTCGTTGGCGAGGGCGACCGCCTCGTTCTCGTCACGGAACCGCTCCACGGTGAGCACCGGGCCGAACGATTCGTCGCGTACCACCGACATGCCCGGGGTGCACTCGTCCAGCACCGTCGGCAGGTAGTAGTAGCCGTCCTGCAGGGACGGGTCGTCGGGCCGCTTGCCGCCGCAGCGCAGCACCGCGCCCTCGGACAGTCCCGCGGCCACGTAGGCCTCGATCTTGGCGCGGTGCGCGGCGGAGATGAGCGGTCCGGTGCGGGCGTTCTCGTCGAACGGGCCACCGAGCGGGATCGCCCGGGCCCGCTTGACCACCTCCTTGACGAAGGCGTCGTGCAGCTCGTTCTGGACCAGCAGCCGCGCTCCGGCCGAGCAGACCTGGCCGGAGTGCAGGAAGACCGCCATCAGGGCGTAGTCGACCGCGGCGTCGAAGTCGGCGTCGGCGAAGACGACATTCGGATTCTTGCCGCCGAGCTCCAGGGCGACCTTCTTCACCGTGGGGGCAGCGGCGGCCATGATGCGCCGGCCGGTGACGAGCCCGCCGGTGAACGACACCAGGTCGACTCTCGGGTCCTCGCTCAGCGGTGCGCCCGCCGTGGGTCCCGCGCCCAGGACGAGGTTCGCGACCCCGTCGGGCAGCCCGGCCTCGGCCAGCAGCCGCATCAGAATGATGGCGGTGTGCGGGGTCAGCTCGCTGGGCTTGAGTACGAAGGTGTTGCCCGCGGCAAGCGCCGGGGCGACCTTCCAGGCGGTCTGCAGCAGCGGGTAGTTCCATGGGGTGATCAGCGCACACACGCCGACCGGCTCGTGCACCACCCGGCTGTCCGCCTCGGGGTTGCCGGCGTCGACGATGCGGTCGCTGCCGCCCGAGGCGGCCAGGTTCCCGAAGTAGCGGAAGCAGTTGGCGATGTCGTCCATGTCGTACTCGCTCTCGACGAGCCGCTTCCCGGTGTCCAGGGATTCGGCTCGGGCGAGTGCGTCCTTGTCACGTTCCAGCAGGTCGGCGACGCGTAGCAGCAGCCGGCCCCGCTCGGCCGCGGGGGTGGCGGGCCAGGGCCCGCGGTCGAAGGCGTCCCGGGCCGCGGCGATCGCCGCCGCGGCGTCCTTGGGCCCTGCCTCGTCGACGGTCGCGACGAGGGTGCCGTCGGCGGGGCAGCGGATCTCGCGTACCTGCCCGTCGACAGCGGCGGTCCATGTACCACCGATGAACAGCTCCGGCATGGGGGCTCCTCCGGGTTCGGACGGTCATGCCCTGTCGTGCTCCATCTACCGACAGTAGGGAGAGTGAGCGGTGTTCGCAGTGTGGAAGCGGTCATCCGGTGGGAACGTCATCGGCCGCACGTTCGAACAGGCGCATGCGCCGGCCCCGGGCGGAGCCGTCACGTACCCAGCCAGGCGTCGAGTTCGTGCACGCGAGCGAGCGCGGACGGCCGCTGGTGTGCGGGGAGGACGGAGGCCAGGGCCCGCCACACCACCAGGTCGTCCTCACCCCACGGGGTGTACGCCCAGTCGGCCAGCAGCCCCGGATCACCGCGTGCGATCAGCGCCGCCCGCAACTGCTCCTCGAGCCTGCGCCGCAGCCGCACCACCGCGGGTGACTGCGAGGCGGGCAGCAGCGGACCGGCGTACGCGCTCATCGCCCCGGTCACCGCACCCGCAGCAAGCCGCCGCGCCACCGTGTCGAAGTCCGCGTCGACGGGCACGGCGAGGCGGTACGGGCGCGAACGCAGCAGCCCGGGACCGAGCAGATGGCGCAGCCGGGACAGTTCGGCCCGCAGCGTGACCGGGGTGACCGTCTCGTCCTCGTACAGCTCCACCAGCAGCTCGTCGCCGCCCATGCCCTCCGGGCGGCGGGCCAGCACCACGAGGATCTCGCTGTGCCGACGGCTCAGGCGCACCTTGCGCCCACCCGTCACCAGCAGAGCCTCGTCCCGCCCCAGCGCCGTCAGCAGCACCCGGCCGGCCGCGGGCGGTGGGGCGAGCAGCGCCAGCTGCGACTCGGCGGCCCGCGCCACGGCCCCGACGAACGCAAGGCTGTGCGGATGCGCCAGCCGGTCCCCGCCGGTGATGTCCACCGCGCCGAGCACCCGCCCCGTGCCCGGGTCGTGGATGGGAGCAGCCGCACACGTCCAGGCCTGCACGGGCCGCCGGAAATGCTCGGCGGCGAAAACCTGGACGGGCCGGTCCACCGCTATCGCCGTGCCCGGCGCGTTCGTCCCGGCGACCGCCTCGGCCCAGCGGGCGCCCGGCACGAAGTTCATCCGGCCGGCCTTCCTGCGGGTGGCCGAAGGCCCCTCGACCCAGAGCAGCCGTCCGTGCGCGTCGCAGACCGCGACCAGATGCTCGCCGTCCATGGCGTACGCGCCTGTCAGCTCCCGGACCAGCGGCATCGCCCGCGCCAGCGGGTGGCTCGAGCGGTACGCGCCCAGGGCGTCTTCGTCCAGCTCGACGCCCGCGGTGCCCTCCGGACTGACATGCGCACGGGCCGAGCGCCGCCAGGAGTCGGCGACCACCGGACGTACCGGACGCTCGACCCGTCCCACCGTCAGATACGCCTCGTACGCGCGGCGGAGCGCGGCGGTCCGCTCCGCCGGATCCACGCCGGACTCCAGGGCCACCCATGCGTCGCTCAACTCGGCCTCCTGAGGCCATCGTGAACCTGTCCGCGGTGCCCGACAACCGTCCCTGCGTCAGACAAAGTTGACGAGACGGATATAGCGCACCCAGTCCCAGTACGGACCGGGATCGGAGTGGTCCGAGCCGGGCACCTCGTGGTGACCGATGATGTGCGCCCGGTCCTTGGGGATGCCGTACCGGTTGCAGACGGAGGCGGTGAGCGCCGCCGACTGCGTGTACATCGCATGGGTGAAGTACGAGGGCTGGTCCACCCAGCCCTCGTGCTCGATGCCGATGCTGCGTGTGTTGTAGTCCCAGCTGCCCGCGTGCCAGGCCACATTGCGTTCCTGTACGCACTGCGCGACATAGCCGTCCGCCGAGCGGACCACATAGTGCGCGGAGACCTGCCGCGCCGGGTCCTGGAAGATCCCGACGGTGTCGGCGAAGGTCTCCTGGGCGACATGGATGACCACATACTCGACGGGATACTCCGAGGGGCGGTCGGATGCCGTGTAGTTGGCCGTCGTCGCGGGCGTCCAGTGGCCGAGCGGATAGTCGGTGTCGGCCCTGGCGGCAGCCTGGGCGCGGCCCGCGGGCAGCAGGACGCCGGCGGCGGCCGCTGCAGCGGCACCCCGGAGCAGTCGTCTACGGTCCATGGGGGGAGCCTCTCCTGTGGGGGTGTCGGGGGTCGGTGCAGTACGGCGGCGACCTCCCGCAGATGGCGGTGGAACCGCCCTGAGGATCCCTTGCCGGCAGCCACTCCTTGCGGATCTCGGCGACAGGGGTGTGGTTGGTGTCGCAGACATGGGGCCGGTGGGGCGCGCGCGCCCGCCCGGTGCTCGGCCCGTACGCGCCCAGCCGCGGGAGGCCGTGGTCACGGACCCGCCACCGCACCGGGGCCGGCGGAGAGACTCGACGCCGACGGCCACACGGAAGGCACCTCCGAGAGGCGCCCCAGCCGGTCGGAGTGACCCGGCCGCTGTCTCGATCCGCGGCCAGGGCACCACCACCCGGGGTTGCGCCCGGCCCGCGAGGCGGTTCTCGGCGTACCGATCGCGGCCGGGCAGCCCTTCGGCGTACCGATCGCGCGGCGGAGGCAGTCCTCGGTGGCCAGGCCGAGCGTTCCCCCGCCTACCGAAAATCTCCCGGGTGAACTCCTCCTGACGCGCCGCCATCACACTCGCGCGAACCGTTCAGCCGGCCTCGCCGAGTACCTCTGCCTGCACTCCCGCCAGCGCGGCCGCCGGATCGTGGTCCGCCGGCCCGGCCGGCGCCCATCGCCCGCGCTCCTTGCGGTACGGCCACCAGCGGCCGTCACGCCCCACGCGCAGCTGCACCTCGGCGCCCACCACCGTCCAGCGGCCCGAGCCGCCCGCCCGCAGCCGCGGCCGGTCGGTGTCCTCCCAGGCCTCGGCGAGCTGTGTCCTCGCCCGGGCGAGGACCTCGGACTCGGGCGTCCACTCCTCCTCGAGCACCGCGAGCGCGGCCGTTCCGCCGTACCGCCAGGCGCGTACGGCCAGGTCCAGCTCGGTGCTCCGGCGCAGCGTGCCCGCGGCGAGACGTCCCGCGACCATCGGGCCCGGTGCCGCGGCCGCCAGCCGCACAGCGTCCTGACTCTGCGTCAGCTCCACGTTCAGTGGCTGTTGCCGATGCCCGGGGGAAAGCGCTTCCGTGAGCATTCGGTGCGCCCGCGCGGCCGCGTCCGCGGCCAGGAACTCCAGCGCCGCGGGGTCGAGCCCCGGAGCGGGAGGGGTCTCCGTGTCCAGGGCGGGTGCCCGGCCGGGCACGTCGGGCACCGGCGGGGGAGCGGGCAGCGGCGGCAGGACGTCCCGCGCCGAGAACGCTTCGTCGGCCCGCACCCCCACGCGTGTCCGCCCGGTCTCCTGTCCCGGCGCCGCGGCGCCCGCCCGCGCCACACTCCGTATCTGCAACTCGTCCAGCAGCCGGCGCTCCCCGCGCCCCCGCATCAGCAGCAGCACGAACGGATCCTGGTCGAGCAGCCGCGCCACCTGGTAACACAGGGCCGCCGTGTGTGGGCAGTGGTCCCATGCCTCGCAGCTGCACGCGGGCTCCAGATCGCCGATCCCCGGCAGCAGTTCGACCCCGGCCGCCGCCGCGTCCTCCACCAGATGCGGCGGCATCTCGCGGTCGAGCAGCGCCGCGATATGGCCCGCCCGGTCGACCGCCATGTCCAGGAAGCGGTCCCACTCCTGCGCACTCAGCTCCTGCAACAGCACATCGCTGCGCTGCGCGGTGCCGTCCCGGTCCCGTACGACGGCGGTGATCCGTCCGGGACGTACGGACACGGCTCCCACCGCACCCTCGCGCGCGTGCCTGCGGCCCTTCTTCAGCTGCTCGCCGTCCAGCGCTGTGTCCTCCAGCGCCTTGAGCCAGGCCAGGCCCCACCATGTCTGCGCGAACCCCCGGCCCCGCGTCGGCGGCAGCGCGGCGAACGTCCGCTCGATCTCGTCCCTGCCGCTCATCGCCCGCTCCCTCGCAGTTCCACCAGATCCGCCAGTTCGGCGTCGGTCAGTTCGGTCAGCGCGGCCTCGCCGGAGCCGAGCACGGAGTCCGCCAACTCCCGTTTGCGCGCGAGCATGTCGGCGATCCGGTCCTCGATGGTCCCCTCCGCGATCAGCCGGTGCACCTGCACCGGCTGGGTCTGACCGATGCGGTAGGCGCGGTCGGTGGCCTGCGCCTCGACCGCGGGGTTCCACCAGCGGTCGTAGTGCACGACATGCTCGGCGCGGGTGAGGTTCAGTCCCGTGCCCGCCGCCTTCAACGACAGCAGGAAGACGGGCACTTCGCCGTCCTGGAAGCGGTTCACCATCGCCTCGCGCTCGGCGATCGGCGTGCCGCCGTGCAGGAACTGGGTGGGTACTCCCCGGGCCGCCAGGTGCGTCTCGAGCAGCCGTGCCATCTGCACGTACTGAGTGAAGACCAGCACGCTCGCGTCCTCGGCGAGGATGGTGTCGAGCAGTTCGTCCAACAGCTCCAGTTTGCCGGAGCGGCCGGCGATCCGGGGCCGTTCCTCCTTGAGGCTGTGCTCCTTCAAGTACTGCGCCGGGTGGTTGCAGATCTGCTTGAGCGCGGTCAGCAGCTTCACCACCAGGCCGCGCCGCTCCATGCCGCCGGCCTCCGCGATCGCGGCGAGGGTCTCCCGCACCACCGCTTCGTACAGGCCTGTCTGCTCCCGGGTCAGTGACACGGCCCGGTCGGTCTCGGTCTTGGGCGGCAGCTCGGGCGCGATGCCCGGGTCGGACTTGCGTCGGCGCAGCAGGAACGGCCGTACCAGCGCGGCCAGTCGCTGGGCCGCGGCCGGGTCGTTGCCACTCTCCACCGCCTGCGCGTAGCGCGTACGGAACGTGCCGAGACGGCCGAGCAGTCCCGGCGTGGTCCAGTCGAGGATCGCCCACAGCTCCGAGAGATTGTTCTCCACGGGTGTGCCGCTCAGTGCGACACGCGCCTTCGCCCCGATGGTGCGCAGCTGCTTGGCGGTCGCGGAATACGGGTTCTTGACGTGCTGCGCCTCGTCGGCGACGACCATGCCCCACGCCACCTGGCCGAGCCTCTCGGCGTCCAGCCGCATCGTGCCGTACGTCGTGAGCACGAACTCTCCGTCCGCCAGGGAGTCGAGACCGCGCGAGGAGCCATGGAAGCGGCGGACGGCGGTGCCGGGCGCGAACCTCTCGATCTCGCGCTGCCAGTTGCCCATCAGGGACGTCGGACAGACGACGAGGGTGGGGCCGGCGGCCGACTCGTCGGTCTGCCGGTGCAGATGCAGCGAGATGAGCGTGATGGTCTTGCCGAGGCCCATGTCGTCGGCGAGACAGCCGCCGAGGCCGAGCGAGGTCATCCGGTGCAGCCAGTTCAGGCCGCGCAGCTGGTAGTCGCGCAGCGTGGCGGTGAGCGCCGTGGGCTGACCGATCTCCAGCTGCCCGCCCTCGGGATCGGCGAGCCGGTCGCGCAGCTGCGCCAGCCACCCCGACGCCTGCACCTCGACACGGCGGCCGTCGACCTCGGCCGAGCCGGTCAGTACGGCGCCGAGCGCATCGACCGGAGTGAGCTTGCGGTCCTGGCTCTCGCGGGCTCGCCGGGCCTCCTCCGGGTCGATGAGCACCCATTGGTCGCGCAGTCGCACGACAGGACGATTCGCTTCGGCGAGCAGGTCCAGCTCGTCCCGAGTGAGCTGCTGATCTCCCAGTGCGAACCACCAGTTGAAGGCGAGCAGGGCGTCCGCGGACAGGAAGGACGGCAGCCCGGAACCGTCCTTCTGCGGGCCCTCGCCCGCGGCGTCCTCCTCCGGCGGGCCGATCACCGCGCGCGCGGTGAGTGTGCGCGCCATCTCCTTGGGCCAGTGCACCTGGACGCCGGTCGCCGCCAGTGTCCGCGCCGCCTCGCCCAGCAGCTCGGTGACCTCTTCGTCGGCGAGCTCGATCGCGTCCGGCACGGCGGCATGGAGCAGCGGGGTGAGCGGCGCCCAGACGCGGGCTGCCCGTCGCAGCGCGAGCAGGGCGTCCATCCGGGAGCGCGGCCCGAACGTGGTACCCGTCCGCCCGCCTCCCGCCCAGACCTCGGCGGCGTCGGCGACGAGCGTCGGATCGCTGACGCTGTGTATCTGGAGCACGGCGCGGAAGGCCGGCTCCGCGCCCGCAGCGTCGGCCTGCCCGAGACCCGGCAGCTCGATACGCAGCGAGAGCCGTACGCCCGCGTCATGGCCGGCGGCGACGTCCGCGGCCCAGCCGCGCTGGTCGGGCAGCCGCTGCGGCTCGCGCGCCGCGAAGGCGGGGCCGCCCGCGGCGAGTTGCGCCGCCGGGGTGCGCGGCAGCCCGTCGGCGACCGCGTCGAGGAACGTCCGCAGCAGCCCCTCCGGTGCGGGCAGCAGGACGGGATCTGCCTGGTCGTCCAGCGGCACGGCGTGCGCGGCGGCCGGCATGGACGCCGCGAGCGTACGTACCCGCTCCAGGTCGTCGGTGGTCAGCGGGCCGACCCGCCAGGCGTCGTGATCGGTGGCGGTGAGACCCGGCAACAGCAGCCCTCGTGCGGCGAGTTGGAGAGCGAGGATCGCCGCCGCGCCCCAGAAGGCGGCCGCGGGGGAGGCGTCGGCGCCGGCCCGGGCCCGGGTGAGGACCGGCAGGGCGTCCCGTACGGGCATCAGCAGCGCTCGTACGGCATGGGGGCGGCCGTCGTCCGTGACCACGGTGAGCGGCTCGACGGAGCCGGGCGCCACCGGGGGCCGGTCACCGTCGGGGCGCCAGAACGCGATACGGCCGGTGCGGGCCGGGTCTCCGGGCACGAAGACCGCGGAGCAGCGGGTGAGGTCGGCGAGGGCTGCCTCGGCGAGTGCGCGTTCCGTGGGGCCGGGTTCCGGGAGAGCTGCTTCGGTAGGGGCCGGTTCGGTAACCGGGGAGGGTGTTGCCGCGGGGAGCCTGTGCACAGCGATGGATGCATTCCTCAAACTTGACTACTGGATCGGAGTCGCCGAGGGTACTCCACACCGCACCCCCGCCGCGCGCTTCGTGTCCGTGACGTGGGTCACTTCGGCCTGAGGGGTGCCTGGGTGGGGTGCCCGGTTGGGGTGCTTGCGGGGGTGTAGTCAGCACCACCCTGCGCCCCTGGCTGGCCCCCGCTGTGTCCGGGGGGTGGCGTCATGGCCGCGAAGGGGCACTGATACGTACGTTTTCTCAGGTCAGCGCAGTGAGTACGGCCGGCGCACGGCTCAACGCAAGCGCACGGCCCCACAGACCGGAGACCGCCATGCCCCAGGCCACCGCCACCCTCGCGGCCCCCGCACCACCTGCCCCAGCGCCCGCCCCAGGAGTACGCCCGGCCGCAGGGAGCGATTTCGCCCCGCTGCTGCGGACCGTCAAGGAGCAGGGACTCCTGCAGCGTCGCTGCGGCTGGTACGCCCGAGGGATCACCGTCAACCTGTTCGCGCTGGCCGCAGTGATCACGGGCATGGCTCTGACCGGCGGCTCCTGGTGGGTGCTGCTGCTGGCGCCGCTGCTGGCCGTCCTGTCCGCCCGTACCGCCTTCGTCGGCCATGACGCCGGGCATGCCCAGATCACCGGCGACCGCCGCAAGAGCCGGATCATCCAGCTCGTCCATGCCAATCTGCTCCTCGGCATGAGCCAGGAATGGTGGAACGACAAGCACAACCGGCACCACGCCAACCCCAACCACATCGAGAAGGACCCGGACGTCGCGGCCGACATCCTGGTCTTCACACAGAAGCAGGCGGTGGGCCGTGCGGGACTGCGGGGCTGGCTCACCCGGCACCAGGCCTGGCTGTTCTTCCCGCTGACCACCCTCGAAGGCATCGCGCTGAAGGTCTACGGATTCCAGGCCGTGTTCTCCAAGGAGGCCGGCGCCCGCCAGACAACCCGCTCACGCGCCGTCGAAGGGCTGCTGCTGCTCGCCCATGTCGCGGCGTACGCGACCCTGCTGCTGACCACGATGCCGCCGGCCCACGCCCTGGTCTTCGCGCTCATTCACCAGATGCTCCTCGGTCTCCACCTGGGCATGGCCTTCGCGCCGAACCACAAGGGGATGGAGATGCCCGACGAGGAGAGCGAAGAGCGCTGGGGCCATCTGCGCCGACAGGTCCTCACCTCCCGCAACATCCGGGGCGGACTCGTCACGGACTGGTTCCTCGGCGGGCTCAACTACCAGATCGAGCACCATCTCTTCCCGAGCATGCCGCGCCCCCACCTGCGGCTCGCCCAACCACTGGTGCGCGCCCACTGCCGCTCCCTCGGCGTCGCGTACACGGAAACGGGCCTCATGGATTCGTACCGCCAGGCACTGACCCACATGCACGAGGTCGGCGAACCGCTGCGCACCGCCGCATAGTGGAACCGTGGAGCGTGCACGCGCGTTCTCACAGCAGGAGCGGCCGCGGCCGCGAAGGAGGCGTCGGGGATGACCACACGTACGAAGATCGTGATCGGGGGAGTGGCCGTAGGCCTGCTCCTGTGGCCGTTGATCGGATTCTGGCTGTCGCTGTTGGTGGTGATCGGGGTGCCGACGGTGGCCTATCTGATGCTGGACCCCAGCCAGCGCCGCAGGCTGCGTCGCATCAACCGCAAGGAGATAGGCCGCTGACGGGCTCCGGCTCAGGGCCCTTCACCGTGCCGGCAGAGTCGAGGACGATCACCGGCACGGAGAGGAGCTGCGCGCGACGGGGCGTGCACAAGCCCGGGATCGTGAGCAGCGTCAGGGCGGGCGGAGTGGTACGGCCCGGCGGCACGATCGCCATAGAACTGCCGGACGGGCCGCACCGGCCGGACGGGCCGCACGAACCGCACCGGCCGCTCGAGCGCGTCTGGAGCAGACCTTCAGCGCGGCGCGAGAGAATCGGCCCCATGGCCGCCCGCGGATCTGCCGATCGCACGGTCCGCGGGCGCTGCGCAGGATCAGCTCTCCTCAGGAGTCGCGCGTCAGCTCCACCAGCCTTCCGTAAATCACTTGCCTTCATGATCGGTCCGCTGCGAGTGTGACGCGCATGATGACTGGAAAGGGGGCCTCGCGATCCTTCGGTGATCGCTGATGGCCGCACCCCGCACACCCCGAACCCCGCCCCGGACCCACCCCGAGCCGTTGACTCCGGCGTGGCTGGCGGCCCACTTCGACGCACTGCCCTTCCCCGCCCGCTCCGCTGCCCTCGCGCGGTACGCAAGGACGCTCGCCCCGAACGCCTATGCCGCCCTCAAGGGCGCACTCGACGCCGGTGACACCGACCAGCGTCACACCGCTCTCTTCCTCGCCGTCGCCCGCCGGGACCTCGACACCGTCGCCGCGGCGCTCGGCGATCCGCTGCTGCGCCGCCGTGCGCTCTCCGCCGCGATACGGCTGCCCGTCTCCGAACAGGCCCTGACCGAGCTGGCGTTGAACGACGCCAGCTCGGTACGTCACGCGGCGTACCGCGTGCTCCGGCTCAGCCGCCGCACCGCTCTCGCCGACACCCTGGTCCCGCACGTGCATGCACGCCACGGTGCGCAGGAGGCGGCGCGGCTGCTCATCGCCTGCTCCCCGGCGACTGTCGGGCAGTGGCTCCCCACCTGCGAGCCCCCGCCCGGAACCCTCGCCACGCTCGCCCGCACCGCCCCCCTGGCCGTCGCGGAACACCTCGCCACCGGGCACGAGAGCCGGAGCGCGGCAGAGCGCCGGAAGTATCTGCGTGCCCACAGGCTTCTCGCCGCCGTCGTCGCCGAACGCGACCCGGCCGCCGGGCTGCTCCTGCTGGCACGCACCCCCGGCCTGATCACTCCCCGCGCCGCAGTCGCACTGCTGCGCCGCCCCGCCGACGTACTCGACATCCTGCGCAGGTGCCCGGCCGGTCCGGACGGCACTCCGCGAGAGCTTCTCCGGCTCAGGTCCGGCTCGCTTCCCCGCTCCGTACTGCGCGCCGTCCGCGCCCTGCCGCCGGACGACCTCACCGCCCTGGTCACCCGCTGCCACACCGACCGCACACGCTTCCACCACCCGGGACGCCAGGAAACCGCCCCCGACCCCCTGCTCGTACTGCTGCCGCCCGGCGAACGCCGCCGTACAGCCGAGGCGCGCATCGCCGACCGGACCAGCCTGCGCATCATCCAGCCCGCCCTCGCCGCCCTCGCCGGCGAGGACCGGATCGAGCTGATCACCGCTGCGCTGGAGCGCAGCGGACGCAGCCCACTGAGGCTCAGCCGCTACCTGGCCGTCCTGCCGCTCGACCGGGCGGAACCCCTCCTGCGGGTACAGACCGAACAGCACCGTGCGCACCACCGCATGTTCGCCTGGCCCGCTCTGCTCGCCTGCGCCGAACTGCACGGCGATCCACAGGAGTTCGCCAGGATCGTCGCCTCCTGCGAGCGAGCCTGGCACGACCAGAACGATGTGCGGCGCTTCGCCCTGGAACAAGTGGCCGGTGCCCCGCTCCGGCTGCTCGCCGCCGTGGAGGAACGGGTGCTGCGCGACGCCTCGCTCACCGCAGTCCAGTCGCGCGACAGCACGGCGGACACGCTCGCCGCCCTGGAACGATGGCTGCGCCGCACCACCGAGCACGCGGCGGCGCGCGGCAACGGCGACCGGGCCGCGTACGCCGCCCGACTGCTGTGTGACGTACTCACCGACCCCAGGCGCACCGGCCCGAACAGCGCACTCCGTCTGGACGCCGAAGCCGCCCGGGTCATCTGGTCCGCCGCGGCGGACCAACTGCGGCCGCACGCCGGACACTTCGTGCCACTGGCCGAACTCCTTGCCCCTCATCTCGCCGAACTCCCCGAACTCGACTCCCTCGTACGGCGCACGCTGGAGGACCACGACGATCCGGAACTGGCAGCCCGGGCCGCCTCGGCCTGGACCGCCCCGGCCGGGCCGCGCGAAAGCCGCTGCGCCGAACTGCTGCGGCTCGACCCGTCGTTCGCGGTCGTCCCCACCGTCCTGCGCACCCTCGCGGAACGGCGCACCGATCTGCTCGACGACGTCCTCGCCGCTGCCCGCGACAACGGACTGCGCGGACGCGTCAGGCCGCGGTCCGCACCCTGGGCGCCCCGGGTGCGCCCTGCCGTGACGGGTCGCTGGCTGCCGTTCCAACGCCGTGCCTGGTACGAGCAGTCGGCCGCGGTCGCCGCCGACGAATGGGCGCCGGTACGGACCCGGACCGATGCCGCGGCCGCACTGCGTGACCCGGGGCAGCTCCTTGCCCTCGCCGAACAGGCGCCCCAGCCGGTCTCGGCCGCGGCGCTCGGCGCACTGGGTGGGATCGACGCCATGGAGGACGCCATGCGCGGGCACGTGACGGCGGTGCTGCTGCGGCACGCGGGCACGGGTGGCGCACGCGGCAGGGCGGCCATGGCTTCCGTCCGCCGAGGGCTCGACACCCTGCCGGACCGCGAGGCGATTGCCCTGCTGACATCCCTCCTGCACGACCCGGCCGCCCCCGTCGGCACCCGCAAGGAGGCGGCCCGCGGGCTGGGCATGCTCCCCGGCGACGACGCCTTCGCCGCGCTGGTTGCGGCCTGGGACCTGCCGGAACAGCACCGGGACGTACGGGCAGTGCTGGCCAGGTCCCTGCTGCGCGCGATCGACGCCGACGGCATTGCGCAGCGCCTGTGGGACCACGTCCGGGAACCGGCCGTCAGGGACGTGGTGATCACCACCAGGACCGACGCCGTCCCGAGCAAAGCGGCGCCCGCTTACACCCGGTTCCTCGCCCGTCTGCTGGACGCCTGCGGGGAGGGCGACGAGGAGTCCGCGTACGACGGGGAGACCGCGGTCGCCGTGTCCTACGCCCTGCACGCCTGGTCGGCCGCCGACCCGGAGGCCGGGTACGCCGCGCTCGCCGCGGCGGCCCTCAAACCCCTGCACACACCGCGGGTATGGGAGCCGGCCGTCGCGTATCTGGGATGCCACGGCGGCGACCCGAGGGCGAGGGGCCCGCTCCTCGAGCTCCTGCGCGCGCTGCTGCGGCGGAGGCACGACGAGAAACCGGACATCAGCGCCTGGGCCGTGCGCCGGCTCGACGTCTGTGCCGCCGGGCTCACCACCTACTCCGTCGCGTCGGGCCCCATGCCGCTCGCCGATCCCGTGGTCGGCATCCTGGAGGAGGCAGGGCTGTTCGCCCGCGCCGCCCGGCTCCGATGGGAAGCAGCGATAGCCGCCCTGCGGTGCGGAGATCCGGCACCCGCCCGCTGGGAACGACTGCTGTGCCTGATCGAGGGCGGACCGGATCGGCTGCGCCTGGACGACGACCGCACACTCGCGGACCTCGCGCCCGGCGAGCACGGCCGGACGATGCTGGCGGTGGTCCGCCGTCTGCGCGCACGCGGCACACCGGCCGCGGGCCGGTGTGCCCTCCATCTGGTGCGCCGGATCGGCGGTGCCACCTCGTGGGAGAGCCCTTGGCTCGGCGAAATCGAGGCGCTGCGCACCCATCCGGACCACGACACGGCACTCGCCGCGCTGCTGGCCGGCCCGGTGCCGGGGGCGGGCCGGGTGCAGGACGGCTGTTGAAGCAGGTCAGGCCGGGCGCACGGCTATCGTGTCGAGGGCCTCGAGGAGCTTGGGCAGTGCGAACGCGCGGCCCACCGGCAGCACCTCGCGCGGTTCCTCGTCGAGCAGGACGAAAGCGATGTCGTCGGTCCTGGCGACGAGGGACCAGCCGGGACCGTCGGCGCGCAGCATCCGCGCCCCGCCCGGCGCGAAGCTGGAGCGGACCCGCCCGGGCGGCGGGGGCGACTCCGCATAGGCGCCGGCCTCCTTCAGCGCCCGCCGGACCCCCTGGTGCAGCTCCTGCCGCTCGTCGGCGGGTGTGTCCGGCGTGGCGAACGCCTCGTCGTCGTCGATCTGGTGCCGCCACTCCGCCCACTGGAGCGCGATCTCGTCCGCACCCAGCCGGCGCTGGGCGGGTCCCCAGGCGTCGGTGTCGGGCGGCGCGAGCGGCGGCCGGTCACCCTCCTCGGGCGGCGGATCGTGGGGCGCGGGCACGCCGGGCGCCGCGACCGCGACGGCCACCGGCCAGCCGGGGAGCGCGGCGACCACCGTGCGTTCACCGGGCGACAGGTCGTACTCCATGCCGCAGTCCCAGGAAGCGATCGCGACCGCGACGAGTGAGACATCGTCGATCACGACCGTCCACCGGGCTCCGTCGGAGTCCTGGCCGATCACCAGCCCGTACCCCTCGGCGTACGGCTCCAGGCCGAGCGCCGCGCACGCGGCGGGGAAGTCGTCACCGAGCACGCTCGGGAACTGCGCCGGCGTCATCAGCACCGCGGTGAGCACATACAGCGCGTCGTCGTCGACGGCTTCGCCCGTCCCTGCCACGGCACCCTCCTCCTACCCGTCCGTTCGTTCGTCGGCGCACCTTAACCAGTGAGTAACCCCCTCGTCGAGGGTCCGCGGAACGAAAGTGGTCCGGCCTGTTCCGCGCCGCGGTTCCGGCACCACGCCGAGCGTCAGGCGGCGGGCAGGCCGAGGAGAGCACGCGCCACCGTCTGGGGAGACTCGTCCCGCTCGCGGGCGAGGGCTATGACCGCGCGGCAGGCGAGCTCACTGATCCCGAACGACAGCGCCTCGGGGGACACCCAGGTCGCGGCCTGGTCGATCTGCTCCTGATCGTCCTCCGCACACGCGGACACATAGACCGCGGCGGCCTCGAAGATATTGTGCTGCCGGGCGGCGGGTCGCGAGGGCCGCCGTACGGCCGCGGTCTCATCGGGACGGAACGCGAGGAACTTGCGGATTTTCTTGATCACAGGGACCACCTTCCCCCAGGGGCGGCGGATACCGCCAATCTTTCAAGTCTTCCATTCCTGGGCGGAGTTGGAACGGCCCGTCAGTGCCGGTCTCCCGGCGCGAGGGAGTCGATCGTGGCGTGCAGCCACGCGAGCTCGGCCTCGCTGGTGGCACGGGCGACGGTGAGGATGCCCTTCCGGAACGGATCGCCCAACTCCTCGGCGCTCAGCGGACGTTCACCGTCGTAGAAGAAGCTGGCGGGCTGCTCCAGGAACGTCAGACGCCGCCGCAGTACGGCCGTTTGCGCCGCGCCGTCCTCCAGATGCCGCAGGAACGCGAGCAGGGTGAACCACCTGTTCTCGTCGGTGATTTCCCCCTGCTCGGGCTCCGCGAGCCGACGCAGCAGCTCACGGCGTCCGTCGTCGGTGAGGGTGAGGACATGGCGGGGCGCGGCGACGGAGCCCGGCTGGGTCTCGCGTGCCAGGAGACCGGCCTTCTCGAGCCGCTTGATCGCGGGATAGAGCGTGCTCTCGGCGACCGGTCGCACATGTCCGGTCAGCGCGGTGATGCGTTTGCGCAGTTCATAGCCGTGCAGTGGGGTGCCGTACAGAAAACCGAGGATGGCGAGCTCGAGCATGCCCGCATTCTGCCGCACATACGGGCGTTATACATCATGAGTGAGATACATCGGTGTCGAGGTATGCTCGTCGAATGCCGCGGGGCAACAGGGGGCGGCAGGCACGTGTGAGTTGATGAACATGGGGAGAGCGACAGTGCGACAGGCCCGATTCGACCCGCAGGGCAGTTTCATTCGCTGGACGGAAGCGGCGGGCGAGGGACCTGCGACGGTGTACGTACACGGACTCGGCGCGGCCTCGGCGGCGTACCACGCGCACATAGCGGCGCGGCCGGAACTGACCGGCCGCCGCTCGCTCTTCGTCGATCTGCCCGGACACGGTCTCAGCGACCGGCCCTCCGGCTTCGGCTACTCGCTGGAGGACCACGCGGCCGCGCTCGCTGCCGCACTCGACGAGGCCGGAGTGCGCGGCGGCGAGCTCGTGGGGCACAGCATGGGAGGGGCCGTCGCCATCGTGCTGGCATACCGCCGACCTGATCTGGTGGCACGGCTGACCGTCACGGAGGCCAACCTCGACCCGGACCCGCCGGTGACGGCGGGCAGCAGCGGGATCGCCGGGTACAGCGAGGAGGAGTTCGTCCACGGCGGCGGCTTCGCGCGTGTGCTCGAGCGGGTGGGGCCGATCTGGTCGGCGACCATGCGCCTGGCCGACCCGCTCGGTCTGCACCGCAGTGCGAGGGGGCTGATCCGTGGTACGCACCCCACGATGCGCCGGATGCTGATGGAACTGCCGGTCGACCGTACCTATCTGCAGGGCGCGCGGAGCGGTGAACTCGAGGGCCACGAGGAGCTGGTGTCCGCCGGCGTACGGGTAGTGACCATTCCGGACGCCGGGCACAACATCATGTTCGACAACCCGGCAGCGTTCGGACGGGCGGTCGCGGCGGCTCAGCTCTGAGGGGCAGTCCCGCGGGGGGCGGCCCGAGGGTGTTGTCTGCGGGGTCCTGCCGGGACTTGTGGGTCCTGCGCGTCAGTCCTGACGGACGGCCAGGGCGAGGAAGCGGTCGTCCTCGTCCACGTACGAGGTCATCCGCCACCCCGAACCGGCCAGCAGGGGGCCCAGGCTGGGCTCGGCGCGCAGATCGTCATCGGTGATCTGCCGTCCCTGGCGGGCGGCGAGGGCCGCTCTGCCGATGGGGTGGAAGAGCGCCAGCCGGCCGCCGGGCCGCACCACCCGCGCCAACTCCCGCAGATTCGCGCCCGGCTGCGGCAGATGGGCGATCAGCCCGGCGGCGAACACCGCGTCCAACGTCTCGGCGCGCAGCGGCAGTCGCGCCACATCGGCGAGCAGCAGCACGCCGTGCTCGCCGCGCCCGGCGCGCCGTGCGGCGTCCAGCATTGCGGGTGTCAGGTCGGCCCCGAGCACCGTTCCCCCGGGCCCCACGGCGGACCGCAGCGGCGGCAGGGCGCGGCCGGTGCCGCAGCCTGCGTCGAGCACGGCGTCCCCGGGACGCAGCCCCAGTTCGGCGACGGCTGCGGCGTAGGCCGGGCCGTCGTCGGGAAATCGGGTGTCCCAGTCCGCCGCCCGGGCGGCGAAGAATTCCTGTACATGCGTGTGGTCGTCAGCCATGAGGACATGATCCCTCGGCGACTCGGGCGACCGTACGGTGCACACGTTCGACCGCGGCACGATCGTTCAGAAACATCTCTCTGTCATATTCCATCAGCTTTCGAAATGCGCCCCCAGGGCGCGCCCCCGGCGGGGCTAGCGTCCCTGAGCCATGGGACACCTGGACCACACCGCCTTCGGCTTGCTGACACCCGTACTGTCGTACGCGATGGCCGTCATCGGCGCCGCCCTCGGGCTGCGCTGCACCGTACGTGCACTCGGCGCGAGCGGGCGTTCCCGCCGCAACTGGCTGATCACCGCGGCATCCGCGATCGGCACCGGCATCTGGACGATGCACTTCGTCGCGATGCTGGGCTTCGCCGTGCGCGGCACCGATATCCACTACAACGTGCCGCTGACCGTCCTCAGCCTGCTCGTCGCGATGCTGGTCGTCGGCGCCGGAGTCTTCTGCGTCGGCCACGGCCGCGACCGGATGAGGGCACTGCTGATCGGCGGGCTCAGCACCGGGCTCGGCGTGGCCAGCATGCACTACCTGGGCATGGCTGCCCTGCGCCTGCACGGTTCGGTCCGGTACGACCCGCTGCTCGTCGCGCTCTCCGTCGTCATCGCGGTGGTCGCCGCGACCGCGGCCCTGTGGGCGGCGCTCAACATCAAATCGCCGGTCGCGGTCGCCGTCGCCTCGCTCGTCATGGGGGCGGCGGTCAGCAGCATGCACTACACCGGAATGCTCGCGGTCAGTGTCCAGGTCGTCCCGGGCGGGGGAGAGCTGCCCGGGGCCACGGCGATGCAGTTCATCTTCCCCCTCGCCGTCGGCCTCGGGTCGTACCTCTTCGTCACCTCCGCGTTCGTCGCGCTCTCTCCCACGGCGCACGAACGCGACGCTTACACCTCGGCCGAGCGAACGGCCGACACCGTCCCCGTGACCGCACCCCCGAGCACCGCCACGGCTGCCCACACCCCCGCTACCCCCGCCACCAACGCCTGACCGGCGAGGCCGCCGCACCCCAGCCCCGTATCCGGAACGAGGAGGCCATGCGCATACCCCGCAGGACCCCGGGCGCCGACACCGCGTCCCCGCAGCCACTGCCACCCGCCCCGGCGGCAGCCCGCGGACGACGCGCGCACGCCGGGCCCCCCGCAGTCGAACACACCGGCCAGGAGCCGCGAGCCGAAGCGCCGCAACCGCAGCCCCCGGCCGTCGTACGCGGGCGAGGGCTGCTGGGGCCCAGGACCGTACGCGCGAAGATCATTTGTCTGCTGATGGTGCCCGTCGTCTCGCTGCTCGCCCTCTGGGGCTTCGCCACCGTCACCACTGCCCAGGACGTGGCGCGACTGCGCTCGCTGGAGCGGGTCGACTCACAGGTCCGGGAACCTGTGGCGGCCGCCGTGGCGGCCCTGCAGGCCGAACGGCGCGCAGCGGTACGTCAGGTGGCAGCCCCCTCGGACGAGCGCGCGGCCGCGTTCCAGCAGGAGGTCCGCAGTACCGACGAGACCGTGAAGCGGCTGCGTCTGGACGATGAGCACACGGTCGCCGCGGGCGGCGACATCCCGCGCGGTGTGGCAGGGCGGCTCGAGGACTTCGTCACCCGGACCGAGGAATTGCGCACCCTCCGCGCCGCCGTCGTCGGCCGCAAGGCTGCCTGGGACGACACCTACGAGCAGTACTCCGCCGCCGTCACCGGCGCGTTCGACGTCCTGGGAGCCCTCACCCGGATGCAGGCGGCAGCACCCGGCTCCGACGCCCGGGTCCTCCTGGAGTTCGCCCGGGCCGGCGAGATGCTCGCGCGGGAGGACGCCCTCCTCACTTCGGCGCAGCTCACCAAGTCCCTCGACGCGGTCCGGCAGAGGCTGTTCACCGGAGCCGTCTCGACACGCAGGAGCCTTGCCGAATCGGCCGTCACGGACCTGCGGGGGCCCGAGGCGGCAGCGTGGCGCGAACTCGCCGCTCAGAGCGTCTACCGCCAGTTGCAGACGGCCGAGGACAGGGTGCTTGCCGCGCCCGCAGGACGCAGGGCGGCGGAGGCGGTCCCGGCCGAAGCCTGGGACAAGGCGCATGCCACCGTCCGCGACGATCTGCACGGCATTGAGACGGACGCCCGCCGGAGCGCCGCGGACCGTGCCGACCCCCTCGCGGGCTCCCTCCGCACCGGGGCCGGAGCGGCCGTACTCCTCGGACTCGTCGCCGTCGCCGCCTCCTTGGTCATTTCCGTACGCATCGGCCGTGCGCTCGTCGTCGAACTGATCAGCCTGCGCAACAGCGCACTCGGGATCGCCCGGCACAAGCTGCCGCACGCGATGCGCAGACTGCGTACCGGCGAGACCATCGACATCCAGGCCGAAGCACCGCCCGGACCCCCCGCCGAGGACGAGATCGGCCAAGTCGGCGAGGCGCTCGGAACCGTTCACCGCGCCGCACTCCGCGCCGCCGTCGAGCGGGCCGAACTCGCCGACGGCATCTCCGGCGTCTTCGTCAACCTCGCGCGCCGCAGCCAGATCCTGGTCCACCGCCAGCTCACCCTGCTGGACACGATGGAGCGTCGCGCCGACGACCCCAACGAGCTCGGCGACCTCTTCCGCCTCGACCATCTCACCACCCGAATGCGCCGCCACGCGGAGAGCCTGATCATCCTGTCGGGCGCCGCGCCCGGGCGGGGCTGGCGCGTGCCCGTCCCGCTGACCAACGTCGTACGGGCCGCCGTCTCCGAAATCGAGGACTACGCGCGCGTGGAGGTACGGCAGCTCCCCGAGACCGCCATCGTCGGCGCCGCAGTCGCCGACATCACCCATCTGCTGGCCGAACTCATCGAGAACGCCGCCCAGTTCTCTCCGCCGCACACCAAAGTGCGCGTCAGTGGCGAACCGGTGGGCAACGGATATGTGCTGGAGATCGAGGACCGCGGCCTCGGCATGGGCAAGGACGCCCTCGTCGAAGCCAACCGGCGGCTCGAGGAGTCGGAAGCCCTGGACCTCTTCGACAGCGACCGTCTGGGACTCTTCGTCTCCAGCCGGCTCGCCGCGCGCCACGAGATCAGGGTCCAGCTGCGCACCTCGCCCTACGGTGGCACGACCGCGGTGGTCCTGCTGCCGACCGCGGTGCTGCAAGGCGCACTCTCCGCGGGGGCGGGCTCCCGCGGCGCCCCCCGCCCGGACGAGGAGAAACCGCAGGCCGCGCGGCCCGAACCAGCCCCGCGTACGCAGGGCGCACCAGCCCCGCGTACCCAGGGCGTACCCGTCCCGCGTACCCAGGGCGTACCCGTCCCGCGTACCCAGGGCGTACCCGTCCCGCGTACCCAGGGCACACCCGCCCCGGCCGGGGCACCCCGCCGGGTGCTCGCGGCACAGAGCGAGACCCCCTCTCCGCCGCGCGTCACCGCGCTGCGCCTGCGCGGCGCTCCACCGCAGACCCAGGACGGTGAACTCCCGCGCCGCGTCCGGCAGGCGCACTTCGTCCCGCAGCTGCGCGAAGAGTCCCGGGCCGAAGAGCCGGAAGACCTCGCCGCCGGCCCGGAGGAAACCCCCGAACGTACCCCCGAGCAGGTACGGGACCGGATGACGGCGTACCGCAACGGCTGGACCAGAGGCGGCGGCGCCGCACCCGGCACAGCTGCCGCAGGCAGAGAAGGAGACGAAGCATGATCGAGCACGAGTCAGCCGCAGCCCGCCACCCCTTCGGCGGCGACCTCGACTGGCTGCTGGACGATCTCGTACTGCGGGTCGGCGAAGTCCGGCACGCTGTCGTGCTGTCGGGCGACGGCCTGCCGGTCGGCGCCTCCACCGCACTGACCCGCGAGGACGCCGAGCATCTGGCCGCCGTCGCCTCCGGATTCCACAGCCTCGCCAAGGGCGCGGGACGTCACTTCCACGCCGGGGGCGTACGCCGGACGATGGTCGAGATGGACGACGGCTTCCTGTTCGTGGCAGCGGCAGGCGACGGCTCCTGCCTCGCCGTACTTACTGCCGTCACCGCCGACATCGGCCTGGTTGCCTACGAGATGGCCCGCCTCGTCAAACGTGTCGGCGAGCATCTGCGCACCCCGGCACGCTTCATCACGACGTGACCGCTATGACTGACATGCCCGGCAGTCAGTGGTACGACGCCGAAGCCGGCCCGCTGGTCCGCCCGTACGCGATGACGGGCGGGCGGACCAAGCCCGGCCCCAGCAACGTCCGATTCGACCTCATCGCGCTCGTCGTCGTCGATGCCGAGGCACCCGGCTCCGCCGAGGATTCCCTCTTCGGCCCCGAACACCGGGCCCTGCTCACCCTGTGTCGCTCAGAAACCCAGTCCGTCGCCGAACTCGCCGCCGACGCAGACCTGCCCGTCGGCGTCGTCCGCGTGCTCCTCGGCGACCTGCTCGAGGCGGGCTACGTGAGAGTGAGCCGGCCCGTGCCGCCCGCTCAGCTGCCCGACGAGAAGATCCTCAGGGAGGTGATCGACGGCCTGAGAGCTCTCTAGCGTGAGAAGCTGTGGTGGTGCGCGTCAGGGGAGGCGTGACAAGCCAGGGGTTGATCTCGATGTTCGCGGTACTCGCTCTTCTGCTGATCGCCACGCTCGCGGTGACGGGCATGACGGCGCTCACCACAGGGCGCATGTTGATCCCGTGGCTCCGGCGCAGCGTCACCCGCCCGCGGATGTGGGGAGCGGGCGCACTGCTGCTGGCAGTCGGCCTCACGAAGCACGACGGGGTGCTCATCATCGTCTCCGGGTTCGTGGTGGTGGTCCTGGCGCAGCTGCTCAGGCCGTCGCCCACCGGGTGAGCACGAACCTCGCGGTGCGCCGGTGACCGGGCGGGCGTGTGCTCAGGGCGTCCGTTGCCGGGCTTCCCGCAGCTCCCAGTCGGCCTTGGTGAGGGCGTACTCGACATCGCCGAGTCCGGAGCCTTCGATGACATCTGGCCACTCCTCGAAGAAAGTTCGTACGTAACGCAGGCCGGCCTTTTCCATCACGCGCCGCGAACGCGAATTGACCGTCATCGTGTTCGCGGTCACGCGCTGTACGCCCAGCTCCGTGAATCCCTTGCGGATCAGGGCGAGAGATCCTTCCGTTGCCAGACCGCGGCCCCACGCCGCCCTCCTCAGCCGGTAGCCGAGCTCCACCACGGCACAGCTGTGGTCCTCCAGCGGCCGCAGTACGAACCAGCCCAGAAACTGCCCTGTCCCCCGCTCTTCGGCCGCCCAGAACACACGGTCGCCGATGCACGGACAGTCATGGAGAAAGCGTGGCAGAACCTCGGTGCGGATGGCGTCCCGCGTGGTCGGCCGGCCTCCGTTGATGAAGCGCATGACGTCGGGATCGTTGTCGAGGCCGAGCAGCCGGTCCACGTCCCCCTCGCTCTCGCTGAAACGACGAAGCGCGAGACGGTCGGTCTCCAGAAAGATGGACATGCCCCGATCCTGATTACCGCGGGCTTCGCCCGCCAGCGAATATTCGCTCGTCGCTCGCATGGGTATCGGATTGCGCATCGAAATGGGCA
This sequence comes from Streptomyces sp. NBC_01142, assembly GCF_026341125.1. Lineage (NCBI taxonomy): Bacteria > Bacillati > Actinomycetota > Actinomycetes > Kitasatosporales > Streptomycetaceae > Streptomyces > Streptomyces sp. NBC_01142. The sequence goes on from NZ_JAPEOR010000001.1 coordinate 3,278,307, forward strand.
TGGAAATGGGCATCGAGTGGGCGAGGAACAGTCACAACGATCTAATAGCGATCCATACCCTCGGACCACGGCCCGAATTGCCATGCTGGCTGCGTACTTTGCTGACCCTCGAGCCTCGAAGACTGTTCTGACCTGTGGGTTTCCCGAACAGGTCGCGCATCGTGAGGCTCACTCTTGAGAGAAGTGATTCATGACCTCCGAGAGCTCCGACAGCACCGGTGGGGAGAACACCGCCCTCGCGCTGAAGATTCTGGTCGCCGGCGGCTTCGGCGTCGGCAAGACCACCCTGGTCGGCGCGGTGAGTGAGATACGTCCCCTGCGCACCGAGGAACCGCTCAGCCAGGCGGGCGCCACGGTCGACGACACCGGGGGCGTGGACCGGAAGACCACGACGACTGTCGCCATGGACTTCGGACGTATCACCATCCGCTCCGGCCTGTCCCTCTACCTCTTCGGCACGCCCGGACAGGACCGCTTCTGGTTCCTGTGGGACGAACTGTCCCAAGGCGCGCTGGGGGCCGTCGTCCTCGCCGACACCCGGCGTCTCGGCGACTGCTTCCCCGCCGTCGACTACTTCGAGCACCGCCGGATCCCCTTCGTCGTCGCGGTCAACTGCTTTGCCGAAACCCGCACCTACGGCGCCCACGAGGTCTCCCGAGCCCTTGATCTCGACCGTGGGACACCGGTTGTGCTGTGTGACGCGCGTGACCGCGATTCGGGAAAGGAGGTGCTCGTACGGCTCGTCGAGTACGCGGGGCGCATGTACACCGCCCGACTGCTCGACTCGGTCGGCTAGCCGCACCTTGCCCTGTCGTCCCTCGTACGAAAGGCTTACGGCAACGGGGTGACGGGGAACGTACGAGCGGGGAGGACCGACCAATGCCGTTGGACAAGGGACTTGACTGGCTGCTGGACGACCTGACCAAGAGGATCGAGCACATACGTCACGCGCTGGTGCTCTCCAACGACGGCCTGGTGACGGGAGCGAGCACCGGTCTGGCACGGGAGGACGCCGAACACCTGGCCGCGGTCTCCTCCGGCCTGCACTCCCTCGCCCGGGGCTCGGGACGCCATTTCCGTGCGGGCAAGGCACGCCAGACCATGGTCGAGTTCGACGAAGCGCTGCTCTTTGTCACGGCGGCGGGTGACGGAAGCTGCCTGTGCGTACTGAGTGCGGCCGAGGCCGATGTCGGTCAGGTCGCCTACGAGATGACGCTGATGGTCAACCGGGTCGGCGAGCACCTGGGTGTCGCGGCCAGGCAGCCGGGCGGCAACTCGGGCTTCTGACCCGGACGGATGCCGGCTCAGGACGGCGTCGTGCGGGTTATCCACAGGCCGGGCGAGATGTGACTGCGGCGGGCTACGGTCGTCACCGAGAGTATTCACACCTCACGGGGGAGACCGTCATGACGGTGAAGGAAGCGGCGGCGCGCAGCCTGGCGTTCGGCCGGGCCGCACAGGCACTGGACCTCAAACGCGGAGAGTTCGATCTCGCGGTCCAGTTGGGGCATGTCCGTACGACGCCGGGGGCGAGCGGCGGACCACCGCGGGTCGCGCAGGAGGAGGTCGACCGTCTGCGCAGCGTGAGGGCGTTCCCGGACGCGCTGCGGGAGCGGGTGCGGACCGTCGGGACGGTGGAAGGCGCGCGGCTCATCTCCATCAGTCCGGCGCGTTTCACCCGGCTCGCCCGCACGGGCCACTTCACACCGATCCGGTTCTATCTGAACCGCTACCGGGCGGTCGTCTGGCTCTACCTGGCTGAGGAACTCAGCGAGTTCGCCACTGACCACCCCGACCTGCTGCGTGGCAGAACACCGCCCGCTCTGCGGGCCGTCCTGGACGCCGGCGAGGACCGGCGTGCGCGCAACTGGCGGGGCCGACGGCTCGGACTGCTGCTGCGAACGACCGAGGACCCGTGGGAGCGCGCGGCAGCGATCGCCTCCGTGCTCGATCCCGTCGCGGTGGCGGAGGTGGCGGCCGATCCGTACGAACGCTCGCATCTGCGGGTCCTGAGGCCCGAACTGGTCCCGGGCCGCCCGGAGTCGCAGGCCGCGCGCGAAGTGGTCGAGCGGCTGCTGCTGGCGGACCACCCGGACGAGATCCTCTGGCACCGGGTGAGCCTGGCCGAGGCGCTCAAGGCGGCGCGTGAACTCCGCCCGGCGCCACGCCCCGCTCCCAGGGCCGACCGCCGCGCACTCGCCCGGCCCGCAACGGTGACTGCGGTGCGCCGGACTCCACGCGGTCTGCTGACCCGCCTTCGCTTCAGAAGGGCGGCTCCCGTGCTGTGACGGGTTGTCAGTGTGCCCCTGGAGCGATCTGACCGGGCGCCAGGGTGGTCGGCCAGAGAGTGAGGGTCTGACCGTCGAGCGAGACGTACTGGTCCGGATGGGCGTCCCGCACGGCCGTCACGTCCTGCGCGTCGAAGTGGCCCGTCAGCAGGACCAGTCCGTTCTCATGGGACGCCGCCGTCCAACTGCCGGCGGGCCAGACAGTGATGACATCGCCGTCGCGGGTCACCTGACGGGCGGGCAGCGCCGTCCGTACGAGTTCCAGGTCCTCGTCGCCGAAGTCGCCGACGAGACGGACCAGTGAACCATGCCGCTTGATGGTCCGGGCGCGGGTGGGCCACGGACCCCGCGGACGGGCGGAGGGCGCAGCGTCGTGGTACCCGGCCGCGTCGTGACCGGCCGCGGCGAAAGGGGAGTGTGAGCCATCGGGAACGGCTTCGTGGTCCGCGCGGGAGGTGACCTGAAGCGTATTCGCACCTGCACTGCTGCGCGGAGAGCTTCGTTGTGACTCAGGCATGGAGGTGCCCCATATCTGCATCTGAAGGGAAGAGTTACGGATCAGCGAGCCGACGTCTCGAAAACCGTAGAGCTTTGCGTTTGCAATCACAAGGGGATTCTGAGGCCGATGGTGTAACAGATGCAGTGACAGAACTTCCGGTGACAGAACTCCCGGTCCTTTGGAGCGGGATGCCGTCCCGCGCGAGCAGCTCCAGGAAGCCTTGCCTGGTGGGGTCCGCGTTGGCCGTGTGACGACACGTTTTCTCTCAAGATCCAGGACGCTTGACAACTGCAACGCGCTTCAGCAACATCCGGCCAAACTGACCCAGGACCGCACGCATGAAGCTCCGCTGTGGGCCCGCTTAAGAAATCCTCGATGGACTCAGGGGTCCCGGCTGGGCAGATTGGTGCAGGTCCACTGACCGGAGCTGTCACAGCCTTCACAGCCCTTCACGGCTTTCACAGCCGTCGCCGGCATCGCAGCTGTGCCCGGTCAGCCCCTTGCCACCAGCCTGGAGCCGCCGCGATGAAGGCACTTGTCAAGCAGCACGCCGAGCCCGGGCTGTGGCTCATGGATGTGCCGGAGCCGGAGACCGGCCCCGGTGATGTGCTGATCAAGGTGCTGCGCACCGGCATCTGCGGCACCGACCTGCACATCAGGTCCTGGGACGGCTGGGCCCAGCAGGCCGTCACCACGCCGCGCGTCCTCGGTCACGAGTTCGTCGGCGAGGTCGCCGCCGTCGGTGCGGACGTCCAGGACATCGCGGTGGGCGACGTGGTGAGCGGCGAGGGCCATCTGGTGTGCGGCAAGTGCCGCAACTGTCTCGCCGGCCGCCGCCATCTGTGCCGCAGCACCATCGGCCTCGGCGTCGGCCGCGACGGAGCCTTCGCGGAGTACGTCGCCCTGCCTGCCTCCAATGTGTGGGTGCACCGTACGAAGGTGGACCTGGACATCGCCGCGATCTTCGACCCGTTCGGCAACGCCGTGCACACCGCCCTCTCCTTCCCGCTGGTCGGCGAGGACGTCCTGATCACCGGCGCCGGCCCGATCGGCATCATGGCCGCCGCCGTCGCCCGGCACGCCGGCGCGCGCAATGTGGTGATCACCGATGTGAGCGAGTCCCGGCTGGCGATCGCCCGCAAGGCCGGCGCCACCCTCGCCCTGAACGTCGCGCAGAGCGACATCGCCGAGGCACAGCGCCGGCTGGGGCTCAAGGAGGGCTTCGACATCGGCCTGGAGATGTCCGGCCGTCCCGAGGCCATGCGCGACATGGTCGACAACATGACGCACGGCGGCCGTATCGCCATGCTCGGACTGCCCGCTCAGGAGTTCGCCGTCGACTGGTCGAAGATCGTCACCTCGATGATCACCATCAAGGGCATCTACGGCCGCGAGATGTTCGAGACCTGGTACGCGATGACCGTCCTGCTCGAGGGCGGGCTCGACCTCACCCCGGTGATCACCGGCTCCTACGGCTATGAGGACTTCGACGCCGCCTTCGACGAGGCCGCCACCGCCCGCAGCGGCAAGATCATCCTCGACTGGACCGTCTGAACCTCCACCTCCCGAACTCAAGGAGCCCTCATGTACGCGTCCGTCCGGGACGACCTCGCCACCACCCTCGACGAGATCCGCGCTGCCGGTCTCTACAAGCCCGAGCGGGTCATCGGCACCCCGCAGAGCGCCTCCGTGTCCGTCGCCTCGGGCGACGTACTCAACTTCTGCGCCAACAACTACCTCGGCCTCGCCGACCACCCCGAGGTCGTTGCCGCCGCCAAGGAAGCGCTGGACCGCTGGGGCTACGGCATGGCCTCCGTCCGCTTCATCTGCGGCACCCAGGAGATCCACAAGGAGCTCGAGCAGCGCCTGTCGGCGTTCCTCGGCCAGGAGGACACGATCCTCTACTCCTCCTGCTTCGACGCCAACGGCGGCGTCTTCGAAACCCTGCTGGGCCCCGAGGACGCGGTCATCTCCGACGCCCTCAACCACGCGAGCATCATCGACGGCATCCGCCTGTCCAAGGCCCGCCGCCACCGGTACGCCAACCGCGACCTCGCCGACCTGGAGCAGCAGCTCAAGGAGGCCGTCGAGGGCGGCGCCCGCCGCCGCCTCATCGTCACCGACGGTGTCTTCTCCATGGACGGCTATGTCGCTCCGCTGGCCGAGATCTGCGACCTCGCGGACCGCTACGACGCGATGGTCATGGTCGACGACTCGCACGCCGTCGGCTTCGTCGGCCCCGGTGGCCGCGGCACCCCCGAGCTGCACGGCGTGATGGACCGCGTCGACATCATCACCGGCACCCTCGGCAAGGCGCTGGGCGGCGCGTCCGGCGGCTATGTGGCGGCCCGCGCCGAGATCGTCGAGCTGCTGCGCCAGCGCTCCCGCCCGTACCTCTTCTCCAACTCCCTCGCCCCGGTGATCGCCGCCGCTTCCCTCAAGGTCCTCGACCTGCTGGAGTCGGCCGACGACCTGCGTGAGCGCCTGAACGCGAACACCGCCCTGTTCCGTACGAAGATGACCGAGGCGGGCTTCGAGATCCTGCCCGGCGACCACGCCATCGCCCCCGTCATGATCGGCGACGCGGCCGAGGCCGGCCGGATGGCGGAACTGCTCCTGGAGCGCGGCGTCTACGTGATCGGCTTCTCGTACCCCGTCGTCCCGATGGGACAGGCGCGGATCCGGGTCCAGCTCTCCGCCGCGCACTCCACCGCCGACGTGGAGCGGGCGGTGGCGGCCTTCGTCGACGCACGAGCGACAATGGCTGGGTGATCGACCCCCGGCGGCTTCGTATTCTGCGGGCCGTGGCGGACCACCGAACGGTGACCGCCGCGGCGTCCGCGCTCTACCTCACCCCCTCGGCCGTCTCCCAGCAGCTCAACGCGCTCGAGCAGGAGACCGGCCACGCCCTGCTGATCCGCAGTGGCAAAGGGGTACGGCTGACGGCGGCGGGCGAGATCCTGCTCGCCCACACCCATGCCGTTCTCGCCCAGCTGGAGCGGGCCGAGGCGGAGCTGGCGGCGTATGCGGGCGGCGCGGCCGGCGAGGTCACGGTCGCCGCCTTCGCCACGGGTATCGCAGAGGTCGTTGCCCCGGCCATCGGGCGCCTCACCACGGAGCACCCGGACATCCGGGTACGGGTACGGGACGCCGAGGGCGACGAGAGCCTGCCGCTGGTGCTCGACGGCGAGGCGGATCTGGCCGTGGCGGTCGAGTACCGGGGCGCACCTCGAGAGGACGACCAGCGGCTGGCGCGCGTGCCGCTCTACGCGGAGCCCTTCGATGCCGTACTGCACGTCGACCACCCCCTCGGGCGGGGCGGACGCGTCGGGCTCGCCGAGCTCGCGGACAGCGACTGGATCGGCCCGTACCCCGGCAATCCCTGTCACGACATGGTGCTGCTGGCCTGTGAGCTCGCCGGATTCCAGCCGCGTCTGGTGCACTCCTCGGACGACTTCCGCGCCGTGGTCGCCCTCGCCGGGGCGGGCGCGGGCGTGGCGCTCGTACCGCGCTCAGCGCTGTGCGGGATGGAGCTGAAGGACGTCGTCGTCCGGCCCGTGACGGGTCCCGCCGCGACCCGCAGGGTATTTGCCGCCGTACGCCGAGGAGCGGAACTGCACCCGCTGATCCGGCCGGTGCTCGACGCACTGGCCGGATCAGCGGGCGGGCTGTCCACCGACTGAGCAGGGAATCAGCAGGAGATCGGCAGGGATCGGCTCCCGCGATCGGGCAAGGGGTCAGTTCCCGGGCTGTGCCGCCGTCTCCATCGCCAGCTTGAGATTGCCCAAGGTGGTGCGGATGTTGCCGCGCTGGAAGTCGGCGAACGTATGCCCGCGGGTGGCCATCCTGTCGAAGGCGTTGGCCACCACGTCGGGCCAGGAGCGCCGATCGTCGGTCCATGTCTCGGTCACCCGGGTCCCGCCCTCGACCGCCTCGAACCGGTACTCCCAGGTGGCGATCCGGCCGGGCAGCACAGGCCGCCGTTTGCCGATGGCACGCACCCGGAAGGCGAAACGTTCACCCGGATCGGCGGCGGTCACCGTGCACCGCGTGGTCCAGCGCAGCGGCCCTCGTTTGTTGTAGCCGTCGAAGACCATGCCCACATAGGCCTGCTCACTGCCGTCGCGCACGGTCGCGCCGCGGTTCTCCGGGCTCCAGCGCCCCATCAGCGCGGGGTTGCTGACCTGCGCGTAGATCGTCGAGGGGGCGGCGTCGATGACGATGCTGTCCCAAACCGAGAGGGTGCGTGCCATGGGGTACGACTCCGATCCGTTGGGCGCCCGCCGCCGGCGGGTCGCCGTCCAGCGGTGATTGTCAGCTCCGGGGGCCTGGGGCATCTGCCAGGATGGCTGCTTCAACTGCATCGTAATCCTGGTCGTGTTGGCGTCGCGCTCGGGTACTCCGGGGGGTGAGGACGGTGCCGAGCCAGCCGGCGAGGAACCCGAGGGGGATGGAGACGAGCCCGGTGGTCGTGTAGGGGAACCAGGTGAAGTCGTCGTCGGGGAAGATGGCTTGGGGCGAGCCGGAGATCAGCGTCGTGCCCGTGATGAGGACCAGGACACTCAGCGTGCCGACGACGAGAGTGCTCAGCAGTCCGGTGCGGGTGTAGCGGCGCCAGAAGAGGCTATAGACGAGCGCGGGAGCGATCGCGGAGGCGCCCAGACAGAAGGACAGGGTGACCATCGCCTGCAGGTTCAAGTGCCGGGAGGCGGCGGCGAGCATGATCGCGGAGAGACCGACCGCGGCCGCGGTGGCGCGGGCCAGCATCATCTCGGAGCTGTCGCGCAGTACCTTCTTGCGCTGCAGACCGTGCGTGATGAGGTCGTGCGCGAGGGAGTTGGCGCAGGCGAGCGTGATACCGGCGACGGAGGCCAGCAGGGTCAGGAAGATCGCCGTGGTCATGGCCGTGAACAGCAGTGTCTCGAAGGTCGAGACTTCCGTGCCCATGATCGCCTGGCTGACCAGGAGGATCGAGGTCTTGCCCTGCGGGTCGGCAAGCGTGATCTGTTCGCGGCCGACGACCGCGGCGGCGCCGAAACCGATCACGGCGCTGAGCATGCCCATGACGACGACGGTGGAGACAGCCCAGGACATCGAGCGGCGTACGGCGGGCGCACTGCGCGAGCTGAACATGCGCATGGTGATGTGGGGGAGGCAGGCCGCACCCAGGACGACGGTCAGCTGCGTGCTGATCATGTCGAGTCCACCGCCGTCGAACTGGAGACCCGGCGCGAGGTAGGCATCACCGGCTCCGCTGCCCCGCGCGGCGGCGTCCAGCAGGGCGGGCAGGCTGAAGTCGAAGCGGTTCAGAACGAGCGCGGCGATGGCGACGGCAGCCGCGAGCAGCACCACGGTCTTGACCAGCTGGATGAAGGCGGTGCCCTTCATACCGCCGATGGCCGCGTAGATGATCATCAACAGGCCGAGCAGCACAATGGAGCCGGTCTTGAAGCCGGCGGCATCGATGCCCAGGACGAAGGCCAGCAGATCGCCCGCGCCCGCGAGCTGGAAGATCAGCAGGGGGAAGAGGGCGACGAGGGTGACGACGCACGCGGTGATACGGACGGCGGCGCTCGGGGTGCGCCGGGTCAGCACGTCGCCCATGGTGAACCGGCCGGCGTTGCGCAGGGGTTCCGCCAGCAGGAACATCAGCAGCACCAGTGAGAGTGCCGTGCTGAGGGCGAGCACGAGCCCGTCCTGGCCGACCAGCGAGATGACGCCGATGGTGCCCAGCACACTGGCGGCGGATATGTAGTCGCCGGCGATGGCGAGGCCGCTCCGCATGGGGGAGAGGGAGCGGTAGCCGGTGTAGAACTCGTCCAGGTCGTCGCGGTCCGGCCCGGTCATCACGCACAGCAGCAGGGTCACGGTGGTCACCGCGATAAAGGCGACGAAGGACATCGTCTGGGCCTCGGAACCGAATTCGGTCATCGGCGTGCTCCTTGCGGGCTCTGGGCGGCCTGGCGGCGGACGGCCTCGGCGAGCGGATCGACCCGGCGGCGTGCGGACCTCTCGTACGCGGCCACGGCCACCAGCGTCACGGGGAGCTGGAGCAGGCCGAGCAGGAGGCCGAAGGTGAGGCCGCGGGTGATCTTGCCGGTCATCAGCCCCGGTGCGTAGGCGGAGAGGAGGAGGAAGAGGACGAAGTAGCCGAGCGCGGTCAGGGTCCCGACGCGGCGCAGCCGGCGGTAGGCACTGCTGAGCGCGGGCACATCGCTGGGGGGAGCGACGGGCGGCTCCGGGGGAGGAGGGGGATCCTGCCAGTAGTGCTGGGACGGTCCGGGCTGCTCGGGATATGAGGGCGGTGGGGAGTAGTACGACATCGCTGCGTTCCTCGTATGCCTCGCGGTCGGCCGGGGCAGGGCATGCCGCGAGACCGGCACACGTTACCCGCGGGTAGGTGAATGCCGGAGCATTGTTGCATGGACTGTCTGGTCGGTCAGTTGTCTCGCGGGGCCGGATCTTTCAGCCCGTTTCGGGCGCCGTCGCCTGGCTGCCGCCGGGGAAGGTGAGGGTCGACGCGGGACGGCATCGCGGCGGGCGCAACCGCCGTGCGCACGGCCGCGCATCTGCGAACCCGCAGCTCGGAGCGTGTACGGGGGCGGAACCTCGGCTCCGTGCCGCAGCCGCAGACGGACCGGCCCTCGTGGCCCAGCCCCCTCGCGCAGTGCCGCCGCGACCACTGACCACCTACGGATGTCACGTTGCGGCGGCGGTGCGAAATCGTGACCCGCGCACACGAGCGGCTCGGTACAGCGACGGCAGGCGTTCAGGTGAGTCCGCCGGGGTGCTGCTCCATGCAGACGCGGAAGGCGACGCACGCGTCCGATGCGGCGCAGGCGCTGTTCTGCCACGCCATCACGCCATCACGCCATCACGCCTCGGTCCGGCGCTCGGTGAGCGCCTTCTCCCTCGCCAGTTCCATGTCGACTGTCTCGAGCGGCGCCGGAGTCCGCTTGCGCCACTGCGTCATGCCGACACCGGCGAGTACGACCACCATCCCCGCGACGATCCGGAAGGTGATCTCTTCGTTGAGCACGATGGCGCCCAGTGCCACCGAGACCACCGGCAGCAGATAGCCGACCGTGGCGGCATTGGTAGCGCCTTCGTCCGCGATGAGTCGGTAGTGGAGCGCGAAGGTGATTCCGGTGCCGAAGATCCCGAGGATGACGACCGCGGTCAGACCGGTCGCATTGACGTTCGCCGACTCCAGATCGCCTGCGGGCAGAGCGAGCGTGCTCAGTCCCGTCGCGGTGACGAGTTGGGCCGCGGAGAGTGCCATGGGGGCGGTCCCCCTGCCGGTGAGCTTGCGTCCCATATAGGCGAAGGCGACGGCGTAGCTCAGCGCGGCACCGAGGATGGTGAGGGCACCCCAACTGGTCAGCCCGCCCTGCTGCCACGGGGCGAAGATCAGCAGCGTGCCCGCGAATCCGAGAAGGAGTCCGCCCAGCCGAACCCGGTGGATCGAGCGCTCCGCGCCGATGGCGAGGCCGATCAGCAGGGACCACAGGGGAGTTGTCGCGTTCAGTACGCCGGCCACTCCGGAGTCGACCGTCTGCTGGCCGATGCTGAACAGGGCGAACGGCAGTGCGTTGCAGAAGAAGGCGGCCACGATGAGGTGACCCCAGATCGCACGGTCCCGGGGGAGACGCTGCCCTGCTGAGAAGCACAGGACGAGGAGAACGAGCGCGCCCAGGGTGCAGCGCGTGACAGTGATCTGGACCGGCGACAGGCCGTTGTTCAGGGCCAGATCGATCCACAGGAAGCCCGATCCCCACAGCAGGGCGAGCACACCCATGCGTATCAACGTTCCACGTCCGCCGCTGAACACGTTTGTCTCCCCTGTCGGTTGCCTCGGGACCACGGTGCCTCAGTCGACTTGGTAAGACCAGTGAAAAGTGCTGCATGGACCGTTAACCTCTACTACATGCTCGACGTGCGACGCATGCAGGTCCTCAGGGCGGTGGTCACCAGTGGCTCGGTCACCGCGGCAGCGGCGAATCTGGGATACACGCCGTCCGCCGTCAGCCAGCAGGTGACGGCGCTGGAGAAGCAGGTCGGAATGGCGCTGCTCGAACGGGTAGGCCGCGGTGTACAGCCAACGGCCGCCGGGCGGCTGCTCACCGAGCACGCTGCCATCATCGGCAAGAACGTTGCCGAGGCGGAAACGGCCCTGGCCGACCTGAGAGACGGTCGTACCGGACGGCTGTCGATCCGGTACTTCGCCACGGCGGGCGCGACCCTGGTCGCGCCCGCCGTGGCACAGCTGCGCCGCGCGCATCCGGGTGTGCAGGTCGATCTGAGACTGATCGACCCCGACGACCCGCTGCCGGAGGTGAAGAAAGGCAGGGCAGACCTGGCAGTCGTGGTCCACCCGCGCGACCGGCCCCGCGACGATGTCCGTCTGGTGCACCTGCTCGACGATCCGTACCGTGCCGTGCTGCCCAAGGGGCACCGGCTCGCCGCCAAACGGGTACTCGAGCTGACCGATCTCGCCGACGAGCCGTGGGTCGGCAACGAGTGGCCGGAGGGTCCCTGCCTTCAGATCGTGCTCGACGCCTGCGCCTCGGCCGGCTTCAGTCCGGACTTCGTGGTCGACAGCGAGGACTACGCCACGGCACAGGGCTTCGTCGCCGCCGGCCTCGGCATCGGCCTGATGCCGGGCATTGTGCTGGGCAGCCGCCATCCCGCCGTCGTCGTACGCAAGGTCCGCAACCCCGAGCCGATCAGAGGGATCTTCGCGGCGGTACGGGAGACTTCGCTGCCCCAGCCCGCGCTGCGCGGGCTGCTCGACGCACTCCGCGACGCGGCGGCGGCGCCGTAGTGGGAAGACCCGCTCTCGGTGTTTCGCGGGGATCGGAGCACTGTTTCTCCAGCGGCGGGTGTCAGCGTGGGCAGGGGTGGGGGCGGGGATGCCGGAACTGCGGGTCGCTCGTTGAACTGCGGTGCGCGGGTCAACCGCGGCCGCTCACTGTCCACTTCTGGTTGGCGGCGCCGGTGCAGGTCCAGATCTGCAGGCGGGTGCCGTTGGCCGAACTGTTGCCGGTGGCGTCGAGGCACTTGTCTGACTGGGGGTTGACGATGTCGTGTGCGGCGGTGACGCTCCAGCGCTGGGCGGGCGATCCGTTGCAGTCCCAGAGCTGGACGGTGGTGCCGTCGGCGGTGCCGCCCGAGGTGACGTCGAGGCACTTGCCGAGGGCCCGGACCGTGCTGTCCGTACCGACGCTCCACTGCTGGGAGCCGGTGCTGTTGCAGTCGTAGAGCTGTACGGGGGTGCCGTTGGCGCTGTTGGCTCCCGCCACATCCACGCACTTGCCGCCCAGACCCGTGATGGGGCCGCCCGTACCCGGCCCGCCGTCGCTCGTGCTGACCCGTACGTGGTCGACGACGAGTTGCTGGGGGAAGACGGTGCTTCCGTCGGGGTCGCCCGGCCAGTGGCCGCCGACCGCGAGATTGAGGATGAGGAAGAAGGGCTTGTTGAACACCCACGTACGGCCGCCGAGATCGGCGGGGGTGCGTCGCTGATAGACCGTGCCGTCCACGGACCAGGTCACCTGGTTCGGGGACCAGTCGACGGCGAAGGTGTGGAAGGCGTCGGCGAAGGCCTGGCCGCCGGGCAGGGTGTAGGCGGCGCCGATACCGCCGGAGCCGGAGTAGCCCGGACCGTGGAGGGTGCCGTGGACGGTGGAGGGTTCGAAGCCGACGTTCTCCATGACATCGATCTCGCCCGAGTTGGGCCAGCCGACCTGGCCGATGTCGTTGCCCAGCATCCAGAAGGCCGGCCACATGCCCTGGCCGCGCGGGACCTTGAGCCTGGCCTCGACATGTCCGTGGGTCTGGGTGAACTTGCCCGCGGTGTTCAGCCGGGCGGAGGTGTACTCGCATCGGCCGTACCAGCACTGGTAGTTGTGCGGGTTCTCCCGGCGGGCGGTGATGACCAGATGGCCCTGGCCGTCGAGAGCGGCGTTGCGGTTGCCGGCCGTGTAGTACTGCCGCTCGTGGTTGTTGACGTTGTCGCCCGTCTCGATCTGCCACTTGCCGGCGTCGACGGCCGAACCCGCCGGGCCTTCGAAGTCGTCGGAGAACGTGATCGCGGCGGAGGCGACGGCGGGCGCGGCGGCGAGCGCGCCGTGCGGTGCGGGTGCGCCGCTCGCGAGGCCGGCGGCGCTCGCGGCAAGCGCCAGGACCGAGACAACGGACACAAACAATCGACGTGATAAGCGCGGGGAGTCCATGACTCTCCCTTCCGGGACGTGAAGAGGAAGGGGGGCACCTGTCATGGCTATGACAGGTGCCATGCAAAGGGGCTGCGAGGATGCGCCGACTGGGGTGGGGGGTGTGAGGGGGGCTTAGTTCACTACGTGATTTAAGAAGTGAACTAAATGACTGTCAAGACCTTGGTGTGGACCAATGCCCTTGGTGCCGACGTCGTTGGTGGGATTTCCGTCGCCGACGCGTGGCGAAAGGGATCCAGGGGGACAAGGCGGCCGGGGCGCGGGTGGCACGATCGCCCGCCGGTGCCTCGATGCCGGCCCACCTGCGCTGTCGGATCGTCTCAAGCAGTGAAGGCAGTGAAGGCAATGACCGGATGCCAATGACCGGATGGCCGGGACCGGGTGGCCGGGACCGATGCGGTTCCGGCCACCCGGTCCCGGCCATGGCCGTACGGATGCCTAGACCACCGCTCCCGAACCGTCCCGGGTCTTGGCGCGGGCGGCCTCAGAGCGCTGTGGCTCCGGATGACGGGCCTGGAGGATCACGGCCAGCGGCATGGCGGTGAACACGGTCGAGGCGACGCCCGCCACCACTCCCGCCAGCAGGGCGATCGAGAAATCGGCGAGCGAGTCGCCGCCGAGCACGGCGAGAGCGACCAGCACGAACAGAGCCCCCATCCCGGTGTTGACGGTACGGGGCAGCGTCTGTGCGACGGCCTGGTCGGCCAGTTCCGGCCATTCCGCGGTCCGGTTCGTACGCCGCAGTTCGCGGAGCCGGTCGAGGACGACGACGGTGTCGTTGACGGAGTAGCCGACGACGGTCAGCAGCGCCGCGAGGAAGACGCTGTCGACGGGTTTACCCAGCCAGGCGAAGAGGCCGACCACAAGAAGGACGTCCTGTGTCATCGCGGCGACCGCGGCGGTGGCGAAGGTCCAGCGGAACCGCACCGTGAGATAGAGGAGTTGCGCGGCGACGGCGACACCCAGCGCGATCAGGGCGTGGGTACGCAGCTCGCTGCCCAGGCTGGGGCCGATCAGTTCATCCCGCTCGACGGTGACCTTCCCGACCGTTTTGTGCAGGGCGTCACGGATCTGCTCCTGCTGCTGGTTGGTCAACTGTCCGGTGCGTACGGTGATGCCCTTCTCGTCCGCCCTCTGGACGACGGCGTGCGGGAAGCCCGCATCGGCGACCGCATCGCGGGCCGTGTCGGCGTCCACCGGTCGCTCGGCGGCGTACTGAACGACTCGTCCGCCGGTGAACTCCACACCGAACTCCATCCCGCGCAGCCCGATTCCGCCGACGGCGAGAAGTAGCAGGCCGGCGCAGACTCCGAGCCACCGGCGCCGGTGCCGCATCAGGCGTGGCCTGCGGCGCGCGAGACGGGCCCGCAGCCGGCCCGTCGTGGCCAGCCCGGTCAGCGCGGGACGGCGGCGAACGGATCGGCGCCGCACCGCCCACTCCGCGAGCACGCGGGTGATCACCATCGCCGAGACCATGGAGGCCAGCACGCCGACGGCGAGCGTCACCCCGAACCCCTTCACGGGCCCCGTGGCGAAGAAGAACAGCAGACCGGCGGCGAGGAGTGTGGTCACGTTCGAGTCGGCGACCGCACTCCAGGCCTTGGCGAAGCCGGTACGCAGCGGGCGGCGCATGTCCGGTGAGCGGGTGGCCGAGCGCGCGTACTCTTCCCGGGCCCGCTCGAAGACGAGAACGTTCGCGTCGACGGCGATACCGATCGCCAGGACGAAGCCGGCCAGGCCGGGGAGGGTGAGCGTGGCGCCGATCGCGACGACGGCGGCGTAGGAGATCAGTCCGTACAGCGCGAGCGCGACGGTGGCCAGCGCTCCCAGGAGCCGGTAGACGGCGATGATGAACACGCCGGTGCAGATGAGCCCGATCACGGCGGCCTGCGCACTGGCCCTGATCGCGTCGGCGCCGAGGCTCGGACCGACGGTGGACTGCTCGACGGCCGTCACCGGCACCGGCAGTGCACCGCCCTTCACCAGAGCCGCGAGCTCACGCGCCTCCGCAGCGCCGAAATCCCCGTTGATCTGCGCGGAGCCGCCGGTGATGCCGGCCCCGCAGGGCACCGACTGCTGCATGCCGGGTGCGGAGACGACCCGGCCGTCGAGGACGATCGCCACCCGGCGGGCGGGATCCGCGGGCGCGGCGCAGGCCGCCTCGCCGGTGATGCGGGCCCACTGTTTCGAGGCGTCGCCACGGAAGGAGAGATCGACTCCCCAGCCGCCCCCCGTCTGCGTATCGAGGACCGCATGGGCGTCCTTGACGCCTTCGCCGGTCAGGGCGGTCGCGCTCAGGCGGAGGAAGCGGCCGGGCGCGTCGGGATCCGGCAGCACCTGCGAGCCGTCCGCCGCCGGGCGGGTCTGCGGCCCGGCGGTTGCGCCGCGCACCGGATGGAAGGTGAGCTGCGCGGTACGGCCGATGGCTTCGGCGGCCTTCCGCGGATCCTGTACGCCGGGCAGTTCGACGACGATGCGCCGCTCCCCGGAACGGGCGAGCGTCGGCTCGGCGACACCGAGCGCGTCGATCCGCTGCCGCAACACCTCCATCGCACGGTCGGTGGCCGCCGCGTCGGCGCGGCCGGTGGGGGAGTCCTGGGTCTGAAGGACGATTCGGGTACCGCCCCGCAGATCAAGCCCGAGTCGGGCAGGGGTGGTCAGGGCGAAGAACAGGGACACGGCGACGACGGCGAGCGCGATCAGCGCACGCCAGGCCGTGGCACGAGAAGACATGACAGCTCCACGGGCAGCACGCAGACGCCGGGCGCCTGCGGACACAGGGACGTACGGGCAGGAGGCGTGCCGCGCCTGCTGCCGGCGCGGCCTGCGGGTATGCCGCGCAGGCCGGGCGGGCGGGGCGGACGCCTGAGAACGTCAGCTGCTCCGGGTGGAGGGTGGTGCGCGAGTACGGCGTGGATCGTACGGATCCCCGGGCGGCGCCCGCTCCTGGCGCGGCTGCGCCGTCTCGCCGCCGTGAACGGGCGGCTGGTACGCGGGCGGTACCGGACCTGCCGGCGCCGGGGGTGCATCGGGCGGCCGCGGGCTGCTCTCGGCGGCCACGATCTCCAGGACGGCGACCGAGGCCGAGGCCGTGGCACGCCGTACCTCGGGCCGCGACTGCGCGGTCCGCTGTGGCCCGTCGAGGCGGGCGGAAGCGACCGGGGCGGCGACCTGACCGCCGGCCGCTGCGGACGGGGTGGCGCCGGTGAGGAGCAGAAACGCGGCCCACACCCCGATCAGCAGGGAGGGCAGGGTGGCCGAGACGAGGAGACGTACGCGCTGCTGCACCCGACTCCCCCGTCTATGGCCTGTTTTGCCCGCTTTTCTTGGCAGTCATCTGTCCGGCCGTCCGTCCGGTGAGCCAAGACTATGCGACGGGGCGAGGGCGTGGGAGAGGTCTCCGGTCGCGTATCCCAGGGCCATCCGGCGCCCGCCCCACGGGACCTGACGATGCTTCAGACCGGCAGCGGCAGGCCCGGCGCATTGAGGCCGTCGCAAGGGCCTGACGCGATGTGGACAGCTCCGTCACGCCGCCGCCCCAGTGGCTTACGATCTCGGACGGGCGTCTGCGTCATGCCGACCGCCCACCCGTACTCATGGAGGTCAACCGTGTTCTGGACGGCCAGTGGACACCGCACCCACCGCAGCATCATCCGTACCCGCGCCACTGCCGGTGCTGTGGCTGCCGGGATGTTCCTCGCCGTCGGTTGTTCCTCCGGCGACGACGGCCCCGGTGAAGCGGCGGGCGGCGTCCCCGTGGTCGCGAAAGGCAGCCTGACCACCTGCACCCACCTGCCCTATCCGCCGTTCCAGTTCGAGCGGGACGGCAAGGTCGTCGGCTTCGACGTGGCCCTGATCGATCTGGTGGCGAAGAACCTCAAGGTCGAACAGAAGATCCTCGACACACCGTTCGAGAACTTCAAGACCGGCGCGTTCCTCAATTCCGGCGAGTGTGATCTGGCCGCCGCAGGCATGACGATCACCGCGGAGCGCAAGAAGAACGTGGACTTCTCCGTCCCGTACTTCGACGCCACCCAGGCGCTGCTCGCGACCAAGAAGAGCGGCGTGACCACCCTGGCGGAGATCAAGTCCCAGAAGAAGAAACTGGGCGCCCAGGCGGAGACCACCGGCGAGAGCTACGCCAAGGAGCAGGGCTTCAACCCGGTGGCGTTCGAAAGCTCCGACGCGGTGCTCAACGGACTGCGTACCGGCCAGGTCGACGCCGTCGTCATCGACTACCCGGTTGTCCAGGGCTGGCTCAAGGACAAGGCCAACGCCGCCGAATTCGCCCTCGGCCAGAACATCGACACCGGTGAGCAGTACGGCTTCTCGGTGAAGAAGGGCAACGCCAAGCTGCTTGCGGCGGTCAACAAGGCGATCACGGACGCCCGGGCGGACGGCACGTACGACAAGCTGTACAAGCAGTGGATCGGCCCGCTTCCCAAGGCCAACTCGTGACCTCTCGGCTCACCAGGCGGCAGCGGCGCCGCGTCTGGCAGGGTATTCAGTACGCACTGTTCGTTGCGGTGCTGATCCTCGTCGGCTTCCTCGCCGACTGGGACCGGCTGCAGAACCAGTTCGCGCAGAAAGACCTCGCCAAAGAGCTCTTCCCGGCCATTATCACCACGGCGCTGCGCAACACCGTGGTGTACACCCTCTCCGGGTTCATCTTCGGCCTGGTGCTGGGGCTGATCATCGCGCTGATGCGGCTGTCGTCGGTTGCCCCCTACCGGTGGGTCGCGAGCATCTACATCGAGATCTTCCGCGGCCTGCCTGCCCTGCTGATCTTCATTTTCGTCGGTGTCGCCATTCCACTGGCGTTCCCCGGCACACAGATCCCCGGCGGCACCTACGGAAAGGTCGCCCTCGGTCTCGGTCTGGTCGCCGCGGCCTATATGGCCGAGACGATCAGGGCCGGCATCCAGGCGGTACCCAAGGGGCAGATGGAGGCCGCCCGCTCGCTGGGCTTCTCGCACGCCCGCGCGATGGTGTCGGTGATCATCCCGCAGGCGTTCCGTATCGTCATCCCGCCGCTCACCAATGAACTGGTGCTGCTGTTCAAGGACTCCTCGCTGGTGCTCTTCCTCGGCGTCACTCTCGAGGAACGCGAGCTGACCAAGTTCGGCAGGGACCTGGCCAGCCAGACCGCCAACTCCACCCCGATCCTCGTTGCCGGGCTCTGCTATCTGCTCGTGACGGTGCCGCTGAGTTTCGTGGTGCGCCGCCTCGAGGCCCGCGCCGACAAGGCGAAGTGAGGACGAGATGTCAGAGAAAACGGAGACGGTGGGACCCATGGGCGCGGGCACGGACGGCCCGGAGATCGAGATCCGGGGCCTGCACAAGTCGTTCGGGGACAACGAGGTCCTGCGGGGCATCGATCTGGAGATCGCCCGGGGCGAGGTGGTGTGTGTCATCGGGCCCTCCGGCTCGGGCAAGTCGACGCTGCTGCGCTGTGTGAACCTGCTGGAGGAACCCACCCAGGGCCAGGTCTTTGTCGGCGGCACTGAGGTCACCGACCTCGACGTCGACATCGACGCGGTACGCCGCCGTATCGGCATGGTCTTCCAGCAGTTCAACCTGTTCCCGCATGTGAGCGTGACCGAGAACCTCACGCTGCCCCAGCGTCGTGTGCTGCGCCGGAACAAGGCACGTGCGGCGGCGGTGGCCAAGGAGAATCTGGAGCGGGTGGGGCTGGCCGACAAGGCGGACGCCTACCCCGCACAGCTGTCCGGCGGGCAGCAGCAACGGGTGGCCATCGCGCGGGCGCTGGTCATGGGACCGGAAGTGATGCTCTTCGACGAGCCGACCTCCGCGCTCGACCCGGAGCTGGTCGGTGAAGTCCTGGCGGTGATGCGGGTGCTGGCCGCGGAGGGTATGACGATGATGGTCGTCACCCATGAGATGAGCTTCGCCAGGGAGGTTGCCGACCGGGTCGTGTTCATGGACGGCGGAGTGATCGTCGAGCAGGGTCCGGCGGCACAGGTCGTGGGCGATCCGCAGCACGAGCGGACCAGGAACTTCCTCAACCGCATCCTGGACCCGGCTGCGGCGGAACAGCCTGGCCAGGGGCCGGAGCCCGACACGGACGCGGACCAGGAAAAGTGAGGAGTCCGGCCGGACGAACTGTTTGACGAACCGCCCGGAGGGCGGTGGGTCCCACGTCGGCGTCGCGGTGTACTGGGCAGTAGACCACCGTGGACATGGAGGCGCCGCATCATGGGACAGCCGTGGACACACCCACCGGACGGCCCTCCCACCTCATGGTCCCGTCCTTGAGGAACTGAGGCGGGACCATGAGGTGGTCTCCGAGAACCAGCGCTGACTGGAAGGCTCCTCGGTGGCCTCGAGCCGGATCCGGCCTGGTGGCGGGCACGGGCACGCGCCCGGATCCGGGGGAGGCGCAACGCGTACGGGCTGAGCCGGACGGCCCCGCCGCCCCCCTGAGTCGCACTTCGTGTACGAGGAGAAGCGGCTCGTCGCGGCCGTCAACTCGCTGAAGATCCCGGCCGGAGAGGTCGAAGGAGTTCGTCAGTCGCTCACCGGCGGACTGGGGGTCTGTGCGCCCGTCGGCGGCTCGTGCAGGCCGAAGGGTGAGCCCTGGTCGTCGTGGCAGAGGGTGAAGCGGCCGAACCGGGCGACGGACTCGGCGTCGCCGCCGGGGTCGAAGTCGTCGACCGTACCGCCCAGCTCGCGTACGCGGTCCATCGCCGTCTTCATGTCGTCGACCTTGAAGAACAGATACGGGCTCGCACCGGAGTCGCCGCCGTGCACGCCGCCCGGGACGTTGGGGGTGCGGATCGCGAACCCGCCGCCCTCGGTCGGACCCGGCTCGAAGGTCCAGCCGAACAGGCCGCTGTAGAACGTGCGGGCCTGGTCGGCGTCGCCCGCGCCCAGTTCGAAGAAGGAGATCTCACCGGCCATCGCGGGCTCCCGCCATCCGTACGGAGACTGTCGGTGCCACGGTACGCCGGGCCCGGTGCGCCTGCACCCGCCTCCGGCCGGAGGTGCGGCGGAACTGGTCGCCCCGCGGCTGGACCGGCTGTCGAACACCGCGGGGAGCCCGTAGCGCCGGTCCACCGGGCGCCGCACGGCAGAGGCCGGCGGCCCGCCCGAAGGCGGACCGCCGGCCGTGATCCGTGCGTCAGAAAACGCTCACCCCGTAGGCGCTGAGCGCCTCGGTCACGGGCTGGAAGAACGTGGTGCCGCCGGAGGAGCAGTTGCCGCTGCCGCCGGAGGTCAGACCGAGAGCGGTGCTGCCGGAGAACAGGGCGCCACCACTGTCGCCGGGCTCGGCGCAGACGTTGGTCTGGATCATGCCGTAGACGACATCGCCGCCGCCGTAGTTCACCGTCGCGTTGAGGCCGGTGACTGTTCCGCCGTGGAGGCCGGTGGTGCTGCCGCTGCGCTGAACGGACTGACCGACGGAGGCGTTGCCGGCGCCCGTGATGTCACGGTACGAGCCGTTGTAGAGGTAGACCCGGCCGTCCGCGGCGGAGGCGTTGGAGTGCCGGATGATGCCGTAGTCGTTGGTCGGGAAGCTCGAACCGGCCGTGGAACCCAGCACCGTGGTCTGGGCGGAGTTGGTGTACCAGGTGCTGCCGATGTTGGTGCAGTGGCCGGCGGTGAGGGCGTAGTACGTACTTCCGCTGCGGACGTTGAAGCCGAGTGAGCAGCGTCCGCCGCCGGTGTAGATGGCCTGTCCGCCCGCGATGAGCTTGTTGAACGTGCCAGAGGTGCGCTCGATCTCAAGGGACCCGGCCCGTGCGCCCGCAGCCTTTTTGATCTTGGCTATCTCGGCGGCCGAGACAGTGTCGTCCGCCGTGACGACGAGCTTGCCCGACGCCTTGTCCGTGTACCAGGCGGTACCGGGCACGTCGGCCCTGAGCACGGCATCGTCGGCCTGGGCGAGTTGGGCGGTGGTGGCGCGTACGCCGTCGCCGCCCGATTCGGCCACGGCGGTGGGGGCGGCAAGCGCGGAAACGGTGAGCAGAGTGGATGCGACGGCGATCAGCCGTGCACGTCTCGCGACACCGACGCGGGGGGAGAAGCGCTTGATGTTCACTACATCCTCCGATGGGGGGATCCGGGGCCCGCTGGGTGGACGGGTCCTCAGCGCGCGGATGTCCGGACCGTGGTGGCTCGACCACGGTCATGATCCTGACAATCCGTGCGGTAGGAATCCTGGGCTCCGGATCGTTGTGCGGCAAGATCGCCTTTCGGCCGCTCTACGCGCGTCAGCCGGGACGAGTGTCGCGCGGAAGCTTGGAGGAGGGCGTGCGTAAAGAGGGGTGGAGGTGAAGGATGTTTGCTGATGCATTCTCAACTGACGTGAAAGTCAGCTGCGAAGGGACCTCGCCCCCGGGAAGAGGGGATCCAGCAACCGGAATGCCGCTTGCCGTTTGTGCTGCTCAAGGTTGATGGGAGATGCCGACGGGTCATCCGGCGCGACAAGGAACTCCCGTGCGTCCCCTTGCCGGTGTGCACCCCAGGTGTCGAGTTGCCGTGATGGCTCCCGCACATGCAAGGCCCGGCATCGGCCCGCCCCGGCTGAACCACCGCCCCGCGCAATCCCGTTCCGCGTCGCTCGGTGAATGCGGCCGACCGCCCGCCGCACGGCGTTATGCGTCAATCACCAGGGTTCGCCCACACGGATCGCGTGTCCGGTTCTCGTCATCGGCTTTCGTGTTCTGACAGCCAGTACGGCCGGGATGGGTTCACCTCCCTCGGCGAACCGTTCGAGTGTCGGGCCCACGGTGCCCAGTGCGCGTGCACAGCACCCGCCTTGGGTGTGACCGTCACGAGGACGGGGCGACCGCCAGCTCGGCATTGGCCCGGGCCGTAACAGCGGTCAGCACACGGCCCGCCGCTGCCAGGTCCTCGGCCGAGAGACCGCCGTACAGTCGCGCGGTGATCTCCTTGACGGTCGTACGGATCTGGTGATTGAGCGCCTCGCCCGCGTCGGTGACCCCGGCGCGGGGCTGCTCGCCGGGCAGGGTCTCCAGCAGCTCGGCGTCGGTCAGCTCGGTGATCGTCGCCCGCGCGGCTGATGCGTCGATCTTCAGGGTGCTGGTCATCCGGTCGATGAGCCGGTCGTGGTCGATCGCCCCGCCGCTGTCGGCGGCGGCGTTGAGCGCCACCGACTGGTGGAACGTGGTGCCGGAACCGGCCAGCACGCGCTCCAGGACGGCTCGCGTGGCGTAGTGGGCCTGGCCGATGACCTGGCCGTTGACGGTCGGTGTGGTGGGCATGGCTACTCCTTGGACGAAGAATCGAGTGGGACGTCGAGAAGGATGGCCAGCTCGCGGGCGAACACCTCGGTACGGGGGCCGTCGAGGCCTCCCAGTGGCGCCAGAAGCTGGTCGAGGAGCTGTTGTACGACGGCGATCGCTCGTCGGGTGACCTCACGTCCGTGGGCGGTGAGCGAGAGCTGGACCGCTCGTGTGTCGGCGGGGTCGGGGGTGCGCTCGAGGAGGCCGGCGGCTTCCAGTGCGCGGGCGAGCTTCGAGACGTAGAGCGGTTCGAGGCCGGTGTGGTCGGCGAGTTGGCGCTGGCTGGGACGCGTTCCGGAACGCTGCATGCCGAGCAGCGACGCCAGCAGTGAGTACTGCGCATGGGTCAGCCCCAGTGGCGCGACCGCCCGGTCGACGGCCACTCGCCACTTCGTCGACAGGCGCCAGACCAGGAAGCCGGGCGTGGGGCCCGTGGATGCTGTACTCATGACAGTTAGAGTACATGGAGATTATATCCATGGCTACTATCTGCGCGCCACACACCTCGGACGGCAGCCGTCCGAGGTGATGGCCGGGAGGGTGCGGGTCAGTCGATCGCGTGGACGAGCTGGTTGTGGAGTTCGTAGCGGGCGCCGACAACGGCCAGGTCGCCGGTGGCGATCCTGGTCGCGAGGTCGGGCTCCGTGGCGAGGCGACGGCGGACGAGTCCGACGTTGCGGCTGATGCTGGAGTCGATACGGGCGTTGCCGTGCTGGCTGTGGTCTATGGCCGGCCGTATCTGCTCAGCCAAATACTGTATGTGCGAGGGCAGTTGCTCACCCGTCTCGTCCGCGTGAACGGCCGCGGTCACGGCGCCGCAGGACTGGTGCCCGAGAACGAGGATCAGGGGTATGTCCAGTTCCAGGACGCCGTACGCGACGCTGCCGAGGACGGCCTCGTCCAGGACCTGGCCGGCCGACCGTACCGTCAGCAGATCGCCGAGCCCCTGGTCGAAGACCAGCTCCGGCGGCACGCGGGAGTCGACACACCCCAGGATGACGGCGAAGGGGTCCTGACCCGAGACCATGGCGCGGCGTACGGACGGGCTCTCGTCCGGGTGTTGCTGACGGTACGTCCGCCAGCGCCGATTGCCTGCGGCCAGTTCGTGCATCGCCTGAGAAGGGGTGGTCGGCCGGGCGCCGGTCCGCGCCGTGCGGGGTGCGGCTGCGGCCGGTGCCGAGCCGAGCCCGAGACCGCTGGTGGCCACTGCGCTGCCTGCGAGCGCCGCGCGGAGCAGTGCACGACGTCCCGTACCGGGACGGAGGTCATCCTGTCGCTTCAATATCACGGAGGGAACGTAGCTGTCGCACTCGACAGGGTGTTCATATTTTGCACGTTGCTTTACATGTCGTTGAACGAAACCTGAGAAATGGCGATCGCGGTTCAACCATATGAATGCAAAGGTGAGTTGACCGGCCGTCACTGCCGGGGGAAGCGCCGCCGTTCCGCAGGCGAACTTCGCGCCGTCCAGCAGCTGGGGCGTGAGCCGTATGCCCGTGAGCCGCTCCGCGAAGGCGAACGCCGCCTCTGTCGTGGGACCGATGTCCCGGTCTTCGTCCTCGCTGAGGTCGAAACCGGGCCCGCTCCGTCGTGCTCCTCCCACACTTCGTACGACGCCTCGATCAGCGTGTGAACCCCCGATACGGAGCTCACCCGACGGGCTCCCATCCGCGCCGGCAGCCCATCGCTCGTGAACCCTTCGAGAGGGTGCGGCAGTACGCCTCGGTCAGGTGCGCACAGTGGTCGTCCAGCCAGTCGTAGTCGGCGGCGGTTGCGTTCGTCCGAGACATGAGGACATCGTGGCAGCCGCCACTGACAATGCGTGCGGCTCGCTCGTACGGGTCGCCTCACAACAACAGCCCCCCTCGGCACTGCCCCGGAGCGTCGTCGTGCCCGGGCGCCGGACCGGCCAGAGCGCGATTCGGTCAGTGGCGCGCGATCGCGCGCCGACCGGCTCGGCCCAGAGCCGCGGTGGGTTACGCGTACTCAACCGAGCAGGTGAAGTGATGTGTCCGACATGCCGATGCGGACCGTCTGGCCCCAGGTGAGTTCCAGCGCATCGCTCTCGATTCCGTCGCCGAAGGCCACCAACCGGTCGGACTCGACAACGAGTCGGAGCCTGTCGGACCGTGTCAGCATCCCTTCCACCAGCGACGTGCCAGTGGTGGGGGAGGGCCAGGCCTCGCGTACGAACCAGATGAGCCGGGGATCGGCGGGGCCCGGCAGGGGCAAGGCGCTGCCGCGCTCCTGCCACAGGGAGCGCAGCCAGCCGGTGGCGCCGGTGCCGGTGCCGACCAGGACCCCTGAGGAGGCCTGGAGTTCAGCCCGTTCTGCGCGGGCGCCTTCGGAGCCGGGGCTCAGCCGGTAGCGAGAGGTCTGGTGGTCGGGCCGGCCGAGGTAGATCTCATTGAGGGCGAGCAGCCTCTCTCCGTCGTCGGCGACCGCCTCCACCATGGTGAGCTCCTCCACGGTGGCCCGCGGTGAGACGGCGGCCCCGAGCAGCAGGGCGGCGTCCTCCGCCCGGTGGCGTACCAGGATGCCGGGGTTGCGCCCGGGGTCGGTGTCGATGCCCACGACCGGCTGGCCCGACAGGTACTTGGCGGTGTTGGCGACGAGCCCGTCCTGGCCCACGACGATCACCACGTCCTCCGGGGCGAAGAGAAAACGGTCGAGATCCGCACGTTCCACCCGGGTCTGCCGCCACTGCAGCGGAACCGTAGCCGCCACCTCGGCGAGGGTGCGCCGCGTGCGGTGGTGCCGCTCCGCCACCTCCTTGATGCTGCGGCCGCGCGAGGAGAGGAAGAAGTCGGCCTGGCCGTGCGTGCCGTGCCGGGCGAGCAACTCCTCGTACTCGGTGGTGCGGTGCACCAGCACCGCCCGGGGTGCGAGGCTCACGTCCGCTCCGAGCCGGCCGGGGTCGCCGAACCGGCCCGTCCACCGGGTCCTCCGAGTGTGGTGAGCAGTGTGGTGAGGATGTCGGGGGAGAGGGTGAGGCTGTCGATCCGGGGCACGTTCTCGGCGAGCCGGGCGATGGCCAGTGCGTGCAGCGTCGCGGAGTCCACGTCGTCGTGCACTTGCAGCCAGGCGGCCTGGGCATGCGCCCGGGCCGCGCCGACCTCACGGGCCGCTTCGGCCTCGGCCCGGGCCAGCCGCACCGTGCGCCGGGCCTCCGCCTCGGCCCGGACGGCGTCGGCGGCCGCGCGCTCCTCGGCCTCGCGCCGGGCGTTGGTGCCGTGCTGGTCGACCAACTGCTCCTCGCGCCGCGCCAGTTCGATCCGGCTGGCCAGTTCGTTCTCCGCGATGGTCCGCTCGCGTTCCACCGCGACGGCCCGCCGCTCGTACGTCGCCCGGTCCGCCTCCTGCTGGATCTGCTCGCGCGCGGGAGTACGCAGCGCCCGCTCCACCTCAGGCTCGGGGCGGATGGCGACCGCACGTACGGCCACCACGGCGATGCCGGTGGCGGAGAGCCGGGGCTCCGCGCCCAGCCCGTCGGAGATCCGTTCCCGCACCGATGCGACCCCGTCCACGAGTGCGGCCGACAGCGGGGTGCGGGCGAGGACGTCGAGGGCGTGCTGCTGCGCGGTCTCGGTGAGCAGGGTGGAGAGCTGCTCGAGCGGCGTACCGCGCCAGATGCCAGTGTCCGGATCGACGGAGAAGTCCAGCCGGGCCGCGGCGGTGGCGGGCTCACTGATCCGGTACGTCACCGTCGCCTGCACGGTGACGTCCTGGAAGTCGGACGTACGGGCGTGGAACGCCATGGTCAGTTCCCGGTCGTCGACCGGAACTTCGGAGAGTGCGGCGGTCAGCGCGCGGAACCAGAAGCTCAGTCCGGGCCCGTCATGGACGAGCTGTCCGCGCTTGTAGTGGCGGATGTGGGCGGTGGGCGCGGAACGGAGGTGGCGCCATCCCCAGCGCCTGATGATGTCAGCCATGACAGTCTCCCCCTTGTCGTCATTATGACGATAGTCAGTATGACGATAGAGGGAGACCCCGTTAACGTCAATGCGACGAGATCCGGGGCCGTTGGGGGAAATCGCCGGGTCATCCCGGAGTGCGGGCCGACTCGCGACCCGCGGTCGCCGCTCCGGTGTGAATACTCGTACCGCGTCCGGGGTGGCAGACGGAAGGAAAGCGGTCATGCTCACGAATTCGAGTTCACGGACCCGGCCGGCAATATCTTCTCGGTGCTCCAGCTGGACTGACGCCCACTCTCACGGATCGATGTACTGATCCGCGTACGACGTGTCGGGCGCGATGGGTGTGATCACGTCGATCAGGACGCCGTTCGGGTCTGCCACGATGAAGTGCCTCTGCCCGAAGTCCTCGCTGCGCAGCTCCAGTTCGGGCCGAAGTCCCCTCCGGACCACGAGGCGCTCCCACTCCGCGTCGACGTCCTCCACCTCGAAGTTGAGCAGCAGTCCCTGTGCGGGGGTGCGGTACGCCTCGGGCAGGGTCGGGTGGCTGTGATCGAGCAGGGCGAGTTCGTACGGCAGTGCTCCCGGCCGCCGCAGACTCACGTACCAGTCGGCCTCGAATGTCGGCTCGAACCCCAGCAGCCCGGTGTAGAAGTCCCGGGACTCCTGAAGTCTTGAGGTGCAGATGACCGGATAGAAGCTGGTCAGCATCATGGCGAACTCCCTCGCATACCGTTGGTATGTCAAGTAATCTATTGGCATACCAACGGTATGTCAACGGATGGGAGCGCGATGACGAACGGCGGCAGGGCTCAGCAGCGGGAACAGACCAGGCGCACCCTTCTGGACGAGAGCAGACGCCTGTTCGCGACCAGGGGCTACGGCGCAGTGGGACTGTCGGAGATCGTCCGCGCCGCCGGGGTCACCAAGGGCGCGCTCTACCACCACTTCGACAGCAAGGCCGCTCTGTTCCGGGCCGTCCTGGAAGAGGTACAGCAGCAGGTCGCCGAGACGGTGGCCGCGACCGCCGAGGCGCAGGACGATCCATGGATGCAGTTCACCGCCGGGTGTCAGGCGTTCCTCACCGCCAGTACCGACCCGGACGTCCAGCGCATCATGCTCGTCGACGGGCCCGCCGTACTGGGCTGGAGCGAATGGCGTGCGCTCGACGAGGCCGCCTCGGCCCGCCACCTGGCCGACGTGCTCACGGCCCTGATCGAGGCGGGAACGATCACCCGGCAGCCGGTCGCGCCGCTGACGCATCTGCTGTCGGGCGCGATGAACGAGGCGGCCCTGTGGCTGGCAGGGTCGCAGGAACCGGAAGACCTGACCGACACCAGGGCCGCCCTGTCGCAGATGCTGGAGGCGCTGCGCGCCGGATGACCCGCCCGACACGCACAGCCCGGGGTCACGGCACCTCGCTGCTGCCCGCCACCTCGTCGCCGGTCCCTTCCCCGTCCGAGGACTCGGTCGGGGGCGGGGGCGGGGTCGGGGCCGGGGATGAGGCCGACGACTCGTCCTGCAGCACCTCCTGGGTGTACATGTTCCAGATTCTGGCGGCAAAGCCGTCGCCGATGTTGTCCAGGGCGACCTGTTTCCGGGTCTTGGTGTCCTCGCCGAAGAAGCCGATCGACGTGACCAGTTCCGGGGTCCCTCCGACGAACCAGTGGGCCTTCCTGTCGTCCGAGGGACCCGTTGCGCGCGCGGCGATCCGCCCGTTCCTGCCCACCGCCACGGGGCCGGCGGTGCTGAATCCGCCCGTTCGCGGGTCGACGGCATCGCTGAGCGACTTGGTGACGATGTCGGCGGTCCCTGGATCGATCACCTGACCGCCGACCGCTCCCTGCAGCTGCGTGCGAAAGTCGTCGCGCTGCGCGGACTTCACGATCGAGGGAGTGACCTTCTTCCCCTCGTTGTTGAGGGTGGCATGGACACCGACCATCTCCAGCGGACTGGTGCCCATCAGGCCCAGCGACGTCGCCCGCGGCGCGTTGAAGCCGCTCGCGGTGGGGTCCATTCCGAGATCCGCGGCGGTTTCCCTGATCTGCTTCAGGCCGACGTCGAAGTTGTTCTCCCGCTGAGCCTCCAGCGTGGCCGCGAGGACGACCGGCTCGAAGGTGGGGCCGGCCTGGTAGTCGGAACGTGTCGCGTTGTTGAGGTAGTGCTTGAAGTAGTCGCGACCGCCGTACAGCGCCACGATGCTGCCGTTCCTCGGATCGACCGAGACCGCCCCGGCCTGCTGGTTACTGTCCTCGGCGCCGAGCCCCAACCCGATCGCGCGCTCCAGCGCCTGCTGCTTGTCCGGCTCGATGTTGAGCGTGATCCGCCAGCCGCCGCCCGCCAGTTCCTGCTCGCTGATGCCCGAGGCAGTCAGCTCCCGCCGGGCAGCGTCCACCAGATAACCGGCCTGCCCGCCGAGTCCCGCCGCGGGCTTGGGTTCCACCGGCTCGGGGAAGCGCATCGGCTGCCGCTGGCCCTTGTCCAGCCAGCCCACGTCGACCATGTTGTCCAGCACATAGCCCCACCGCTCCTGCACCAGCCGCTTGCCGGCCGGGGACGCGACCGTCCAGTCGTACTGGCTGGGCGCCTGCAGCAGCGCCGCGAGGTACGCGCCCTCCTCGACGGTCAGGTCCTCGACATCCTTGTCGTAGTACGCGCGGGCCGCGGCCTGGATTCCGTACGCCTGCCTGCCGTAATAGCTGCTGTTCAGGTATCCGGCGAGGATGTCGTCCTTGGTGTTGTGCCGGTCGACCTTCAAGGAGATGACCAGCTCCTTCACCTTCCGGCTGACGGTCTGTTCCTGGCTGAGGTAGTAGTTCTTGACGTACTGCTGGGTGATGGTCGAGCCACCCTGCTTGCCCTGGCCCGTCACGGTGTTGACGATGCCGCGGGCGGTGCCGGTCAGGGAGACGCCGGAGTCGCTGTAGAAGTCCTTGTTCTCCGCCGCGACGAACGCGTGCCGCACACCCTCGGGCACCTTGCTCAGCGGGACGGTCTCACGGTTGATCTCCCCGGTGCGGGCGATGCGGGTGCCGTCGCTGTAGACGTAGACGTTGCTCTGCGCCTTCGCCAGAGCATTTGCCCGGGGGATGTCGATGACGAGGTAGAGAACGGTGAAGCCTCCGACCAGCAGTACGAACAGGCAGACGACACCGACGAGCGCTTTCCTCCAGGTGAAGAAGCGGCGGAGGCCGGTTCGCCGCCGGCGCTCACGGTGCATCTTCCGGTCCGGCTTCTTGCTGCGGTCTTCGTCCTCGGCCTCTCTCGCCTCTCTGGGCGTGCCGACAGCGCTGATCCAGCTCGCTTTCTGCCGCTCCGTCGTCCGGTCCGGACTCCACCAGGTACGCATGACGCCATCCTCAGCGCCGAAGATCTTCGTAAACCCAAAGGGAGACATCGGCTGTGACTCGGAGATGTATCAGCTGTGTATCGGCTCCCGCTCCGGCGCGGGAGCGACGGGCAGCTTGAGCGTGGCCAGCGCGCCCCCGTCGGGGGCGTTGGCGAACTCCAGTACGGCACCGATGACTTCAGCCTGTCCCAGCGCGATGGTGAGCCCCAGCCCATGGCCCGTACCGCGCTCGCGTGCACCGGTGCGGAACCGCTGCGGTCCGTCCTTGAGGAGGGACTCCGGGAAGCCCGGGCCACGGTCCCGTACGGTCACGGTCCTGCCGTCCACCCCGACCGCCACCGTCACCGTGACCGGAGGGCGGCCGTGCCGGTGCGCGTTTCCGACCAGATTGGTGATGATGCGTTCCAGCCTGCGCGGGTCGGTCCAGACCGTCGCGGTCCCGTCCGCTGGCTGTCCGTGCCTGTCGCGCCCGGCGGGTACGGCGGGCGCGTCCCCGGCAACGAGCTGTGCCGACAGGCCGGTACGGGCGAGGATCTCCTCCACCAGAGGACCCAGAGGGCAGGGAGCCAGATCCGCCTCCTCCGCCCCGGCGTCCAGCCGGGAGATCTCCAGCAGTTCCCCGACCAGGGTGCTGAGCACGCGTACGCGATCACGTACATACCCGGCCGCCTCACTCTCCGGCAGCAGCTCGGCGGAGGTGACCAACCCCATGAGCGGCGTGCGGAGTTCGTGGGCCACATCGGCGGTGAAGCGCTGTTCGCGGCGCAGGCGCTCCTGGAGAGCGGCCGCCATCGTGTCCACTGCCATGGAGATGTCGGCGATTTCGTCGTGAGGGCGTGACTCGGCCGAGATCCGGGCATCCAGATCCCCGGCCGCGATGCGCCGCGCGGTACCGGCGGCGGTCCGCAGGCGGCGGCTCATCCGCCCTGCGGTCAGCACACCCACCGGCAGAACCACCGCGGTGGTGAGCACACCGGCCAGGACGATGCTTCCGTCGAGCGCGCTGATGTCCCGCATCGTGGTGCTCATGTCGACGCGTACGGACAGGACTCGCCCGTCGGCAGGTCTCGCGGCCCACATCGCGGGCCCTGCCGATCCGGCAGTGAACTCGGTTCCCTGACGCCCGTTCGCCACCAGCTCGCGAAGGCCTCCGGGCAGACCCGGCGCGTCCAGAGCGGCGCCCGAACCCTGGACCGCGCCGGTGCGGGCGTAGGTGACAGCGGCCCGGTCGAGCGTGGTGCGGGCGGCGTCGCGTGCCTGCGACAGCTCGCGATCCCGCGAGGCTTCGTGCACCAGAACGCCGACGGCCGCGGCGACGGCGCACGTGGCCGCGGCCACCAGGGCGGCGATCCGCCATCTCAACGCCATGATCAGCGCCGCAGCTTGTAGCCGAAGCCCCGGACCGTCTCGATCCGTTCGGCGCCTATCTTCGCCCGCAGGCGCTGCACATGGAGGTCGACCACACCGGGTGTCGCCGTGCCAGGCGTGGTCCCATACCCGGCTGAGCAGAGTCCGCCGCTCCAGTACGACACCGGGCGAGGCGGCGAATTCAAGAAGCATCCGCAACTCGGTCGGCGTCAGGGCGAGTTCCCGTCCCCCGCGCCGTACCTCCATCCCACGGGTGTCGATCGTCAGATCACCGAAGGCCAGTGGGTGCTCGCTGTCCGCCGCCTCGGGCGCCGCGCCGACGGCAGGGGGGAACGAGGCACGGCGCAGCAGCGAGCGGATGCGGGCGACGAGCACCGCGCTCTCGCACGGCTTGACGACATAGTCGTCGGCGCCCGCCTCCAGCCCCGACACGACATCGAGTGAGTCGCCGCGTGCCGACATCATCAGAATCGGCGCCAGGCTCAGTTCGCGGACCCTGCGGCACAGCCCGATCCCGTCCAGCTCGGGGAGCATGACGTCCAGCAGCAGCAGATCCGGACTCGTTTCGCGGAAGATCTCCAGACCGGTCAGGCCGTCGCCCGCCGTGGACACGGTGAAGCCGTAGCGCTCGAGCAGCATGCGGACGGTGTTACGGATCACCTCGTCGTCCTCGACGAGCAGCAGATGCGCCTCGGCCGTGGAGGGGGCTGGGGGAAAGGCGGTCGTCATCCGGTCGTCCTCGTCCTTGTCGGCGAGGTCCTTGGCTGCGGGCTGGTGGGCGAGGCCGTCGGCCCGTCCGCGGGTGGCGTGGTCACGCCCGGGGTCGGTGAGGGGTCGTCCTCGTCCTGGCGGACGCCGGCGGTCATCACCGTGCCGTTCCACCGGTAGTGGGTGGTGAACCGGCCGTCGTCACCGGTCGATGTGAGCACCAGGTCGTGGCCGAAGGTCTCGCCGGTGAGGCCGAGACGACCCCAACTGATGAGCACTGGACGCACCGTGCTGCCCGAGGCCCGGTAGACCTGGATCAACGTCAGCCCGGCCGACGCCTCGTCCACCGCGACGATCAGCTCGTCCCGGCCGTCACCGGTCAGGTCGCGGTAGACCGGTTTCCGCAGGCCGCAGCGGGGACCGGGGCAGGCCTCCACCGCGACCCGTACGAGCTTGGGCACATTGGGATCCTGCGCCAGCAGCGTCTGCGCCGACACTTCCCTCAGCCCGCCCGCGGGCACCAAGACGCCCTCGACGGCCGGATACTGCGTGAACGTGGGGGTGGGATCGCCTGCCAGAGGCGGGGCGGGCGGGGCGTACTCGGGCCACAACGGCGACGCGCTGGTCGGCGGGGACAGGCTTGGCGCGATGCCCCCGTCCCGCGGCCCGGTGTCCGACGCGCAGGCGGTCGGCCCTGCCATGGCCGCGCCGACGGCCAGCGCGACCAGGAGAGGCCGCCCGCGGCGAGGGGGTC
This sequence comes from Streptomyces sp. NBC_01142, assembly GCF_026341125.1. Lineage (NCBI taxonomy): Bacteria > Bacillati > Actinomycetota > Actinomycetes > Kitasatosporales > Streptomycetaceae > Streptomyces > Streptomyces sp. NBC_01142. The sequence continues at coordinate 3,310,691 of NZ_JAPEOR010000001.1, forward strand.
TGGTGTGGAGGGAGCGGAACATAGGCACATCAGAGTACCGGCGGGCGTACGAGGCTCCGCGGCGCGGGGCGGGTACGGACCGCGAGGCCTGACCGGCCGGTGCCGGGGCGGCCCGTGCCACGCCCCGGCACCGGCGCGGTGGTTCAGGGTTTGGGCGGCTGTGCGGCCTGTCCCAGCGTGAGGGTGATGGTGTTGCCCTCTCCGGGGATCACCAGATTGATGAGCGGTGTGGCCAGCAGGCAGTGCTTGAATCTGGGGATCGTGTATGTGCCGGAGAGCTTGCCGCCCCGGAGCGGGTTGAAGCCCGGCTCGGAGGCGAGGTTCAACACGGCAGGCACCTCGGTCTGGCACGCGTTGCCGACCGGGGTGGGGATTCCGGCAACTTTCAGATTCTTGAGCCGCAGTGTCAGTTTGGTGGTGCTCTTGATGGCTCCGGTCTTGAGATCGATGGTGCCGGTTGTCGGCTCCGTCTCGATGAACTCGGTGGTCACGCTGACCGGGATGGCGCCGATCATCTTGAACGACCCCGGCGCGGGTGGCAGTTTGGTGTTCGCGGTCAGCGTCCCCACCTTGAGGTCCGTCTGTGCTTCCAGGACGCCGGGCCCCAACGTGAGACTCGACCCCGTCCCTTCGAGGAAGGTGGTGCCGGTCAGCGGGTAGTCGAGGCGGACCGGCACCGCGTGCGCCGTACCTGCGGTGGCGGACACCAGGCCCAGCCCCGCGGCGAGGGCAATGCCCGCGCGGAAAATGGCTCTTCGGTCTCCGGACGGGGCGGATTTCAGACGCTTCATCTCAGCTCCAGGAAATCGACGGTGCGCGGGCGGACACGCTGGCGATCGGGTGAACGCAGAAGTGTGCGGGAACGAATCCGGGGGCAGGGAAATCATCTGCCGGGAATTGGCCGGAGAGTTTCGCGAACTCTGCGGCCTGAAGTGCGGGAGAGACGCTACGCACGGGTAACCCGGCAGGCAATAGCGTTGCCCGACATTCCAGGAGGAGGCCTCCCCGTGCCTGTTTTCTTGTCGCCGGTGCAGTAGACCGCTCCGGTTTCTTGTCCCTGAGTGAGCGCCCCTCGTCCATGGCGCACGGGTTCGGACAAACCCGAACCGAGCGCAGAGCCCAACGGCGCCGCCCGCCGGCGTTCGGGCCGTCCGTCCTGCGATCGGTCATCACTGTGCCGACGGACGCTCACCGGCAGCCCGTTTTTCGTTTTCTGTTATCGGCTCGGCCGCACCAGCATCTCCCACTTGGGGAGGCGTCAAGGCCGCAGTCATGAGAGAGAGTGGACAGAGCGTGAGCAGTGAACTCGAGGCAGCGGTGATCGTGGCGGCACAGGCCGGGGACCAGCAGGCCCAGGACCGACTCGTCGCCGAGTCTCTGCCCCTGGTGCACAACATCGTCGGCCGGGCACTGCACGGTCACGCGGACGTGGACGATGTGGCGCAGGAGAGCATGCTCCGTGTGCTGAGCAGCCTTGACGGGCTGCGCGAGCCGGGCAGTTTCCGGTCCTGGCTGGTGACCATCACGATGAATCAGGTACGCGGTCACCGGCGGCAGGACCAGGCCGTACCGGTCGACGGCGGACTGGAGGACGCCTACGACGTCGCCGATCCCCGCGCCGACTTCGTCGATCTGACCATCATGCGTCTCGGACTGTCGGGGCAGCGCCGTGAGGTCGCGGAAGCCACCCGCTGGCTCGACGACGAGGACCATGAGGTGCTGTCCCTGTGGTGGCTGGAGGCCACCGATGAGCTCACCCGTGCGGAGGTCGCCGCCGCGCTGGGACTCTCCCCTCAGCACACGGCCGTCCGGATCCAGCGGATGAAGGCCCAGCTGGAGACGGGCCGGGTGGTGGTGCGCGCACTGTCGGCGGACCATCGCTGTGTCCTGCTCGAGCTGCTCGTCGAACAGTGGGACGGCATGCCCTCCGCGCCGTGGCGCAAGCGCATCGCCCTGCACGCCCGCGACTGCACGGTCTGCTCCGGATCCTCGGCCGGCCTGGTACCGGCGGAACGGCTCCTCGTCGGTCTGGCGCTGGTGCCGCTGGCGACCGCCTTCGCCCCCTCCGGGGCTCCGGACTTCGTCGACGTGTCCGCCGGCCACGAGATGTCCCCCGGCGGCGGACGCGCGGAGACCCGGGACGCGCTGCGTCGTAGTCGCCGTGCACGTCGCCGACGTGCCGCCACCGTGGCCGCCACTGTCGCGGCGCTGGTCACGGCGGGCGGCGCCGTCCACCTCTTCACGGGTGAACCGGAGGAAGACGTGATGCAGCCGTCGGTCGCCGCGGCAGCCGGAGCGGTGCTTCCGCTGACGGTCGTGACGGACTCCGCGTCGCTGTCTGCGAGCCCTTCACCGTCTCGAAGCAGCGAGAGCCCGAAGCCTTCGCCGACCCACTCGCCCTCGGCCCACTCGCCCTCGGCCCACTTGCCCTCGACGCTGTCGCCCTCGACGCGGCCGCCCGAGCCGAGCAAGCCGGCCCCCCGCGCCTCCGCCGCCAAGCCCGCTCCCGCCCCGGCGCCCGAGGCCGGTGGCGACAGGGCTGCCTTCGTCCACCAGGTCACCCAACTGGTCAACGCCGAGCGGGCAAAGCGGGGCTGCGCCCCCGTGAGCGCCAATGGGCGGCTCGTCGCGGCGGCTCAGCGCCACTCCGAGGACATGGCGGCCAGGCACTACTTCTCCCACACCAGCCCCGGCGGCACGGACCCGGGCGACCGTATCGATGCCGCCGGCTACCCATGGCGTACGTACGGCGAGAACATCGCCAGGGGCCACCAGAGCCCTGCCGACGTGATGAACGGGTGGATGAACAGCCCCGGCCACCGGGCCAACATTCTCAACTGCGCTTTCAGGGAGATCGGCATCGGCGTCCACGACGCCTCGGGCGGGCCGTGGTGGACGCAGGCGTTCGGAGCGAGGAGCTGACGGGACCGGATGCGCGCGGGCATCACGGCTCCTCACCACCCATCACGGCTCATCGGCACACTACGGGTTCACGGCCCGGGCCTTGAAGAACGTGTAGTGGAAGGTCCCGTCGTCCTCTGCCGTCCGGCTCAGATCGGCCATCCCCCAGTCCCAGTCGGCCGGGGTGGTGAGTCCCGCGGCCAGTGCGTCCTCCCGGACAGATTCGATCATGGCGATGAACGTGTTGCGGGTGAACCCCTCGACGAGTGAAGGCCGGGTCCGGTCGGCGTAGACCGTACGCGGGCGGACCACGACATCGGCGTATCCGGCACGGGCCAGCAGCGGCTGCAACTGCCGGCCGATCAGCGCGTTGCCGCCGGCTGCCGACTGCAACCGGATCTGCTGGTCGATCACCGCGCGGGCGCCGGCGCTGTCGGGGTGGAAGAACGCAGACCCGTGGTCTCCCTCGATCACGGTGATGGTGCCCCCCGGCCGCAGTACGCGACGCAGGCCGGCCAGCGCCTGCTGGGGGTCCGCCAGATGCTCGAGGACGAAGCACACAAAAAGGTGATCGAAGGCGGCGTCGCCGTACGGCAGATCGAACAGGTCGGCGCGACACCACTCCACCGTCGCCGTGGGGGCGTCGGCCGCGACGCGGGCGCGAGCCTGGGCGAGGGAGTCCTCGGACACGTCGACAGCGGTGAGGTACGCCTCCGGACCGGCCGTGACCAGGTGAACCGTCTGAGCACCGACCCCGCAGCCGACCTCCAACACCCGGCTGCCGGCGGGGTACACGGATCCCGTATGCAGCAACGCCGCCAGGGTGTCCGCCTGATCACCCAACCGGCGGGCCTCGTGCTCCGAATAGCCGTGCACATAGCCGACTGCTGTCACCGCGGGTCCCCGTCCGTGCTGTGCTCGCTCGGGCGGCGTTGGGGTCCGTTGAGTCGTTTCCGTATCCATGCCTGGAGCCTGTCGCCACAATGGCCTGATGCACAGGTCCAATGGGAATGCCTCCGGCAGGTCCATAACTGTCGGTTCCGACTTCCTTCAGCTCAACGCCGACCATGCACCGATGGGTGGACTCTCCGCATGGCTGGCTCGCCAACTCCGCCTCGCGATCTCGGACGGCCGTCTGCCGGTCGGGAGCAGGCTGCCGGCCACGCGGGTGCTCGCCGGTGAACTGCAGGTATCTCGTGGAGTGGTCACCGAGGCCTACCAGCGTCTGACCGAGGACGGGCACGTCGTGGGGCGCGGGCGAGGCGGCACCATCGTCGTTGCCGCTCCGGTGGCACCACCGCCACCGCCACCGCTACCGCCACCGGCGCAAGCGGACCGGCCGACGGCGCACGCTGTGTTCGGCGCCCCGCCCGATGCGGAGGTCTTCGACCGGCTCCGAACCTTGCCGGCTCGTATCGACCTCTCGCCCGGCGTACCCGATCTGGGCGCATTTCCGCGAACAGCATGGCTGCGCGCCGAACGCCAGGTGCTGAGCGGCCTGTCGGCCTCCCACTTCGGCTACGGCGATCCCCGGGGAACACCCGCACTGCGTCTCGCCGTAGCCAATTGGCTGGCCCGCAGCCGTGGCATCAGGGCCGACCCGAGCGAGGTGCTCATCGTCGCCGGCACCGCCCAGGCACTCGGACTGCTCGCCCAGGTCCTCCGTCATGACGGCATCCGCGAGGTGGCGGTCGAGGATCCGGGATCGCTCGGGGCCCGTCAGCATCTGCGTCACTGGCAGATGGACACCCCACCGGTCCCGGTCGACCCCGAAGGAATTCGTGTCGATGCGTTGCGTGCGACGAACGCTCCGGCCGTTCTGGTCACCCCGGCCCATCAATTCCCGACCGGGGTGGTGCTCGGCGGCGAAAGACGCCGCGCACTGATGCGGTGGGCCGGGGAGGGCGGACTCGTCATCGAGGACGACTACGACTCCGAGCACCGCTACGACCGTCCGCCGGTGCCTGCACTGCGGTCGATGTTCGCGGAGCGGGTCTGCTACGCCGGGAGCGTGTCCAAACTCCTCGCGCCCGCCCTGAGAACCGGCTGGGTCCTCGCACCCCCGAAGTACCAGGACGCCCTCGTGGACGCCAAACGGTTCGCCGACCTCGGCAACGCCGCGCTGCCGCAACTGGTCCTGGCCCAGCTGATGGAGTCGGGCGCAATGGAACGCCAGCTGCGCCTGCTCCGCGGACGCCACCGCCGACGCAGGGACGCCATGATCGAGGCGATCAGAACCCACCTTCCTGGCGCGGTCGTACACGGAGCCGCGGCGGGCCTGCACCTGATGATCACCTTCGAGGACGACTTCCCCGACACGGACCTCGCGGCCGCGTCGCTCGAGCGCGGCGTGAAGGTGCAGCCGCTGTCGTGGCACAGTCGGCGCACCGATCGGCCAGGACTGGTCCTGGGCTACGCCGCAAGCACGGCGACCGACATCGGCGAAGGTGTGGCAATCCTCGGCAGCGTCTTGCGACGTCTGTGCTGATGGGCGGTCACCTCAGCTGGCCGCAGAGGCAGTTCGCCAAAAGAGTCGAGGAGATCACTCGGTTGGATTCTCCGACCCTGAGGAACTGGGGTCGGGCCAAGCACCACCGGCCCTTCCCGTGCGGGTGTCCGCGGACCGGACTCGTACCGGAAGGGCCGCCTCGCAGCTCGTTCCGTCAGGAACCGCCGGAAGTGCCCTTCCCGACGCGCAGACCGGAGCCCACCACACGGGCCCTGACGCCGTCGCGCTCCACGGTGATGTCCCGCAGCCGCAACTCCCTCAGTGAGTCGGGCAGTTCGAACGACAGCGACAGCCGTTCCGAGAGCTCCGGAGGCTTGAGCGCGAGCAGGCCCTCGACCAGGCCGGGGTCGATACCCGCCTTGCGCAGCAGCTGCGGATGCTCAAGGACCACATCGATGAGGTTGACCTTCATCAGACGCTCGATGAACTTGGGTGCGTTGGTGAGCCGGTGGAGCTCTTCCTCGCTCCGCAGCGCCCGGTCCACCTGCGACTCGGGCACTCCCAGCCGGTCGACCACCGCGGGCACCGACAGCAGCGCCTTCAGGCGGGCCGCTTCGCGGCTGATCCGCTCGGCCGTCTCACGGTGCAGCCGCAGGCCGGCGTGGTCCGGGTCCTTGCCCGGCCGATAGGTCGCCACACGGGGAATGTCGAGCTGCATGCCGTCCAGTGTGGTGGTGAGCGCCCGTCCGTTGTCGCGCCGGATGTGCGCCTGTGCCCGTACGCGCAGATCCTGACCGGCCACGGTGAGTTCACCGTTCACGCGGACCGCGTTCGAGCCGCTTCCGGTGAACCGGAGTTGTGAGGCGCCCAGCTCGCGGTTCAAGTCGTCGAAGGAGAGCAGGACTTCGCCGTCCATCGTGCCGATGACGGCACCCTTGATCGAGGTAGGGGCGTCGCCGACGATACGTATGTCCTTGGCGGTGGCGCGGACTTCGGCCAGCGAGACACGGTCGGCGGAGACGTCCGGCACGGTGACGTCGACCCGGTCGATCCGCTCAGCGAGCAGCTGGGTGAGGAACGGGAAGCCATGGATGTCGACGTCGGGCCTGGTGGCGAGCCCGAGCGACTGCTGGAGCTTGTCCGCCGCCTTGTTCTGCGCGTACGCCTCGGCCAGGCGGTCGGCGAGCAGCACGCAGACGGTGCACAGGAGGACCGCGACGGTGAGCTTCACCATTGCGGGCAACGCGGCGAACCGGCTCTTGCCGCGGTGGTTGGGCGGTGTCCAGTCATCGTCGTCAGGATCCGAGGTGAGCCCGAGCTCGAGCGGGTCCCGCGGATCGTAGATGCTGAAATCTGGTTCAGGGTCTGCCAGTTGAGCGAGTTCGTCGTATGGATTTCGTGGAGGCGCGGATATGCGTGTGGGGGGTCGCATCGCCTCATCCCACCACGAGGGCCACCCTCACATGCAAGTCCTACCGTGCGTACGTAGTGGTTTGAGCCGAATATCTCATCTCTCGGCGCTTCACCCAGGCGGTGGTCCAGCAGTGGAGGTGACCGGATTCACTGTGGCTCTCTGCCGGCTCCAGGTTCGTTCGCCGGCTGCCCTCGGAAGACGTTGGCGGCGAAGGCGGTCAGCCGGTACCCGTCCACATTCTCGTTCTCCTACGTGTTCTGAATCGCGTTCACCAGTCCAGCAACAAGGTTCGCCCGCTCGGCCATGAATTCGACCACCAGGTACTCGTGGTCGGCGTGGGCACCACCCCCGACTGCTCCAAGGCCGTCAAGTGTTGGCACTCCCAGTGCGGCGGTGAAGTTGCCGTCGCTTCCGCCGCCGACCGCCGTGCCTTCGAGGTCAGGAAGCAGCTGCTTTGCCACCACAAAGAGCCCGGCCGACGCCGACTCGGGCATCGGGGGTCGGCTGATGGCTCCCTGGACCGCGATTTCCGCCTCATCGAGATGCGGAGCCAGTGCTGCGAAAGCAGATTCGATTCGTTCCTTCTCGCCGGCCGACTCGACCCGGACGTCGACGATGACGGTCGCCTCTGCGGGAACGACGTTGTCCAGGGTTCCTGCGGACGCGACGGTCGGGGTAACAGTCGTGCCCATATCGGGTCGGCCGAGCGCTGCGATGTCCAGTACCTGGTGTGACGCTTCGATCAGGGCGTTGACCCCGGCTGCGGGCTCGAGGCCCGCGTGCGACGCCCGGCCCGCGATGGAGACTTGGAACGTGCCGCAGCCTTTACGGCCGGTCTTCAGGGCTCCGCCATCAGCGGCGCCCTCGAGCACAAGTACAGCGCCGCAAGCAAGGGCTCGATCTTCGATGAGAGCTCGAGAGGAGCGGGAGCCGACCTCTTCGTCGGCGGTCACCAGGATCTCGACGCCTGACCGGTCATCGAGCGTTGCCAGGCCATGAACCGCCTGTACCAAACCGCCGAGCATGTCAAAGACCCCGGGGCCGGTCGCATGCCCGTCTTCGACCATGAACGGGCGGCGTTCAAGGGTGCCGAGCGGAAACACCGTGTCATGGTGACCGAGGATCAGTACTTTGGGATCGCCACCGGCCGACCAGTGGACGTGCGGCCCGGCTCCGCTCTCCACGAGGATGGCCTGCCCGCCGAGGCGGCTCTCGATGACAGCGGCGACAGCTTTGGCCGATGCCGTCAAGGCGTCGAGATCGCGCGATGGGGACTCGATTTCGACGAGTGTCCTGAGGTCCTCAATCATCGCGTCAACACTCACACGGACGGTCTTGTGCATCGTCATGTTGCAAGGGTACGTACCTTCCCGAGCAGGTCTGGAAGGTGGCACCCAAGCAGGCCGCCAGGCCGCGCTGCCCGTACCTGCGTGCAGTCGGGGGCCGGCCGGCATCACACCCGGCTCGCCGCCTCGCGCTGCGCGGCCCTCTCCCCGACGGTGACCGAAGGGCGCGTCCGGCGCCTCAGGAGGATGCGCACAGTGGGATCAGCTTCCGCTCATGCGCCGCCCCGGGCCCGTCGCCCCGTTCGCTCTCCTTCGCGGTCGAACCCGACGTCGAGGGGCCACTCGGTCAGGGGCATACCGTCTGCGGCTTCACTCCGAAGCCGCGGACGGGACCAGCACGCCGACCTTGTCGATGCGGTGCTCGGGGTTGCTCTTGTCGTCGCGCCAGTAGTTTCCGGCTGCGTTGTCCTCCGGGGTCGCACAGGTGGAGAGCGTGATCATCGCCTTCGTGGGGCGCTTGCCGGGGGAGCCCGGGACCGCCGCCCGTTGCTCGGCGAGCGAGCGCTCGGAGCGGAAGGAGGTCTGCCTGGTCTCGGTGATCTTGTACGTGTAGACCTTGCCGCCCGACGTGACGAGGACCGCGTCGCCCACGTCGAGGGACGGGAGGTTGCGCAGGGGGCCGCCGGCGGAGAGGCGGTGGGCCGTGACGAGGTAGTTGCCGACCTCGCCGGGCCCGACACCGCCATGGTCGCCGTACGGGCTGGCGGCCACACCGCGGTCCTGGATCCGCGTACCGGGCCAGTCATCGGTCGTCCCCTCGTAGGGGATCACGCGCAGGCCTTTGAGGCCGATCGACGGGATGCTCAGTGAGGCGGTCCGGGTGCGCGTGCCGGCCCTGCGCTGGGCCGGCTCCGTGGAGGCGGGGGCGGGAGCCGGCTCGAGGACCGTCGACGCCGGAGCCTGGGCCGCCGAGGGCGTGGCCGGCGCGTCGCCGTCACCACCGGTGGAGCAGCCGAGAAGCACGATGAGCGCGCCTGCCAGTGCGACGGGAAGAGCTCGTGAAATGGCTCTTGAAGTGGCTCGTGAAGTGGACATGGCACCCTGGATCGTTGGCGGGCACAGGGCCACAGCACATCGACAGTGGCCGCCTCAGGGGCGACAACAACGGGGGGAGGCCGACTGTTCCCCGCTCCGGGCAGTGCTCGGTGACCGAGGCCGTGCAGTGACGCCCGATGGGAGCTCTGACCTGCAGGTACGGGAACACCGGGGATGTGCCACTGCTCGCCTCATGGACTTGTCGCTTCTTGAGCGGTCCTGTCCCCCCGGATGTGTGTTCCGGCGGTGTGGTGTCCACCGCTCCGGCCTGCCCCTGGCCGGCCCCTCGCTCACGCGAACCGCAGCTCAGGCCGTACGTTTTCCGAGCTCTTCGACGGCCGAGATCACCCGGTCCCAGAAAAGTTCGCGTTCCAGGGTCACTGCGACTCGCGCGTTCACGGGCCGGCCGAGGTACTGGTGCAGGTCCACCACTGTCGCCCCACGCGTGTGCTGTCCGTGCAGTTCGACCGCCACGCTCGCGTCGACACAGTGCACGATGGCCGGGTCGATGACCCGGGCGACCGCGACAGGATCATGGAGCGGCGGCGATGCGAAGCCCCACAGCCGCCGGTAGGTGGATGCGAAGAACGTCATCAACTGGGCGCACGTCCGCCCGAGTTCGGTGCCGAGTCCTTCGAGGCGGGCCAGGACTTCGGGCGTGGCGAGTGCCTGGTGGGTGACGTTGAGCCCGCACATGGTGACCGGAACTCCGCTGCGGAAGACGATGTCCGCGGCTTCGGGGTCGACGTAGATGTTGAATTCGGCGGCCGGGGTCCTGTTGCCGCGTCCGGTGGAGCCGCCCATGAGCACGATCTCGCGGATGTGTGCGGCACTGTCGGGGTACCGGGTCAGCAGCAGGGCGATGTTGGTCAGCGGCGCTGTCGGGATGAGAGTGACGGGTTCCGGATGTTCGGTCAGGATCCGGTACATCAGATCCACCGCGTGCTCGGGGACCGTATCCACTGTGGGTTGTGCGAACTGCGGCCCGTCCAGGCCGGAGTCCCCGTGGACGTCGTCCGCCACGAGCAGGGGCTGGACGAGCGGCTGTGCGCATCCGGCCGCGATCGGAACTCCCGTGATTCCCGCGACGGTGCAGACCCGGCGCGCGTTCAGGGTGGTCTTCTCGACCGTCTGATTGCCGGCGACCGTCGTGATGGCGAGCAGGTCGATCGCCGGATCTCCCGCCGCGAGCATGATGGCGAGGGGATCGTCGTGCCCGGGATCGCAGTCAATGATGATCGGGACAGGCACGGTGCTCCTCGGCGTCCGGGACGGCAATGCCTTCAGTGTGCCTCTGCGACGTGCCGGGAGGGGAGAGGCCGCCGGGAGCGTGCACTCAGCTGCGCGTCACCGGCGTTCCCCCGCGCGCTGTCCGGCTTGCGTACCGGCGACCGGTTCACGGCGACCGGACCGGTCCCGTGCCGTCCGAGCGCGGCCGGGCCGGCGGTCCAGAAGGCGTCGTCGACGGGTACGTATCACGTCGGACAAGTCGGTGGCAGAGTGAGGCACATGGACTACGTGCCCCAGTTCCATCGGGAGATCCTGGCGTTCGAGGCCGCGGTCCGTCGGGCGGCCCAATCCGACAGTGCGCCCATGGTCCCCTCCTGCCCCGAGTGGTCGGTGTCCGATCTGGCCGCGCACCTGGGCGGGGTGCACCGTTTCGTGAGCCGCATCATCGAGGACCGGCTCCTGGAGCCGCCGGACACCACCGATCTCACCCTGTTCGCGCTCCCCGCAGACCTCCAGGGCTGGCCGGTACCGGCGAACGCACCGAATCGTGGACCGGTGCCGGTGTGCCTGACCGACTGGTTCGCGGACGGGGCCCGTGCGCTGGCGTCACTGTTCAGAGACTGCGATCCGGGCGAGAGGGTGTGGACGTGGTCGCGGGAGCAGACCACAGGGTTCTGGTTGCGCATGCAGACCATCGAGGCTGCCGTGCACCGCTGGGACGCAGAGAACGCGGTCGGAGCGGCCCAGCCGGTCGAGGCTGAACTCGCAGCGGATGCCGTCGGCCAGACGTTCGAGGTCATGGCGCCGGCCAGGCGGGCCGACAAGAACGCCCCGCCCGCATCGGGCGAGCGGTTCCGGATCAGCCAGAGCGACGGCCCGGGCATCTGGACGGCGGAATTCGAAGGCGATGGCGTCCGGCTCACCGCGAGTGCCGAACCCTGCGACGTCGAGGTGACCGGTACGGCGTCGGACCTGATGCTGTACCTCTGGCACCGGATCCCCGCAGACCGGCTCGAGGTAGCAGGCGACCGGGAGTTGTTCGACCGCTACTTCACCCTCGTCCCGCCCATGTGACGTCCCCGCGTCACAGGTTCAGCGCCGTGCCTTCGCGACGTCCGGCGGAGGGGAGGGCAGCTCCTGCTCGGTCCAGACGGTCTTTCCCTCGTGGGCGTGTCGCGTGCCCCAACGCGCTGTCAGCTGGGCGACGAGCAGCAGACCTCGGCCGCCCTCGTCGGTACTGCGGGCGCGCCGAAGGTGGGGGGAGGTACTACTGGGGTCGGAGACCTCGCAGATGAGGCGGTGGAGGCGGATGAGCCGCAGGGTCACGGGCCCGCCGGCATAGCGGTAGGCGTTGGTGACGAGTTCGCTGACGATCAACTCCGTGGTGAAGATCATCTCTTCGAGTCCCCACTCGGTGAGCTGCTCGGCGGTCAGTCGCCGGGCTCGAGCCGGTGCGGTGGGCTCTGCCGGCAGCTCCCAGGTTGCCACCTGCTCCGAGGCCAGCGTGCGGGTCTGGGCCAGCAGGAGAGCGACGTCGTCGGACGGCCGGGCAGGCAGCAACGCGTCGACCACTGCCTGCGAAGTCTCCTCCAACGGCCGGCCCGTACCGGCCAGCGCGGCGCAAAGGTGAGAGAGCCCGGCTTCCATGTCGTGTTCGTCGCCCTCGACGAGCCCGTTGGTGTAGAGGGCCAGCACGCTGCCTTCGGGAAGCTCCAGTTCGGCGGCTTCGAACGGCAGCCCGCCCAGGCCCAGTGGTGGACCGGCAGGGAGGTCGGGGAGACTCACGTCTCCGTCCGGTGTCACCACCGCCGGAGGGGGGTGGCCGGCGCGAGCTAGGGAGCAGAGCCGGGACACGGGGTCGTACACGGCGTAGAGGCAGGTGGCGCCCACTACCTGTTCGCCCGGGGAAATCTCGCTGTCGGACTCCTGTTCGCCGGCCAGCCGCGTCACCAGATCGTCGAGGTGGGAGATCACCTCGTCTGGCTCGAGATCGAGGTCGGCCAGTGTGTGGATCGCGGTACGCAGCCGGCCCATCGTGGCCGCTGCGTTGATGCCGTGACCGACCACATCGCCGACGACAAGGGCGACCCGAGCCCCGGAGAGCGGAATGACGTCGAACCAGTCGCCGCCCACTCCTGCGGCGCCGCCGGCCGGCAGGTAGCGATGGGCGACGACGACCGCCGGGTGATCGGGAAAACCACTCGGCAGCAACCGGCGTTGCAGGGCCAGAGCGGTGCGACGCTGCTGGGTGTAGCGGCGGGCATTGTCGATGGAGAGCGCGGCGCGAGTGGCGAACTCACCGGCCAGAGTGAGGTCGTCGTCCTCGAACGGTTCGGGAAGCCGGTGCCGCCACAGGCTGAGGAGGCCCAGGACGAGACCGCGGGCGGTCAGCGGAACCACCATCAGGGAGTGGACGCCACGGGTACGCGCATGCTCGGCCCTTTCCGGGTCGAGGCCGGACGCCGCGTCCGACGGGTCGAAGTCGGCTTCCAGAACGGGGCGCCCGCTGGAAAGACACCGCCCCTGTGGTGTGTCCACGGGGAGCGACCTGAGTGAGCCCACCGGGTACAGCAGGTTCTCCGCCGTCGGCGAGACCGTCTTGAGTGCCACTCTGCGGAGAGCACCGATCGCGCCCGGCTCGGGCTCCTCACCCAGGCTGAGCGACTCGAAGAGATCGACCGTTACGCAGTCGGCGAGGCCTGGAACCGCGACCTCGACGAGTTCCGTCGCGGTGGTCACCACGTCCAGCGTGGTCCCGATGAGGGCACTCGCCTCGTTGAGCATCGCCAGTCGGCGGCGTGCCCGATGCCGGTCGGTGACATCTTCGACGAGCTGGGTCACACCCAGCGTCGCGCCGGCGGAGTCTTCCATGCGGAACGCGGAAACGGCGACGAGCCGCTCACGATGGGGGTCGCGGCGCGTCCGGCACAACTGCTCCGTGGAGATCATCGGAGTCCCGGTCTCCAGCACCTCTGTCAGCCGGTTCTCGATCACCTCCGCGTCCGCACGGACAAGGAAGTCGCCGATACGGTGGCCGCGCGCATGCTCGCTCGGGATCCCGCCGAGGTGCGCGATCGCCCGGTTGACCCGCAGGATCTCCAGCCCCGGGTTGTGCACGGAGAGGCCGATCGGCGACCGGCGGAACATCCCGTCCATGACCGACCGGTCGATTTCCCACTGGGCGACCTCCTCGGCCGGCGCACCCACCAGATACCACTCGGCGGTCCGGTCGGCCCTGGCCACGCGCCGGGCACGGACGCCGAAACCGAGCCTTCGCCCGTCGTGGCCCCGGACAGGCAGGATCCCGAACCAGCCGCTGTTCCTGACGCAGGCAGAGGCGGCCTCCCGTACGACGTCGCGGTCGCGGCGATCCACGAGAAGCTCGGCAGCGAGCCGGCCAAGAACCTCCTCGGCCGTATATCCCAGCAGCTCACGAGCACGGTCGCTCCAGCCGACCACCGAGCCGCGGCGGTCCAGCACGACGGAGACGGCGCGAGCCACCGAGAACGGGTCCTCCGGGCTCTCACTGATCAGGGTCACGGATCCGGTCATCACCCTCATGCTCCACCGGGTCCGGTGGACGCGCACGCGCTGGTCTCCGCATTCCACTGCGGGCGACGGGCGACGGGTGACGGGTGACGGGCGGCGGGCGGCGGGCGGCGGCCGCACCGCAGGACCGCGGGACCGCCGCTGCCTTCGGCCTTCGCGATTGCAGCGGGGCCGGCCGTCCCCGCTGCACGTGGAGGCTGTGCCGTCCGCGCACGGAAAGGTTCACACGTCGGCGTTGCGCTCGCGCCACACCCGGCTCTCCGCGTAGTGGTTGTCGTACTGCTCCGAGGAGTCCTTGATGTCCTGGACGGTCGCCTCGCCGTCGTGCACCCGGCCGAGCAGTCGGTAGTAGTCGAATCGGTCCATGCCCGGGGTGAAGCCGACAAGCACCTCGGCGGTGGAGTCGAGGGCGGGGGCGAAGGCGTGCGGGGTGTGCGGCGGCACGGCGAGGAAGTCGCCCTTCGTCAGGGTCAGGACCTCCTCGCCGACCAGCACCTGGAGCGATCCGTCGAGGACGAAGAAGAACTCCGTGGCACGGGTGTGGAAGTGCACCGGAGCCCCGGCTGCTCCTTTCTCGAAGCGCGCGCTGTTGACCGTGAGCGCTCCGCCCGTGGTGTCCGAGTCGGCGAGGAGGGTGATCAGGCTGCCGGGGGCGTCGGACAGCCGCTCGGCGGTGGCGGCCCGGGTGAGAAGCGGCTGGTGGGGGCGGTTCTGGGAGTTCTTCGTCTCGTTCATGACACCAAAATTACGCCGCCAGGTGACCGGATGCATGGTGCATTTGGCCGCCATAATCTCGGGTCAATTCTGCTCGACGAAGCCGCAGAGGCGCCGACCGTCACGGCGGGCTGCACGTTCACGGGCGGCCGGTGGTTCTCGTACTACGACGAGCAGTACGTCACCGACAGCGGGAGCAGATCACCGAAGCGAGGGCGAGGTGGGTGGCGGTGTGACCAAGCCTGTTTCGTAGGCGAGGATGACGAGGTGGACCCGGTCGCGGGCATTGAGTTTGGACAGCAGTCGTGCCACGTGTGCCTTGGCAGTGGCCACACTGATGCAGAGCCGGGCGGCGATCTCGCTGTTGGACATGCCGCGTCCGATGAGTGTCAGTACCTCGCGCTCCCGCTCGGTGATGCCCTCGACTGGGCGTGGCCGGGGGGTGGGTTCGGGGCGGGCGGCGAACTCCTCGATCAGACGGCGGGTGACGCTCGGCGCGATCAGGGCGTCTCCCGCGGCGACCACGCGGATCGCGGTAAGGATGTCGTCCAGATCCATGTTCTTGACGAGGAATCCGCTCGCACCGGAGCGCAGAGCGGCGTAGACGTAGTCGTCGTCCTCGAAAGTGGTGAGGATCAGGACCCGTGTCGTCGTGGAGTCTGCCGTGATCATCCGGGTGGCCTCGATGCCGTCCATTCCGGGCATGCGGATGTCCATCACCACCACGTCGGGCTGGACATCCCCCACGAGCTGGAGTGCTTCGGTGCCCGTCGCGGCCTCTCCGGCGACATGGATGTCGTGGGTGCCGGCCATCAGCACGCGCAGGCCGGAACGTACCAGCGGCTGATCGTCGGCGAGCACGACGCGGATCGTCATGGAAGGTGGACTCCTTCGGGCAGGGGAAGCCGGGCCGCCACACGGAAGCCGCCTCCGGGACGCGGACCGGCCGTGAACTGGCCGCGCAGCAGGGCGATACGCTCGCGCATTCCGACGATGCCCCAACCGGTGGCGCCGCCAGTACCCGGAACGAGGCCACTGCGACCGCCGTTCTCGACCTCGATGGACAGCTCACCGGCCCGGTAGTCGACGGTGACGTGGCAGTCGCGGGTGCCGGCGTGGCGTGCGACGTTGGTGAGTGACTCCTGAACGATCCGGTAGGCGGCCAGCTCGATGTCGGCGGGCAGCGGCCGTCGCTCGCCGAGCCACCGTATGTCGACACGGATACCGGCGCCTTTCGCCGATGCGGCCAGGCGGTCAAGATCGTCCAGGCCCGGTGCCGGATCACGAGGCGCGGGATTCGCCCGGGCGCCCGCATCGGCGCGGCGCAGTGCGCCCAACGTCCGCCCCAGACCGGCCAGGGTCTCCTTGCTGGTGGCCTCGATGGCGGCGAGCGCGTTGCGGGCCTCGTCCGGCTGCGTGTCGATGACCCGTCTGCCGACGCCGGCCTGGATGGCGATGACGCCGACGCTGTGCGCGATCATGTCGTGCAGTTCGCGTGCGATCCGAAGCCGTTCCGCGGTGACGGCCTGAGCCGTGGCCTGGGAATACAACGCCTTGGCGTGCTCCCGGCGCTCGCGGATCGAATCACCGGCCGTCCATGCGGCGGCGAGGGCCACCACGATGAAGGCAAGCGTCTGGACGTACGCGCCCTGCCCGGACGGAAGGTAGAGCGCGGATGCCGCTTGCGCGCCGAGCGCCACGATGGCGGCGGTGAGCGAGGTGCGGCGCGGGCGTGTGGCCGCAATGTAGCCGACAGCGAGGTCGCTGATCAGCACCTGCAGGAAACCGACCTCCAGCATGCCCCTCGCCGACGCTGTGGCGAACCCGCCGGCGAGCAGCAGCGCAAGTGCCGACAGCGGTCTGTGTCGCAGCAGACTAGCCGTCAGCACCGTGAGGACGGCCACCAACAGGAGCATCGGGGCAGAGAAGCCCTGCCGGCTGCCACGCATCGTGACGTGGAGAATCACCGGGTACGCGATGGCTCCGCACCAGGTCAGAGCCTCCCCCGCGACGCGAGCGCCCCTCGGCAGCGGTAGATGTGGGATGGCGGGCATGCCCTGATCGTAGATGTCGTACTCCCTGGCGGGTATTGGCCCGCGGGCGTACGCCCACGGGCCACCGGAGAGCACGGGACTGTGGCCGACGGCCCGATGCCCCGCGGGCCGGCCCGCGGCACCGTTGGCCGGGTGATCGAAGTCAACGAACTGACCAAGCGATACGGAAAGACCACGGCCGTGAGCGGTCTGACCTTCACCGTCCGACCCGGCCACGTGACCGGGTTCCTCGGCCCGAACGGCGCCGGCAAGAGCACCACCCTGCGGATGCTCCTCGGCTTGAACCAGCCCACCAGCGGTACCGCCACCATCGACGGTCTCCCTTTCCGGGCCCGCCCGCGCGGGCTCCGCCACGTCGGCGCGCTCCTCGACGCCCACGACGTACACGGAGGCCGGACCGCTGTGGGGTACCTGTCGGCCCTGGCCCGCAGTAACGGCATTCCGCGGCGCCGGGCGGACGAGGTCCTGCGCGAGGTGGGGCTGGACGGTGCGGCCCGCCGCCGTATCGGCGGGTTCTCCCTCGGTATGAAGCAGCGGCTCGGCATCGCCGGCGCACTGCTCGGCGACCCACCCGTGCTGCTGTTCGACGAGCCGATCAACGGCCTGGACCCGGAGGGGGTGCTGTGGGTACGCGGCCTGTTCCGGCGGCTGGCCGCCGAGGGACGCACCGTGTTCGTCTCCAGCCATCTGATGAGCGAGATGGAGCAGACGGCCGAGCACCTCATCGTCATCGGCAGGGGCGAGTTGATCGCCGCGGAGAGCGTGACGGAGTTCGCGGCCCGCGGCGCCCGTCTGAGCGTCTCCGTGCGCACCCCGGACCCCGCTGCGCTTACGGCGGTGCTGGCCGCCGAGGGCGCCTCGGTTCACTCCGACGGCCCGGAAGGAGCGAAGGAGCTCAAGGTGACTGGCCTGAGCGCGGACCGCGTCGGCGAACTCG
Organism: Streptomyces sp. NBC_01142; assembly: GCF_026341125.1. Taxonomy (NCBI): domain Bacteria; kingdom Bacillati; phylum Actinomycetota; class Actinomycetes; order Kitasatosporales; family Streptomycetaceae; genus Streptomyces; species Streptomyces sp. NBC_01142. The sequence continues at coordinate 3,328,320 of NZ_JAPEOR010000001.1, forward strand.
CCCTCCAGCACCGCGTCGTGCTGCAGGAACTGGCCACGCGTACCTCCTCTCTGGAGGAGGCCTTCATGGAACTCACCGCCGACAGCGTCGAATACCCCGCAGGAGAACCCCAATGACCCCGATCCACTCGGCGCCCACGCAGACGGCGGCCGCATCCACCGCCGCACGCGCCCGCTTCCGCGACCTCCTCGCCGCCGAATGGATCAAGCTGTGGTCGCTGCGCTCCACACCCTGGGCCTTCGGGATCAGCGCGTTGGCCATCATCGGCATCAACGTGAACGCCGCCATCGCCGACTACAACAACTATCCGAACTATCCCCAAGGCACCAAGGACCTCTTCGTGCCGATCTGGGCGATGCGGGACGCCTTCACCGTCGGCGCCGGCATGGTCCTCATGCTTGCCGCCGGCAGTATCGGGGCACTCACGCTCGTCAGCGAGTACAGCACCGGACAGATCCGTACGACCTTCGCTGCCGTCCCCGCTCGCCGCTCGGTGGTGGCAGCCAAGCTGGCCGTCGTGACAGCGATCATGCTCGTCTACGGTGCATTCGTCGCGGCCGCCTCTTTCGGCGTGACGCAGGCCATCCTGTCCGGGCGGCACATCGGTCTCCCGCTCGACTACCCCGGCTCGCTCCGCGCCACTGCGGCATCCGCCCTGCTCGCGCCGGTGTGCGCGCTCATCGGCATGGGCCTCGGCGCGCTCATCCGGCACACCGCGACCAGCATCGTCACGATCACCGGCGTCCTCCTGCTGCTGCCCTCCCTGATCAACAACCGTAACGAATGGTCGGCGGCCCTCCTCCACGCCCTGCCCCGAGGCGCCTGGGATCGGCTGACCGAGGTGGGCGACTCGCCTGTGCCGGTGCTCTACCCAGCGACGATCACCGAGGCGTGGATCGTGTACGCGGCCTGGCCACTCGCCGCCGCAGCGATCGCCACTGTCGTCGTCCACCGGCGTGACCTGTGAACACACCGGTGGCTGCCGCCAGCCGCCCTGCCCCGTGTAAACGCGCGTCTGCCCGTGAGGCAGCCGGGCCCGACGGACGGGGAATCCCGCACCACCGGAATGACGCTCCCCGCCGACTGGAGCCTCGGGTCTGGACTGCGGCCCGCCGCGAGGCCTACGCGAACGATCAGGATGCCGCCACGTCTCTGGCCGCGGTCAGCGCCCGCGCGCCGGCCGGACCAAGGCCGACAAGGACCCGGGTGAGTGGCTGCCGACAGCCGCGAGCCGGCACTGCCGATACGTCTCCGAGCGGGTCACCACCAAACTCCGCTGGGGCCTGACCGCCGACAAGGCCGAGGCCGGGGCCGAGGCGCTGAAGGTCTTCGCCGACGGCCCCTGCGAAGAGGGTCATCATCTTCACCCCTGCTGCGTAGGGACGAACGGGGCCGCGGTCACGACCGGTGATCACGCGTCGGCGCGCCTGCTCCGCCTGCCCCTTTCCCCGCGCTTGACCTCAGCGTGCGACCCACTCGAGTCGGACGGAGGATGAAGCCGATGAGCGAAGCGGTGGTAACCAAGGGAGATACCCAGCCAGGCGCGCACGATGCCCTGGTCGTGCTGAAGGACGTCAACAAGCACTTCGGCGCGCTGCATGTGCTCCAGGACATCGACCTGACCATCGTCCGTGGCGAGGTCGTGGTTGTCATCGGCCCGTCCGGGTCCGGGAAGTCCACACTGTGCCGGGCCATCAATCGTCTGGAGACCATCGACTCGGGCGAGATCGCCATCGACGGCAAGGCGCTGCCCGCCGAGGGCCGCGAGCTGGCCGCACTGCGGGCCGATGTGGGCATGGTCTTCCAGTCCTTCAACCTCTTCGCGCACAAGACGGTGCTGCAGAACGTGACGCTGGGCCAGATCAAGGTCCGTAAGAAGGACAAGAAGGCGGCCGAGGAACGGGCGCGCTCGTTGCTCGACCGGGTGGGGGTCGCCGATCAGGCGGACAAGTACCCCGCGCAGCTTTCCGGCGGACAGCAGCAGCGCGTGGCCATCGCCAGAGCGCTCGCCATGGACCCGAAAGTCATGCTCTTCGACGAGCCGACCTCGGCCCTCGACCCCGAGATGATCAACGAGGTACTGGAGGTCATGCAGCAGCTCGCCCGCGACGGAATGACCATGGCCGTCGTCACCCACGAGATGGGATTCGCCCGTTCGGCCGCCAACCGTGTGGTGTTCATGGCGGACGGCAGGATCGTGGAGGAGACGACGCCCGACCAGTTCTTCAGCAACCCGCGCAGCGACCGCGCCAGGGACTTCCTCTCGAAGATCCTTCGCCACTGACCGGGACCTGCGGGAATCACATCCCGCTCCGCAGATCGCCCACCACACGTCAATCCCTAGGGATGATCACCATGAAGCTTCGCAAGGTCACCGCCGCGGCCGCCGCTGCGTTCGCGCTGTCCCTGACCGCCACGGCCTGCGGCTCCGACGACGGCAACGGCAGCGGTTCGGGCAGTGGCGACGACAAGATCACCGTCGGCATCAAGTTCGACCAGCCGGGCATCGGCCTGAAGACCCCGGACGGCAAGTACACCGGCTTCGACGTCGACGTGGCGACCTATGTCGCCAGACAGCTCGGCTACAAGCCGGGCGACATCGAGTGGAAGGAAGCCAAGAGCGCCGACCGCGAGACGCTGCTCCAGCGCGGCGATGTCGACTTCATCGCGGCCTCCTACTCGATCAACGACGAGCGCCAGAAGAAGGTCGACTTCGCCGGTCCTTATCTCCTGGCGCACCAGGACGTCCTGGTCCGTTCGGACGACGACTCCATCACCAAGCCCGCGGACCTGAACAACAAGAGGCTCTGCTCGGTCACCGGGTCCACTTCCGCGCAGAACGTCAAGACGAAGCTCGCGCCGCAGGCTGAGCTGCAGGAGTACGGCGGCTACTCCGAGTGCCTCACCGGCCTGGAGAACAAGGCTGTCGACGCCCTGACCACCGATGACTCGATCCTCGCCGGCTATGCCGCGCAGGATCAGTTCAAGGGCAAGTTCAAGCTGGGTGGCTTCAAGATGAGCAACGAGAACTACGGCATCGGAGTCCAGAAGGGCAGCGAACTCAAGGCCAAGATCAACACTGCCCTGGAGAAGATGGTCTCCGACGGCACGTGGGACGCCTATGTGAAGAAGAACTTCGGCCCGGCCGATTACAAGAACGAGCCCGCCCCGAAGATCGGCGTCGTCGTCAGCTGAAGCAGGTTGCCGACCGGCGCGCCGCCCACAGGTGCGGCGCGCCACGCCGTCCACGCACGCGGAAATGTGGGTGACCGTGTTCGACTTTCTCGAGGGTTATGACCTGTTGGGGGCCTTCTGGGCGACGGTGCAGCTCACCTTCTATTCCGCCATCGGCTCCCTGGTCTGGGGAACGCTCCTTGCTGCCATGCGGGTCAGCCCCGTGCCCCTCATGCGAGGCTTCGGCACCGTCTATATCAACGTGGTGCGGAACATCCCGCTCACGGTGATCATTGTGTTCACCTCGCTGGGCCTCTTCCAGACACTCGGTGTCAACCTCGGCGCGACCGCCTTCGAGAGCATTAACTTCAGGCTCGCCGTGCTCGGCATGAGCGCCTATACCGCCGCGTTCGTGTGCGAAGCGCTGCGGTCCGGCATCAACACGGTGCCCATCGGCCAGACGGAGGCTGCGCGCGCCATCGGCTTGAGCTTCCCCCAGGTGCTGTGGCTCATCGTCCTCCCGCAGGCCTTCCGCTCTGTGGTGGGTCCGCTGGCGAACGTACTGATCGCACTGACCAAGAACACCACAGTGGCGGCCGCGATCGGTGTCGCGGAGGCGGCGCTGCTGATGCGGGAAATGATCGAGAACGAGGCTCAGCTCATTCTCATCTCCGCCATCTTCGCGGTCGGATTCATCTGCCTCACCCTCCCGACCGGACTGTTCCTCGGCTGGGTCAGCAAGAAGGTGGCGGTGAAGCGGTGACCTCCGTCCTCTACGACGCCCCCGGGCCGCGCGCCAAGCGGCGCAACGTCCTGTTCACGGTGGTGTTCCTGGTCGCCCTCGCGGCGCTGATCTGGTGGGTGGTCCAGAGCCTCGCCGAAAAGAATCAACTTGAGTGGGACAAGTGGAAGCCGTTCGTCACGGACCCCCGCACCTGGACCACGTACATCCTGCCGGGGCTTGAGAACACGCTCATCGGCGCCGCTCTCGCCATGGCCATCGCGCTGCCGCTCGGTGCGCTCTTCGGTATCGCCCGGCTCTCCGACCACCGGTGGGTGCGGGGCGCGGCCGGCACGGTCGTGGAGTTCTTCCGCGCGATCCCGGTACTGATCCTGATGCTCTTCGCCAACGCGGCCTACTCCGAGTTCACCGACGTCAGTCCGGACAACCGGCCGCTGTACGCCGTGGTCACCGGTCTCGTCCTCTACAACGCCTCGGTGCTCGCCGAGGTGGTGCGGGCCGGAATCCTGTCCCTGCCCGCCGGCCAGACCGACGCGGCGAAGGCGATCGGCATGCGCAAAGGCCAGACGATGCGCCTCGTGCTGCTGCCGCAGTCCGTCACCGCGATGCTGCCGGCGATCGTCAGCCAGCTGGTCGTCATCGTGAAGGACACCGCACTCGGGGGCGCGATGCTCGGCTTCTCCGAACTGCTGGCATCGGTACGCCCTATGAGCGCGAACTACGGGGCGAACACCATCGCCAGCTTCACCGTCGTCGCCGTGGTCTTCGTCGTGCTGAACTTCGCGCTCACCACCTTCGCGAGCTGGCTGGAGGGCAGGCTGCGGCGAGGCAAGAAGTCCACGGGTGCGGTGGTCGGCGTCGACGCGGTCGCGGAGCTCGCGACGCCGGGTGAGCACTTCCTCCCGGGCGGGCCCGGCGGCTCGGCGGGACCGACGAGGCGAAGTGACGATACGAGATAAGACAAGTGAACGAAGGACCCAGTGGCAGCCGGGGCTCCCGCGGCAGCGGGCGGCACCGGGCGACGAACACACTGCGGGCAGGCCCGGCCGACGACCGCCTCGACGGCGGGGCGAACACCCGTCGGTGGGCGTACGGGGCTGGGCCGTGCCCCGAAGCCAGGAGCCGCCGCTCGTGCGGCACAGGCCCCCTGCCCCGCTCTGCGGAGGGCAGGGGGCCCGTGTGCGGCGGCTGTGGATCAGCGCTGCTGGGTGAACGTCCTCCCCTCGTGGGCGTCCGCCGAGCAGGACTGCTTCTCCGTAGCCGTCATCTTGCGGCTCTTGACGACCACTGCGTTGTTCCTGCCGTCCGTGCCGTTCTTGGCCGGGCCGGTGATGGTGTCCTGGAAGAACCAGTAGTAGTGGCCCCACTTGGGGCTGTCGTAGTGGGTCTGCCAGGTGCCCGAGACCTTCTGCATCACCTGGGCGCGGGAGATCCAGCCCACTTCACCGGGCTTCACCGTCATGTTCAGGGAACTGCTCTCCGAGTGAGTGCTCGACCAGCTGTGGTTGTAGCTCGCCGTCACACTCAGGTCCACTATGCCCGCGATCTTGCCGCCCGCGGTGACCGAGACGCCGACCGAATCGGTGGAGCCCACGGTGTCGCCCCAGGTCATGGACTGAGTGGCGTCCGAGGTACTGCAGTTGAACAGTGAATCGGAGACCTGGCGGAACTGACCGAGGTACGCCTCCCCGAGTTCGGGGGAGTTGAAGGTGCATTTACCCAAGCCTGAGCCGCAGTCCGCCGTGAGCTCCTGCCGGGTCGGCTGCTCTTCGGCAGCCGCGGACGGGGCCGCCGCCGCCGCGATTCCGCAAGCCGTCACTGCGACGGCCAGTAGCCGGCCGCCGTGCCGCAGGACGCGGTTGATTGTCATCTTTGGTGCCCTTCGTGCCGTGCTGGGGGGTCGGTGAACTGACGTGTGCGGCAAGGGATTTGAGGCATCCCTGACGTCACGTCGGGGGATCACCGCCTGGTGTATGTGAGGTTGTCCCAACAGCTGACGCAGCCACACCAAGAACAGGCAAAGTTGTAGTTGACGACGAAACGGACGGCCGTGTTCGTACCCGCGCCGTGGGGGCCTGACGACCGCTCGGTCTCATACCTCTGGCGGACCTGCCCGGCGACTGGGGTGACGACCGCCCTCAGCGGGGCCTGGGCAGACCTTTCCCCTTGACCGGGACGTGGCTGTGGGAGGACGACCCGCGACCGGACATCAGTGGCGAAGGGGCCGCCCCCTTCGGTGCTCGGTGCTCCGTTCGGCTTCACGACCGGGGATGCGGGGTTCGCCGGATGGGCCAGGTGCCGGGCCGGTATCAAGCCCTGGTTCGCGGGCCAGGCACAGGGCCGGTATCAAGCCCTGGTTCGACGAACAAGCCCTGGTTCGACGCCGTATGAGGCAGAGTCAGTCGACCGGCCAGGTGTGTGCCGGGGCGTTGAGGTGCATGTAGTCGATGTACTGCCGTGTCATCCGTCGCAGCGCTTCATGGTGGTCGACGTGGGTGGTGTCGTAGATGTGGTGGAACATCTCCGCCTGCCATACCGCGCCGTTGCGGCCGGTGACGCACCGCTGCTCGATGATGCCCAGCAGCGGTTCCCGCCACGCCGTGTCCATGCCCGCCTGTTCCAGCCCCCGGTGTGCCAGGGGCAGCAGTCGCCGCAGTACGAGTTCGGCCACCGGCACCTCGCCCATCCCGGGCCAGTACAGGCGCGCTTCGATCCCGTGCCGGGCGGCAGCGTGCAGGTTGTCCTCCGCGGCCGAGAACGACATCCGTGACCAGACCGGCCGTTCCTCGTCGACCAGGGCGCGCGTCAGCCCGTAGTAGAAGGCGCCGTTCGCCAGGGTGTCGGCCACCGTCGGGCCGGCGGGCAGCACCCGGTTCTCCACCCGCAGATGCGGTTTGCCGTGAGCGACGGCGTAGACCGGGCGGTTCCATCGATAGACCGTGCCGTTGTGCAGGGTGAGTTCGGCCAGCTCGGGGTTGTCGCCGGCGTCGAGCGTCTCCTGCGGATCCTCGTCCTCGCACAGCGGCAGCAGCGCGGGGAAGTAGCGCACATTCTCCTCGAACAGATCGAAGACGCTGGTGATCCACCGCTCGCCGAACCACACCCGGGGCCGCACCCCCTGCACCTTGATCTCCTCCGAGCGGGTGTCGGTGGCCTGCTCGAAGAGGGGGATACGGGTCTCGCGCCAGAGTTCCTTACCGAACAGGAAGGGAGAGTTCGCCGCCAGGGCCACTTGCACCCCCGCGATCGCCTGCGCGGCGTTCCAGTAGTCCGCGAACTCGTCCGGCGAGACCTGCAGGTGGAACTGGGTGCTGGTGCACGCCGCCTCGGGCGTGATGGTGTCCGCGTAGGTCCGCAGGCGGTCCACCCCGTCCATCGAGATCCGCAGGTCCTCGCCCCGGGCCGCAAATATCTGCTCGTTCAGCAGCCGGTATCGCGGGTCCTCCGACAGCGCCGCCTCACCCACATCCCTCTGCCGCAGCGTCGGCAGGATCCCGATCATGGCCAGATGTGCCCCCACTGCCGCCGCCCGGTTCTCGGCATGGTTGAGCGCGTCCCGGATCTCCTGCTCCCACGCATCGGGACCACCGGCCGTCAGCCGTCGCGGCGGGATGTTGATCTCCAGGTTGAAGCGGCCCAGCTCACTGTCCCAGGCAGGATTTGCGATCGCCTCGAGTACCTCGATGCTCCGCATGGCCGGCTCCCCGGCGGAGTCCACCAGGTTCAGCTCGATCTCCAGACCCACCTGAGGCCGTTCGAATTCGAAACGTGCCTCACGCAGCATCTGCGCGAACGCGTCGAGGCATTTCTGCATCTTGTTCCGGTACCGGCGACGGTCATCACGGGTGAACACCAGCGCCGGGACGTCGCGTCCCATCGGCCCTCCGCAGTCTCCTGGGCGGACACCCCTCTACAGAGTCCCACCCCACGGCCGCCCGGACCACTGCGGGCGACGCCGCCTGGGGGTTCCCGCGGCTGTCATACGGGTGCCTGCTCCGGCCTCCACCCCCAGGCGGTGATCATCCCGGGGGAGAGTCCGGCGCAGTCGGGTGACGCCAGATACCGGACCGCTTCGTCGACCCGTGCGTCGTCGACCAGACCGGTGGCCACGATGGCGTCCCGCGCGCGTTCCCATGTCCCGGCCCAGAAGCGGCTGATGGGACTGCCGGGCAGCAGGGGCGGCACATGTATCTCCGCCGCCACGGATTCGAGCCCCGCTTCCCGCAGCAGCCGGGGATACTCCGGAACCTAGGAGACGTCGGTCCCGATGCTGTCCCGCAGCCCTTGCCACATCTCGCGCATCACCTCGGTGTACGCAGTGGTGGGAGCCGTGGCGGTGGTCAGATCCACGGCGTCGCTGAGGACCAGCACACCGCCGGGAGCGAGGAAGGAGCTCAGCCTGGTGACCATCTGCTGCGGGGAACGCAGATGCATGAGGACGAACCGTGCGTGCACGAGCTGGAACCGGCCGGGGTCGAAGTCCGGGGCGGTGATGTCCGCTTCCAGGGCGGTGAGTCCGCGGGTGCGGTCGGCGCTGAGAAACCGTACGTCGCGGTCCACGGCGAGCACCGCGGCGACACCGGCCCGGTGCAGCAGCAGGCGGGCGACCGTACCGGTTCCCGCGCCCACGTCCAGGCAGTGCCATCCCGGTCCGGCCCCCAGCCGCTGCAGCCGTGTCGCGGTGACCTCGTCGTATGTGAGAGCGCCGAGGTCGATCCGGTCGTCCTCGCCCGCCTGCTCCGGGCGGAACACCCGCTCGCCGTAGCGTCCACCTTCTTGGGAGGGCGCCGGGGAGTGCTCGTGCGGCTGTGCAGGCATGCGTCACCGCCTTTCACCACCTCTTGCCGCCTCGGGCCCTCGCAAGGAGCAGAAGGGGGGAAGGAGCGTGAGGCGGCGTGGGGCTGCCCGGGCGCGGAGTGTCCGGCTCAGGCGCCTGTCATCCCAAGTATGACGCGGCCGGCCGACGTGCTCCTGCCGGAGCCGCTGTCTCCGTCATGCCGGGCAGGCTGAGCTCCGTCACCACCGGGTGGGCGGTGGCGGAGCTCAGCCGCGGGCTCAAGGACGTACGCGTACGTACGCCGGTGAAGCCGCAGGTCCTCAGATGACTCCGCAGTCCGCGATGGTGATCTTGGCCTGGGTCTTCCCGCTCTGCGTGCCGTATCCCTCGATCTTCTGGACCAGGGCGAGGCTTTCGTTGTCGGCGACCTCACCGAACACGACGTGCTTGCCGTCCAGCCATGACGTCACCGCGGTGGTGATGAAGAACTGGGAGCCGTTGGTGTTCGGACCGGCGTTGGCCATCGACAGCAGGCCCGGCTTGGTGTGCTTGAGCTGGAAGTTCTCGTCCGCGAAGCGGTCGCCGTAGATGCTCTTGCCGCCGGTGCCGTTACCCCTGGTGAAGTCACCGCCCTGCAGCATGAAGTCCGGGATGACGCGGTGGAAGGACGAACCCTTGTATCCGTACCCGTGCTCACCGGTGGCCAGCGCGCGGAAGTTCTCCGCCGTCTTGGGGACCACGTCGTCGAACAGATTGAAGTTGATCCGCCCCGCGGGCGCGTCGTCGATGGTGATGTCGAAGTAGATCTTGATGGTCATGGTCCCATCCTGACATTCCCAGTCGCCCTGCACGAATTCGACCGCTGGGACGCCCCCGGTTCGCGTGCCGGGAGGCAGGCCTGCTGGGTGTTCTCCGTCCCGTCCGGCTTGCGGAGCAGCCGGGCGTGCACGTCGAGCCCGACGGCGCTCAACCGCTCGGCTACCGCACGGTCGGGTGACGCCCGGTGGACGTCGAGCTACAGCGCGTGGCCGTACGTGTGCTCAAGGCGTGCACAGTCGTCGCAGGGTCCGGGCCGGTCATCGAGCCCTCGTCGAACCGCGGCTTCGGGTGCCTCCGACGGGCAACCGCGACCAATTGCCGGGGACAGGTCGACTGCCGGGGACAGGTCGACGCCGAACGCGCTCAGTCCGAGCGAGCGCAGGTGTGCCGTCACGTGGCCAGGTCGAGCACCCTGTATTCCACCAAGGTCGAGACAAGGGCGATCCTCTGCTCGTCGGGAAGCTCTCCCGGTAGCTCCCGGACGAAGAAAGTTCCTGTGCAGGTGATGAACTCGAGTGCGGCGCGGGCGACCTGATCGACCGCGAAGACCGCTTCGCCCTTGGCGTTCAGCAACTCGACCATGTCGTCGTCGTCACGCAGACTGAAGCTGCCGACACGGGCGTTGACGATTCGGCGACCCAACGTCACGTTGTTCCCGTCGTACCACAGGTCCGGCAGCGGCTCACCGAAGAGCTGCTCGTAGGTATCGGCGAACAGGTGGAACGTCGACGGTGTGAGACGTTCCATGCCCTCGACCACGGGCGCTGTACTCGGCGCGTGCTGAATGTACTTGTCGAAATTCCGAAGGCAGTAGTCGATGTACTGACGGGTGAACAGGATGAACTGGTGCCAGATCTGGTCCACCCTGAGCGAGTACATGGCCCACGCGACCGTACGGTCGGCAGCAGTCAGCACCAGGAATCGCTTCACCTCCCGGAACAGCGCCTGGGCTTCTGCGGCGGACTCGACGACGTGATCCTTCAGCAGTTTCTCGATGAGGAAGGGGGCATCGAACTCCAGCGCCTCGGAAGGGAGTTCTGCTGCGACGGGCTCGGTCGTCGTCGTCATTGAGGCTGCGCCAAGCATTCGCATGTGCACGGAACACACTGTGTCCCGTCGCAGATGTACTCGCATGTGCAGGTATCGCGGGCTTCGGGCCGGACCTTCATCCGGAGCCCGCTGCGTCGTACGTTCGTCAGCCCGGTACCGGCTCCGGCGCCCGTCGTCCGGGCCGCACACGCCTCTGCCTTCTCGGTGAGCCGGTGGTGGAGCGCCGCGTCCCGCTTCACCCAGACGGCCACCGCGCCGAGACCGGATTTCGGCAGTTCCACGGTCGCGACAATGTCGCTTTCGGCAATCTCGATGCTTCTTGACATGTTGTTGAGCCCGGGAAACAGGCGAACGTGGCCCTCGTGGCCCGACGGGGCGAGAAAGCCCGTGAGCGTGATGGCGTTCTCGCTCCCGGCGTCCAGCAATCTGGAGACCAGGGGATTCGTTTCGATACGCTTCCCCGAATCCGATCCCAAGCCCTTTTCCTTGGCCATGGCCGATCTCCTGTCCGTGATGCCGACCTGCGGGACACAACACCACCAGGCTCATCGGAGCACACGCGAGGAAGCCTCGCCCCTCGTACGACTCCATTCAGGTGTGACGTCTGCCCGCAGTTGAGGGATGGAGGGAGAACCGGCCCGGGTCAGTCGGCCACAGGGCTGTCGGTCGTGTCCGCCGTCGACCGGTGACCGGGCCATGCGTTCAGGGCGGTCGCCAGCTGGGCACGCGAACGGACGTCCAGTTTCTGGTAGATGCGGGTGAGACGCGCCTCGACGGTCTTCACACTGAGGTACAGCTTCGCCGCCGCTTCCTGATTGCTGGCTCCCTGGCGGACCAGCAGGGCGAGGCGCAGCTCCGCCTCCGTGAGGGAGGACAGGGCGCCGCCACGGGCCGGGTCGGGTTCGGTCGTACGGGACGGAGTCTCCGTCACCAGTGCCAGCCAGGGCAGCGCCCCCGCCCGTTCGAAGACGGCGGCAGCGCTCTGCAGCGCGTTCTGTGCGGCCGACCGTCTGCGGCGGCGGCGCTCGACCCGGGCGAGCGCGATGAGTGCCCGTCCACGCTCCAGCGGCAGGCCCTCCGCCGCGAAGCGATCGGCGGTCCGGGTCAGCAGCCCCGCCGCCTCCTCGGACTTCCCGTTCGCTGCCAGGTACAGCGCGTACGCCCGGTCGCAGCCGAGCAGCACCGTCGCGCGGCCCAGGCGTTCCGCGACGGGACGCACATCGGCGAGGAGGGTTGCCGCTTCCTCCGGGGCGTCGTTCGCCACCAGTGCCTCCGCCAGCTCCTCGTGCCAGCGCAGCATCGACGGGTCGACCGTGGACTGGGCGTGTTCGCCGACCTGGACCTTGCGCAGGGTCTCCAGGGCGTTCGCCACATCCCCGGCGGCGAGCTGGACCCGGCCCAGTGCGTACAGGCTGCGGGAGAGAAAGACGTGATCGCCCTCCTCCTCGGAGGCCTGGGCGCTGCGTCGTGCGTAGCTGGCGGCGCGGGCGAAGCTGCCACCTGCGGTCTCCGCGAGCGCCAGCGCGTACCAGGCGGGCCCCGGCGAGAGCCCGGCCTCGAGTGTCAGGGCGAGCGACCGGCCGGCGTGCGAGAGTGCCGCGGCGCACTGCCCCTGCCGGGCCCCGATCTCCGCGAGGGTGCGGAACAGTTCGATGGCGTCCTCGACCGGGCCGCGCCGCTCGACCAGTGGCAACAGGGCGTTCAGCTGGTCGCGTGCAGGGGTGAGGCGGTCGTCGAACAGGGCATGACGGATCGTCAGGATCTGGGCGGCGTTGCGAATGCCGAGTGGCCGCTCGAACACTTCGAGGGCCCGCGCCTCGGCGAGCACCCGTTCGGCGTCCGCCGAGCCGAGGACCCGGTCCATGCGCGCCTGCACGGTCAGCGCCCTCGCCGCCGTCCTCCGGTCGCCCACCGAGGCGGCCAGCGCGGCGGACTCGACGGCGGCGGTCCGGGACCGCACGGGATCTCCGTCGGCCAGCACGTACTTCACCGCCAGCCGGAGCTGGACGGCAGCCCGCAGTGCCGCGTCGCCCTCGGAGTCCTCCATGGCATGTACATAGATCTCGTCGAGGTCGGTCAGCCCCTGCCCGGCCGTGTCCAGCACCGCCAGCCGGGCGCGCACTCGGTCGGCAGGCGCGGCGTCGCGGGCGAGGAGATCGGTCGCGGCGCGGATTGCAAGGTCCGCCCGGGCGGCGCGGGCAGCTTCCTCGGCGGCGTCGACGAGCCGGGCGAGTCGCTGCGGGCCGTGCTGGACGGGCGTGGACTCGGCGGCGAGCAGGGCGAGTTCGGCAGCCAGCGCGCTGTTGCCGCGGCGTCGCGCGGTGTCGGCCGCAGCCGCGACCTCCGCTGCCCGTTGCTCGTCGGGAGTGTCCGTGGCCAGCGCCCGGTGCCGTACCGCCTCGACGGGGTCGTCCACGACGTGCGCGAGCGCCGCGTGACCGTTGCTGCGTTCGCTCCAGCAGGCGTCGTGCACCAGCGTGGACGGCAGCACCCCGGCGGTGAAGGCGACGGTGCCGTCCTCCTTGAGGGAGACTAGATTCGCCCGCTCGGCGGCGGCGAGATCGGCCTCGGCCGTGGGGCGGCCCGCGCGGCGGATCAGCGAAGCTGTCGGGCGCAGCGCCAGTGCGGCCAGCAGGAGCGTGCTGCGCACGTCGGGGGAGGCGGCGCCGAGCAGTTGCCGGGCGAGATCGCGGGCGCGCCCGGACAGGGACAGCGCCTCGGCGTGGTGCACGGGCGTGCGTGCGTCCGCGAGGGAGCGGCCGACGGCCAGCGCGAGACGCGGATTTCCACCGCTTGCCTTGTGGATACGGCCGGCCATCCGGGACGGCAGCCGGTGGTGGATGAGGAGTTCGGCGATCTCATCGGCGTGCAGCGGCGGTACGAACAGGACGTCGGCCTCGGACGGCACCCAGAGGGGTTCCGGGCCGGCCGCGTCCGGCTGCTGCGTACTCGTGGCGGGTGTGTCGGGGCCGTATGCCGCCGGTGTCTCGACGGCGATGACCCGTAGCGTCGGGGGAGCGAGATGGAGGGCGAAACGCAGCAGGTCGGCGCTGTCGGCGTCGATGCGCTGGACACCGTCGACGACGAGAAGGACGGGGCCCTGCGCGGCGAAGGTCCGCAGGGTCTGTGCGAGGGCAAGCCGCAGGGCGATGGGGTCCCAGCCGTCGTCGGGGACGGGGGCCTCGCGGCACAGCATGGCGACGGCGGTCCGCTGCGGACCGGGCAGCCTTTCGAGAATGTCGTACGCGCCGGGGCCGCCGTGGGACCGGGCCGCGGGCCAGGAGCACGCCGACAGGGAAGCGACGAGGGCGGCGGCAACGGCGCCGGGTATGTCCCGGTCGGCGGGCAGCGTGGCGACCCAGAGCACGGTCTCGCCGCGGGACTCGGCACGCGTGGCGGCAGCCAGGGCGACTTCGGTCTTGCCGACTCCGGCGTGGCCGGTGAGCAGGGCACGCCCGCGGGTGTGCAGGACACGTTGCGCGAGGAGATCCGCCCGCCCGACCGGCGCAGGCCGGTACGCCGACGCAGTCGTCACGTACCCACCACCCCCTTCCGACCTGCGGGTCACTGCCCGTGAGAGCAGAGAATACGAAGCAGGCCGCCGCAGTCCAGGCCCTGTGTCCGGCATTCGGACGGACACCATGGACAGACGGCGGGGCGCGCCCGCGGCAGCATGCCGCGAACGCGCCCCTGACCAGCCATGTTGCCGCTGTGGCGGGTGTTTCAGAAGGTGAGGCTCCAGGCGTCGATGTAGCCGGTGTCACCCGATGCCACGTCGCGGACCTGCAGCTTCCAGGTGCCGTTGGCGACCTCGCTCGACGCGTCGACGGTGTACGTCGCGATGACGTTGTCGGCGCTGTCGGAGGACGACGAGGTCTTGAGATTGCGCACCGTGCCGTCGGGGGCGACGAGATCGACGACCAGGTCGCCGCGCCAGGAGTGCTTGATGTCCACGTCGACCTTGAGGGCGGCGGGGGCGTTGCCGGTGCGGCCGGTGACGGCGATCGACGAGCTTGCGGTCGAGATGTCCGCGATCGTCACGTCCGCCGCATTGCTGAACGTCGTGCCGCCGGGAGTGCCGGTGACAGCGTTCACGGTCTTCGCGGCGTCGGCGATGCCGGTGCCGCAGCCGCCGGTGCAGCTGCCGGGCAGCGGCCGGGCGTTGCTCTTGATTGCCGACTCGATGTCGGCCGGGGTCAGCGCAGGCTTGGCCGACTCCAGCAGCGCGGCAAGGCCGGCGATGTGCGGGGCTGCCATCGACGTGCCCTGGTAGGGCTTGTAGTTCTCCGCCGACGGGGTGGTGGCACCGGAGTTCAGCGTCGAGAGGATGCCGTTCTCGGGGGTGGTGACGGTGCCGGGGGTGTCGGTGGCGCGGCGGGTCTCGCCGCCGGGCGCGGCGACGTCGACGCTGGTGCCGAAGTTCGAGTAGAACGAACGGTTGCCCTCACGGCTGGTGGACGCCACATTGATGACGCCCGCGCAGTTCGCGGGGGTGAAGCCGGCAGCGTTGGCGTTGCTGTTGCCGGCCGCGACGACGACGGTGGTGCCGCGCGACACGGCGCCGTTGATGGCGTTCTGGTAGACGCTGGGGCAGGTCGCGTTGGGGCCGCCGAGGCTCATGTTGATGACCTTGGCCGGGTTCGGGTTCGCCGGGATGCCCGGGACGGTGCCGCCGGACGCCCAGGTGATGGCGTCGGCGATGTCCGCGGAGGAGCCGCCGCACTTGCCGAGCACGCGGACCGGCTGGATCTTCGCGTTGTACGCGATACCCGCAACGCCCTTGCTGTTGCCGGCCGTTGCCGCAACCGTGCCCGCGACGTGCGTGCCGTGCCAGGAGGAGTTGCTCGCCTTGGAACCGGCGCCGCACTCGCCGTCGGTGGCGTTCCAGTCGCCCTCGTCCTTGGCGTTGTTGTCCCGGCCGTTGCCGTCACGGGCGTCCGCGGAGGTCGAGATGAAGTCGTATCCGGAGACGACATTGGCGGCCAGGTCCGTGTGGGCGGCGTAGCCGGTGTCGATGACCGCGACGGTGACACCGCTGCCGGTTGTCTTGTCCCAGGCACCGGGCACGTTCATACCGCCGGTGGACTCGAACAGGTCCCACTGCTTGGGGTATTCGGTGTCGTTCGGGGTGACCGCCATCGCGTAGGCGCGGATGTCGGGCTCCACGGAGGCGACGGAGGGGTCGGCGCGGAAGGCGCTCATGACCTCGGTGACGTCCTTCTTGGACGCCTCGCCACCCAGATCGACCAGCGCCGCGCCGCCGGCGAGCCGACGCTCGAACGACAGGCTCTCGCCGGTCTCGGTGCCCTTGGCCGTTGCGTCGCCGGCGGCCGCCGCGTTGGACTTGGCCTCTGCAGCCTTGGACTTGTACGTGACGATGACCCTCTCGACCGGTGCGGCCGGCAGTGTGGTCATGGACTGCGAAGCAGGGACGGGCTTCGGTGACGGCGGCGGGGTGGCGGCAAGTGCCACGGAGGAGGTGGCAGCGACGCCGGCGATCACGGCGCTCGCGGCCACGACGGATATGAGTCTCCGTCTGGAACCGTTCAAGGTGTTCCCTTTCAACTGACGCTGCGGAGCGCGGCGGGCGGCGCAGGAATCACGGTTCGCTGTGGGGGTGCGATCCGTGGTCCCCTGGGCCGGGTTCGCCCGCGCGCCGCCGCCGACGCGACAGCCCCTGGTCAAGGGCCGCCACCGACGGAGCTCATGATTTACATGCACCTGACATTGAAGAGTCAGAGGATGAGATCTGCCGGTGCGGCAGACAGTAGGGAACGCCGAGATGAACCCGATACGGGGAAAACCCTTGTCACCCCGTGCGGGCTCCCTGGCCGGCCTCCGTGGTGCGGGAGGCGGGGGGAGGCATGAGAGGTGTGGCGGGCCCGGAAGCTGACGGTCCGTCGGTCCTTTTGTGGCGATACCGCCGGACTTACGGCCCTGTCACTGTGCGGCCGGACCGCGGAGGAGAAGCGGAAGCCGTGGAGCCCCCCGGACGGATCTGCTCACCGACCGGATTGCTGCCGTCTCTCGTCCGGACGGCTCCCCGCTCGCCGGTATCCGAAATACGGAACAGGCTCGTCGATATCCGGTAGAAGCAGGGCTGGTCCCCGCGCCGAAGCCGCCCTGCATCGTTCCGTCGGCGAGCTTCGCCAAGGGACCGCCCGCTCGGTGCCTCGCCCTTGCCCGCACCGGCTCTCACCGGAGTGCGCGGACCTCGCAGGCTGTCGCGGCGACCGGGACCGCCCGGTGCGGCTTCGCCGCACGTACCGGCGTGCACCAAGCGGGGTGGTGGCACCGCCGGCCGCGGGTGACGCCCCCGGGCCGGTGCCCACGGTCAGGGGTTACGAGCGCTGCCGCCGGCGTCCGCGGGCGGCCGGGGCGCGTGCAGGGACAACGGCGGCACCTTGCCCTGCAGGGCGAGCCGGTGGCGTACGGCCATGACAACGACGGACACCAGCAGGATCACGGCTCCGCCCACCCGCAGGATCGTGTCGTAGACCTCTTCGGGCGGCCGCTCAGGGGTCATCGCCGTGATCGTGGTCGCCGCCGCGGCGAGGGCGATGGCCCCCAGCGTGACCAGGAAGGTCAGCAGGACGCCGGACGCCTCGCCCGCTCTGGCGGTCGGTACGACCTGCTGGGTGGCGACGCTGGAGAAGGTCCAGCCCAGCCCCAGGCCGAGCCCGCACCAGGCGAACACGGGTACGTAGAGCCACCACGCGGTCACATGACTGAGCGTGATCATCCCCGTCCCGGCGATCGCTCCGGCGAGGGCCATCACCGCTGTGGGGCGCATCCGCGGTGCCAGCCGGGCCCCCAACGGCCCGGCGAGGGCCACGAGCACTGCGGGAGCCAGGAACACAATGCCCGCCATCAGCGGGGACAGGCCGCGCACGCCCTGAAGGTAGAGCGTCGCCACGAAGACGGTGACGCAGTAGCCCATGTTGGCGACGGAGCCCATGCCGGTCACCAGGACGTAGGGGACGTTGCGGAACAGGCGCAGGTCGACCAGCGGATGCCGGGCGAGGCGTTCCCTCAGCAGGAAGAGCCCGCCCGTCAGCACCGACGTCCCGAGGAGGGTGAGGGTGCGGACGCTGTCCCAGCCCCAGGCGCTGCCGCGTTCCACGGCTGTGGTGAGGGCCGCCAGCGTGCACACGATGGTGAAGCAGCCGATCAGGTCGAGCTGGCGGGGCGCCGAGGTGTCCCGGGAGTCGGGGACGTAGCGGACCGCGATGAGGAGTGCCACCGCGCTGAGCGGTGCGAGCAGCCAGAAGATCCAGCGCCATCCCGGTCCTTCGGTGAACCCGCCGCCCACGAACGGGCCCAGTGCGGTGCCAATGTTCGCGATACCGAACGCAGCGCCCAGCGCGCGGGCCCGGCTCGCTTCGGGGAAGGCGTTGCTGATCACGGCGACGGACACCGGGAAGACGAAGCCGGCGCCGATCCCCTGCACGATCCGGGCGGCCACCAGCAGCGCCAGCCCGGGGGCGAGCGCACACCCCACGGAACCGGCCGCGAACAGGGCGATGCCGACGAGCAGAGTGCCCCGGCGCCCGAAGACGTCCCCCAGCCTGCCGCCCACGATGAAGAAGCAGCCGATGGCGAGCATGTACGCGGAGAGGGTCCACTGGGCGGCCGAGGGCGTGACACCGAGCTCGTCCGCGATACCGGGGATGGCCAGGTTCAGGGCGAAGAAATCGACCTGAATACAGAACAGCGCGACCGCGACCGCGATGAAGGCCCCCGTCCGCGCGGCCGATGGGGACTCTGCGCGCATGGGCACGTTCCTCTCGGGCGAGGCTGTCGCAACGTCGGGACTGGGTCGGGCGTGCCCTTCACCCAATTGTCTGCTCGCCCTCACCGCTCCGCAGCCGGGCCGGTCCGGGTACCACATGGCCTCGTCCGGAAACGCTTGCCGCACGACCGCGGCGGCCGTCCGCGGGCCGCACACGCGCACATGCTGCTGCGCGGATCGGCGCATCGCGCTTGTGCCTGTCCCGGTGAGGGCGGATTCTGGAGGCAATGAACCGGGCCGGTGGCGCTATGAGCGCATGGAACGCGGCGCAGAGTGCCGATTTCCGTGGTCCGCTCGACATCACCCGGGCTGCCACGGCGGTTCTCGACGCCCAGGACACGGTCGTCGGATGGAGCCGCGCGGCCGAGGTTCTCCTCGGTTACCCGCAGCACGAGATCATCGGAAAGCCCCTGGACACGTTCCTGTCGCCCCGGCAGGCGTCCGGGCTCACCCCGGCGCAGGAGTCTGCACCGGCCTTGGGCACCCGGTTGAGCGGCAGTGAGATCCGTGTCGCCCGGCACCGGGACGGCCGCGAGCTGCTGGTCGCCACGGCAGTGTGTCCCCTGCTCGACAGCGGCGCCGCGGCCCGCGTCCTTGTTGCGGCCGAGCTGGAGAGTCTGCGGCTGTGGGAATCCCGGTTGGCCATGCTTCACGGACTGGCCACCCAGTCACCCGTCGGTCTGGCCATCTACGACACCGACCTGCGCCTGACGTGGTGCAACGCCGCGTACGAACAGGAGATCGGGCTACCGTTCGCCGAGTTCCGCGGTATGCGGGCCGACGAGCTGTACTCCGAGGGCAGGTTTCTGACCGAGGGCTATCCGCGCACTCTCGATGCGGTCATGCACCACGTGCTCGACACCGGTGAGCCGATCCTCGACCTGCACTTCCTCGGTGAGCCGCCCAGCGACCCCGGAACGGACCATCTCTGGTCATGTTCCTACTACCGACTCCAGGACGCTGCCGGGCATGTGTTCGGAGTGTGCGAGGACGCATTCGACATTACCGATCGCTACGAGGTCCAGCGGCGGCTTGCCCTGCTCGTCGAGGCCGGCCGCGGAATCGGCACAACCCTGGACGTGATCGTCACTGCCGAGGACCTCGCCGAGGTGGCGGTCCCCGATTTCGCCGCCACCGTGACGGTCGACCTCGCGAAAGAGGTCCTGGAAGGCGAGGTGCTGAGCGGCGCCGGCAGCCCGGCAGTGACGAGTCTCGTACGAGTCGCCTTCCGATCGGCCCGGGCGGCGAACGGCCAGGGCGGCCGGGGGAAGCCGCCTCAGCCTTCCCCTGTCGACCACCCGCCGGGTTCGCCCCAGGACCGCAGTCTCGCCTCGGGCGGGCTCGTGCTCGAAGACGACACCCTGGTCGTGCCGTTGCGGGCCGGGGGCAGCATGCTGGGACTCGTCACGTTCCTCCGCGACGGTCCGTCGGCCACCTTCGACAACGGCGAGGTCGCACTCGCCGACGAGCTCGCGACCCGTACGGCAGTGAGCATCGACAACGCCCGGCGCTTCACCCGTGAACGCACGGCCTCGCTCGCCCTGCAGCGCCAACTGCTGCCGCAACACCTGCCGCAGCAATCGGCTGTCGACGTGGCCCATCGCTACCTGCCCACGGACGACCTGACGGGTGTCGGCGGTGACTGGTTCGACGTCATCCCGCTCTCCGGAACCCGGGTCGGACTCGTGGTCGGGGATGTGGTCGGCCACGGCCTGCAGGCGGCGGCCACCATGGGACGGCTGCGCACGACCGTACGCGCGCTCGCCCAGATGGACTTGTCGCCCGATGAGTTGCTCACGCGACTCGACGATCTGGTGAGCCAGTCGGCGGAGGAGCAGACGGACCCCCTCGGCGGGCCTGCCGATCCTTACGAGGATGACGCCACCGGTGCGACCTGCCTCTACGCGGTCTACGATCCGGTCTCGCGACGATGCACCATGGCCCGGGCGGGGCACCTGCCACCGGCGGTCGTGGACTCCGAGGGCGCCCTGTCCTACCCGAACCTCCCGGCCGGCCCGCCACTGGGGCTCGGCGGCCTGCCGTTCGAGTCCTTGGAGATCGAGCTGCCGGTGGGCAGCCTGATGGCCCTCTTCACCGACGGCCTGGTCGAAGCCCGCGACCGCGACATCGATCTGGGGATCGACATCCTGGGGCGGGTGCTCAGCGACCCTCGCGGGTCCCTGGAGGAGCTGTGCGACCGCGCTCTGTCGGAACTCCTGCCGGACGGCACGACAGCCGACGACACGGCCCTGCTACTCGTCCGTACCCGCGAACTCGACGCCGGGCACGTCGCCGAATGGGAGCTGCCTGCCGAACCGGTCGCGGTGGGCCATGCACGGGATCTCGCTACCGGACAACTGCACAAATGGGGCCTGGAGGAGCTGTCGTTCTCGACCGAGCTCGTGGTGAGCGAGCTGGTCACCAACGCGGTCAGGCATGCTGAGGGGCCGCTGCGACTGCGCCTCATCCGTGATCGCACACTCCTGTGCGAGGTCGCGGACACCGGTCACACCTCACCACATCTCCGCCACAGTGCGGAGGACGACGAAGGCGGGCGCGGACTGTTCATCGTCGCGCAGCTCGTGCACCGATGGGGAACGCGCTACACCCCGTCCGGGAAGACCATCTGGACGGAACAGGCCTTTCCTTCGGCGGGACGCCCGGCCTGACCACGACCACGCCTGACCACACCGGGCCGCGCCGGCCACCACCTGCCGCTGTGCGTCCTTGAGATGAGCTTCTGCCTCGGCGGCCCCGACCGGGGACTGCCCGGATGCCGACGAGCCGTTTGGCCGACGGATTCCAGGTAACTCGCTTTGATGAGGGCCTCTGTCGAGACGAGTACGAGTCGTACACCGCATCGAACACACCGAGTAGTGAACCAGGAAGGCAGCCATGTCCACAGTCCTGATCGTCGTCGCTCTGGTAGCGGTGCTTGCGATCGTCGCCGCCGCGGTGTTCGTCCTCGGGCCGGGCAGGGGAGGCGGGCGGAGGGGCCTCAAGCGCCGGTTCGGCCCCGAGTACGAGCAGACCCTCGCCCGCCACGACGGCGACACCAAGGCCGCGGAACGCGAACTGAACGAACGCGTCAAGCGCCACGGCGGTCTGAAGCCGAAGCCGCTGGCCAATGAGACGCGTGAGCAGTACGTCGCCCTGTGGGCCGGCCTCCAGGAGCGCTTCGTCGACTCCCCGGACCAGTCGGTCGCCGCGGCGGACCAGTTGCTGGGCAAGCTGGCGGGGGAGCGCGGCTTCCCCGAGGCCACGGAGTACGAGGACCAGCTCGCCGCGCTCTCCGTCCATCACCCGGAACGGGTCGGCGGCTACCGCCGGCTGCACCGCGCGGCGCGCGGGGAGGCGAGCACGGAAGAACTGCGTGAGGCGATGGTGGACGCCCGTGCGCTCTTCACCGTCCTGGTCACCGCACACCCCGTGGACACCCGCAGCCGGCCTGCGCGTCCGGCCGGGCACGGAGGGCGCAGGCACCAGCTCAACCCGAAGGGGAGTGGGGCGTGATGACGTACGAAGCAGAGCGTGCTGGGTCACCCGAGCGCGTCGAGCGCCCCGAGCATCCTGGCAGTCCCGAGCTCGGTGGGTCGCACGGCCGGAACACGGCGAGGCAGCTCATCCCGCAGGAGGAGCGCGACAAGCTGACCCTCCGACTGCAGCAGTCCCTCGGCGGCTTCGTCGACGGCCCGCGGCATGCGGTCCAGGAAGCGGCCGCGGTACTGGACGACACCGCCGACCGCATCACGGCCGCCCTCACCGAACGGCGCCAGTCCCTCCGCGCCGGCTGGCACGGAGACGGAGACGGAGACGCGGCGGAAACGGAGGAACTGAGGGTCGCCCTGCGCGCATACCGCGAGGTGACGGAACGGCTGCTGCGTTGGTAGACCGTGGTCGTACGACACGGATCGGACCAGGAGGCGGCGGGCTTGGGACGGCTCGCCGCCTCCGCCTGCCCGCCTCCCCATCTCCGAGGGCTTCGGCGGTTGTGTACCGGACCCCCAGCGAGCGCGGTGAGGCGCGGCGGTCAGTCCCGATTCCGCAGCCTGGCGAGCGCGGCGCGGCCCCGAGGCGAGAGCCGGTAGCCGATTTCGAGGCTCTCCGTCAGGCCGAGTTCCTTCAGCTTGCGTACGTCGGACTTGAACGCCAGGCGCTCCCGCCCGGTGCGGACCGCGAGGTCCGCGGCCCTGGTGCCCGGGTGCGCTGCGATCAGGGCCAGTACCTGCAGAGTCCACGGGCCGTGGCGGGACGCTGCGTCGAGTCGGGCCAGCCGCCCCCGCAGCTCGTCGATCGCCGCCTCGTCCAGAGTGTCGTCGCGGCGCAGGCTCTCGCGCGGATCGTCGCCTGCCCGCCGCAACCCGATGCGGTACGTGCTGCCCTCACGCTCCCTCAGCTCGGCGAGCAGATCATCGAGCGATGTGTACCCCGCGCGGCGGGCTTCCTGTGCGGAGATGCGGTCCATCTCGATCTGGTCGAGGGACACCACCTCCAGGACCCCGATGGCCGTGCGTATCTGTGAACCGGCCCGCACGCGAGGGTTCCGCCAGGTGCGGAAGGCCAGATTGATGCGGCCCTCCGCGATCCCGTCCAGCACCGTGCGCTTGAACAGCACGACGACCTCCTCCAGGCGGTGCGTCCGGCGCATACTGCCTCATGCCGTTCCGGGGCATCGGCCTCAACGGGGCGGTTCCCCGCCATTCACACCAAGGGATCAGTGGCACCCGACGGCCCAGCAGCCTGGGGACGGGCGCTGGGGCGAGCGCAATGCTCACCCATGCGTCAAGAGCCGGTACAGCAGGAACGGCCGCTGGTGTTGCCGTCGGAGCGTACGACACCCAGCGGTGGGCGCAGTTCGGCGCTGACGAGGCCGCCGCTTCCGTGAGCAGGGCCTCGCAGTCGGAAACGGGAGGCCCGGCCCTACCGTTCGCCGCGGTTGTCGAGCAGGCGCTCGACACGGTCGAATCGTTCGTGCAGTGCCCGCACTTCGGCGCTGAACACCTCCTCGCCCTGCCGGGTGTACTGGCGAACCTCCGCACCCAGATGGTGGGCTTCGTGCTCCGCCTTGCCGACGAACCAGGCGGCGATGGCCGCGGTGATCATGCCGAAGGTCGTGATCCCGGCCAGCATCACCACCGAGGCGATGACACGGCCCCAGGCGCTCACGGGGTACAGGTCCCCGTACCCGACCGTCGTCGCGGTCTCGACGGACCACCAGACGGCCTTGGGGAAGGAGGTGATGTTGGCCCCGGGGGCGTTCTCCTCGGCGGGAACGACCAGTGCCGAACCCGCCACCAGGATGGCGGCGGTGGCCAGCGACACCCACAGAGCGGCCCGGACATGAAATGTCCGCCACCACCGGTTGCCCAGCAGACGACCGAGAAGGAGTGCGAAAAACGACTGCTGCACGGGCAGAACCCCCCGGGCTACGGGCAAGAGCGTGAGGGCGAGGCTACCGTCGTGCAGAGGGTGTCAGCGGCCTGACACACGCCGGTCCTGGTCCGAGAACGAAATCTGCCGTGCGCCGCCGGAGCGACGAACAAGCGGCCGGAGCCGGTGAACACGGATGGCTTGTGATCTCCGATGTGGGGACAGCGCGACGCCGAAGGGGACGTCGGTGTCGTACGGCACTCAGGCCGGTCCGTCATTCCGACTGAGCAGCGCGCCGATTAATCACATGCGCCGCCCGGCAGGCTGCGCCCACACTGGCGTCCCGGATCACATCCACCCGAAGGAACTCCACGCGTGCAGGCCTCCGTCACCGTCACTCCCGCCCGGATACCCGAGCTCCTCCTTGGTCTCGCCACCGTCCGGCCGGTGTTTCTCTGGGGCGCTCCCGGGATCGGGAAGTCCTCCCTGGTACGGAAGTTCGCCGAATCGCTCGGGCTTGAGTGCGTGAGTCTGCTCGGCACCCAGCTCGCCCCCGAAGACCTGATCGGCGTACCGCAGATCAGGGACGGGCGGTCGGTGTTCTGCCCGCCCGAGGCGATCGCCCGCGACGAGCCGTACTGCCTCTTCCTCGACGAGCTCAACGCCGCGACGCCCGATGTGCAGAAGGCGTTCTACTCGCTGATCCTCGACCGCCGGATCGGGAACTACGAGCTGCCCGCCGGCAGCATCGTCATCGGCGCCGGCAACCGTGCCACCGACAACGCGCTCGCACGGCCCATCGCCTCCGCACTCGTCAACCGGCTCACCCACGTTCATCTCACCGCGTCCCCCGCCGACTGGATGGTGTGGGCCGGGGAGAACGGCATCCATCCCTGGGTGACCGACTATCTGACCGACCGGCCCGACCACCTCTGGTCGGCGCCGCCCAAGTCGGAGGAGCCGTTCTCCACCCCGCGCTCGTGGCACATGCTCTCCGACGCGCTGCACTCCTTCGGGCCGGCGCTCGACGAGGACACCCTCAAGGTGATCACTCACGGCACGCTGACGCCCGCGCACGCCGTCTCCTTCTGCGGCTACGCAAAGATCGTCCGTCACACCTTCGGCATCGAGGCGATCCTCAAGGGCGACGCGTCCTGGCCGCAGCGGATCGAGGACCGTGACCTGCTCTTCTACCTCGCCGAAGCCTTCCGCGGCCGGCTCGTCAAGGAGCTGCCCGCGAACAGGGAACACGTCTCGCCCTCCGTGCGGCAGATCGCCTACCGAGCCAAGTCGCTGCTCGTCCAGCTCGCCGAGATCTCCGTCGAGGTCGCCCAGACCGTCATCGCCGACGACTCCGACGGACAGCCCGTACTGCCCGCCTGGTTCCTCATCGAAGCCGCGCGGGACATGCCGAGGCTCGTCGAGGCACGCCGGTGAGCCGCACCCGCAAGCAGACGGGAGAGCGGCCTGACCCGGCGGCCGAGGCATTCGCGGCCGGGGTCGCCCTGGTGAAGCGCAATCCCGCACTGGCCGCGCTGGAGACCAAGTTCTGCCGGGAAAAGGGCTGTGAGCGAGCACCCCGCAACGGCCTCGCCACCGTCGACTCCAACGGCTGTGTGCATGTTCATCCGAGCCGGCGGGCCGAGCCGGCCGAGTGGGCCTGGGCACTGGCCCACTGCCTGCTCCACCTCGGCTTCGGTCACGTCCGGGCGGCCAAGGGGGAGCGGCAGCAGCCGGACCGCTACGACCTGACCGCACGCTGCGTCGTCGTCAACCGCTTCATGCTCACCCTCCCTGTCGGCCGCGCCCCCGACGAACTCCCCGACTCCTATCCCGGCGGTGACGAGGAGCAGCTCGCAGCCCGGTGGCGGCGTGACGGCATCCCTGCCGGACACGAACACTGCGGTACGGGCGGCACCGCCCCCGACCAGCTGCTCCTTCCGCACACCAGCTGGATGGCCCAGCCCCCCGACTGGCAACTGGCCTTCGCCCACGCCCTGACCCGCACGGTGTCCGCGGCCATGGACGTCGCGGGCGGGCGACGGGACAGTCTCACCGGTGAGCGGACCCCGCAGCAGCCCTGGGACCGGGCGCTGAGCTGGTTCGTCTCCTCGTATCCGCTGCTCGGCGGGATCGCGGCGGGTATGACGCTGGTCGCGGACGCCGAACTCGCCCGCGCCCACGGCATATCGGTCGCCGCCGTCAACGCACATGCGGGCGAGATCTACATCAACCCGCTGAGGCAGTTTGCCGACGACGAGTGGCGGTTCATCCTCGGCCACGAGATGCTGCACGCCGCCCTGCGGCACGGCGAGCGCTGCGGCGCCCGCGACCCGTTGCTGTTCAATGTGGCCGCCGACTATGTCGTCAACGGATGGCTGCACGCGATGGGCGTCGGCTCGATGCCCGAAGGGCTGCTGTACGACGCGGAGCTGAAGGATCTCTCGGTCGAGGAGGTCTACGACCGGATCGCCACCGATCTGCGTCGGCTGCGACGACTGGCGACGCTGCGGGGCAAGGGCATGGGGGACATCCTCGGCGAGCCCCTCGCACACGGTCGCGGCCCGGGGACGTACGTCGACCTCGACGAGTTCTACCGGCGCGGGCTGCTCCAGGGACACGACCTGCACATGGCCGGGGTGCGCGGGCTGCTGCCGGCCGGGCTGATCGAGGAGATCCGGGCGCTGGCCCATCCGCCCGTGCCGTGGGACGCGCGGCTGGCGCGCTGGTTCGACGAGTTCGTACCGCGCCCGCAGCCGGTGCGCAGCTTCGCCCGCCCCGCACGCCGGCAGGCGGCCACCCCCGCCATTCCCCGGGCGGGCCGGTACTTCCCGCCGCAGGAGATCGCCCGTTGCACGTTCGGGGTGGTACTCGACACCTCCGGCTCGATGGACCCCGCGCTACTGGGCAAGGCACTGGGCGCCATTGCCTCGTACGCGGAGGCCCGGGACGTGCCGGCTGCCCGTGTGGTGTTCTGCGACGCGGCGCCGTACGACGCGGGCTATCTCCCGCCGACGGAGATCGCCGGGCGGGTCCGGGTGCGCGGGCGCGGCGGCACCGTGCTGCAGCCGGGGATCGACCTGCTCCAGCGGGCAGACGACTTCCCGGCCGCCGCGCCCGTACTCGTGATCACCGACGGTGGGTGCGACGTCCTACGGGTCCGGCGTGACCACGCCTTCCTGATCCCCCGGGGTGCCGCCCTGCCGTTCACCGCCCGGGGCCCGGTCTTCCGGGTCCAGTGAGTCGCGGTCCGTCGGACGGACAGGCGACAGAAGTCCGGGACCTGCCCGAGGCCGGAGGATCGAGCCGGCAGGCTCTAGCGTCCGCGCCGCCGTGCCTGCCCGTTCGTCCTCCTCTGTGCCTGCTGCTCGGTTCCCTGCCGGGCCGCCTTCCGTATCTTCGCTGTCTTCCCTTTGGGGTTTCCCGGCTTCCGCTTCACCAGCGCCTCGGGGAGACCCGCCGTCAGCCAGGTGAGGAACGCGTCTGCGGACTCCCTCTCGGTACGCGACAGTTCGAAGCCCCGCTCCGTCACTTCTGCGAGGAGTTCCCCGAAGTCACGGGCCACCTCAGGGAGTTCCGCCCAGGTGCCCCGCCCGGTTCCCGCGAGTACCTCCAGCAGTACGCTCTCCAG
Organism: Streptomyces sp. NBC_01142; assembly: GCF_026341125.1. Classification (NCBI taxonomy): domain Bacteria; kingdom Bacillati; phylum Actinomycetota; class Actinomycetes; order Kitasatosporales; family Streptomycetaceae; genus Streptomyces; species Streptomyces sp. NBC_01142. The sequence goes on from NZ_JAPEOR010000001.1 coordinate 3,355,675, forward strand.
GAGGATGCCCCCGTGAGCGCGATGGACCTCCCTCCGTAGCGCCTCCACCGCCAGTGGCACGGTCCGGACCAGCGCCACCCGCTGGCTGACGAGACGGCGCAGCTCGTCGGCCTCCAGTGTCCCGACCGGCCGGCGCCTCAGGGCATGTACGGATATGCCGAGGGGGCTGTACTCCGGGGGCTCCGGCCAGAAATCACCGGTGAGCTCTTCGAGGGAGCGGCTGCGGTCGACAACTCGGTTCATCCGCGGAGGCTTTCACGGACCGGCCCGGCAGAACACCGCAGTCCGAGGATCCCCGCTGGCCGGAGCGGCTGCGGGACCGGCGGCGACGTTGCCGGACGAGAGAGGGTCAGGTCTCGGTGGGGACGCAGAGGACGGGGATGGTGGAGAGGTGCAGGAGTTTGTGGGGGGTGGAGCCGAGGAGGGCGCCGCGCATGGGGCTTTCGCCCCAGCTGCCGACCACGATGACGCGTGCCCGATGACGTTCGGCGGCGCCGAGCAGGGCCTGGGCCGGCTTTTCGTCGACGATCTCGACGGCCGACGGGACACCGGCCGCGTCGGCCGACTCCACTGCATGGGCGAGGGCGGTGCGACCGGTCTGGCGGATGGCCTCGTGGTGGATCCGGTACTCCTCTCCGAGGCCGCCGGGGGCTGCGGCGCCGTAGACCAGGACGAGGGGTTCACCGAAGGCTGCCGCGACCTCGATCGCCACCCGCAGGGCACGTGCCGCGCCGGGCGACTCGTCGTATCCCAGGACGATGGACATCTCATGACTCCTTGCGGTGGACGAGCTCCGGGTCGGCCACGCCGCGGCGCTCCGTCCAGAAGGCACCGGACCTCAGGCGCCAGAAGCACATGATGATCACGCCGACGAGGACGATCCCGATGCCGATGACCAGAGGCGGACCGAGGCCGAACCAGGAGACGCCGCTGTACGAGTTCTCGGGGTCGGCCATATCGGTGACCGATTCGACCAGCAGCCAGGCCAGCAGCGCGGAGCCGATCAGTGGACCGACGCCGATGAGGAGGAAGTTGTGCACGCTTTCGGTCAGATGGCGGCGGTAGTAGATCACGCAGGCCAGGCCGGTGAGCGCGTAGTAGAAGGCGATGAGCAACGAGAGTGCGGTGAGCGAGTCGAACAGGGCGTTCTCGCTGATCTGATTGACGACGAGATACCACACGATGGCGATGCCGGCCACCCACCAGGTGCTCACATCGGGCGTACGGAATCGCGGGTGGATGTGCGCGAACGGATGCGGCAGCGCCTTGCGGCGGGCCATGGACAGCGCGGTACGGGAGGCCGGGATGATCGTGGTCTGGGTCGAGGCCAGCGCGGAAGTACAGACCGCGAGGAGCACCACCCAGTCCCAGCTGCCCATCACTTCCCGGGCGAGCACGGCGAAGATCGCTTCCTCTTCTGCGGCGTTCTCGGCGAGGAAGGCGGCCCCGGCGTAACCCACGACCGCGAAGCCGACCGACAGATACGTCACCAGCAGCACAACGGTCGACCAGATGCCGGCTTTGCCGGGCGCGGTGGCGGAGTCCCTGACCTCCTCGGTGAGGTTCACTGCGGACTCCCAGCCCCAGTAGATGAACACACCGAGCAGCAGTCCGCCGGTCAGGGCCGCGCCGCCGGCGCCGAAGGGGTTGAGCCAGGCGAAGGATGGTTCGATGGGGTCCAGCGAGCTCGTGCCTGCGTAGACGCGGTAGATGGCCACCACGGCGAACACCAGCAGGAAGAGGATCTGGGCGAGGATGAGGATGTTCTGGACGTGGGCCGACATCTCGGTGCCGATGACGCACACCGCGGTCATGACCAGGATCAGGACAACGGCAAGCGTCTGTCGTACCACTTCGTTCTCGGCCAAGCTGTCGAGACCGACGGCGAGCAGGCCGAAGCGCACGGCGACGTCCGCCAGCGAGCCGATCACCAGGACGCCGGTCATGGTGATGGCCCAGCCGCCGAGCCAGCCGGACCAGGGACCCATCGCCCGGGTCACCCAGGAGAAGGTCGTCCCGCAGTCCTGGTCCACCTTGTTGAGGTAGTAGAAGGCCGAGGCGATCAGCAGCATCGGGACGAAGGAGGCCAGCATCACGCCCGGCGCGTAGATGCCCACCAGGGCCACGATCGGGCCGATGACGGCGGCCAGCGAGTATGCGGGTGAGGTCGCGTTGAGACCGATGACCAGCGCGTCGAGGAAGCCGATCGCATTGGCCTTCAGCTCAGTGGGCGGGCTGGTGCCCGCTGCATCGTCGGCCATGATCCCTCGCTTCGTCGGCGCGCGGGTGCATACGCATATTCGCCCGGCCCGGCCCCCGGCGCACGGCGGGCACCGCCATGTGCAGGACGGCAGCTCCGCCGCACAGGTTGATGGACGACGCCGGCCATGGGCAAGCCGTGCCGGGAAGCAGTTGAGCGCCGTGAACCACCGGCAACCGCATGCCCGGCGTTGCTGTCCCAAGGGATCGGTTGCTGTCCCAAAGGGATCGGAGCAGGAGCCGTGGCACTGGGAGGGAAGGGCGCGCGTCGCATGGTCGTGGATGGTGATCACCGGCCAACCGCACGGCAGTGACTGGTTCGACAGGCCGGCAGTCCCGATCCTGCCCGCTGACGTCGCGAACCGCATCCGTGTCGCGCCGGCCGAAGGATGGAGCCCCGCGCACGGCGGACCCGCCCTTCGGGCTGACCCGTCCGAGGGCTTCACGCCCTCCGCCTGAACGGCTCGTCGGCCCAGGGCAGTGCGCCGGAGACGACGCTCGGGGGCGCGGTGTCACTCGTGACGGTGATCTTGGCCTTTACCGCTGTCGGGCGGTGGAGGTGCTGCGGGAAGCTGAGCGGATGTGCCACCAGATCCGGATCATGCCTTTCACCGTCGTCGCCCTCGCCCTCCTGGGCGTGAGCGGCTGTGTGTCCGTGCCTCCCGCTGCGAAACCGGTGACGCCGGGTCTCGCGCCGGCAGAGGGCCGGTCGCCCTCCCCGATCGCATCATGGCGGCCGGTGCAGCCTTCGCCACGGGAGGAGCTCGCGACGACGGGCCCGAAGCAGGTGGAGAGCAGGCCTCCTGCGGGCAAGGACCGTACGGACGACCGTCCGGTGCCGGGCCGGGCTCTGCCGGATCCGCCGGCCCGTCAGACTCCGCCTCCGCAGCGGAACGCACAGCGCCCCCGGATGGAGCGGCCGCGCCCTGTGGTGCGCCCTGTGCATCCTGCGCTTCCTCGGCAGACGTACGACATGCACAGTCTGTGCGATGCCTCCGACGGGTTCAACAATCCCTCTCTGACTGCCATGTGCCGTGACTCGTACGGTCGTTGACTTCAACCGGCCAGGGAACGGCGGAGTACTGCGCTGATCGCCGTGGTACGGTGCGAAACCGGCTCAGAGCGGGCGATGGTGGCCGGGGCGCGCTCGGCGCGCGGCCGAGGGCCGCACGGCGACGGTCGCGCCCTGGCGGCATACGGCCGGCCGGGAGAGCGGGTTGATCATCGTGGCGACGGCGCTCTGCGGGAGCGTCGGCGTCACGATGCCCACGCTGCCCGCCAGGTCGTCCGAGTGAACGGCACGTTCTTTCATCCGGGTGATCAGCATGTCGTCGGGCGTCAACGGCCGCGGCCGCCACAGCGCGATGCGTACCGGCCGGTCTGCCACTGACGCCAGGCCGGCGTCTCGGTTACCGGGTGTCCCCGCACTCTCCTCGTGTGCCCCGCCGTCGCGCCCCCGGCCGCCGGGGCCGCTGTCACGTCCCTTCGGGCGCCGGGGATACCGGCTCCCACGGCGGGAATCCGGCGCCGGGCCGCGCTTCGGGGCCCGCCGCGGACCCGACGCAGCGATCGTCACTTGCGGAGCGGCCGAGTACCGCTGCGCCCAGCCTCCACTCAAGAGCCCGGAACGACTCACCCATGCAATCTGTGCATGCATGAGACGTCAGGCGCTTGAAATCGATAGTATTCGTGTATGTCGATGTCGTTGAGAGAGACCCTGCAGCTGACCGTGGCGGCGTTGATGCATGCCACGGGCGACTCGCAGAGCGAGCTGGCCGGCGCACTCGGCCTGACGCAGACACAGGTGTCGCGTCGTCAGGCAGGGCGCACCGCATGGACGTTGGACGACTGCGACAGGCTGGCCGCACACTTCGGGCTGCCCGTGCTGGACGTGCTGGCCGGGCCGACCCGTGCCTGCGAGCTGCTGTCTGCCGCCCGGCGGCGCACCGTGCACGTCACACGCGGAGCGGCACGGGCTGCGCGGGGCAGCGACCTGTCCGCGCAATCGGACTCCGGCCTGCTGCTGAACAGGCCTTCGTTCTCGCACGAGGAGGTCGGACGATGACCGACTTCGGGTCCATCGACGCGTTGCTGGCTTCGGCCCGGCAAGAGGTTCAGCTTCCGCCTGTCGAGGAGCGGCGCTCTCTGCGGGAGGGACTGAATCTGTCGCGCGCCCAGGTCGCCGGCGTGCTGGGAGTGAGTCCCTCGACGGTGGGTGGCTGGGAAGCGGGCCGTGATCCCAGCGGTGAAGTCCGCGAGAAGTACGCCTATTTCCTGCAGGGTGCACAGGCAAAGCTCCATGCTCAGAACAACGAGGAAGCTACCGCGGCCGCCGACGCGCACCTGCCGGAACAGGCGCCGACCGAACAGGTGCCGATCGAGCAGGCGCCGATCGAGCAGGCGCCGACGGAAGAGGCGCCGACGGAACAGGGCACGGCCGACGCCGGCCGTACGGGCGTGGAGCCGGACGACGTCGACACCCTCTCGTCCCCGCAGCCCTGCGTGCTGTGCGGGCAGCCCGCACACCACGAGGTGGCCGGATTCCCGCAGCACCTGGACATGGCCGGCTGCGCCGCCGCCGGCACGCAAGCGCCCGCCTCCGCGGTGAATCCGCCGGCCGCCGGGGCGTCCCGGCCCGCCGCACTGCCCCGGCCCGCGCCGACAGCGTCGAGCGGCGAACGGTCGGCGCCACGCCGCGGTGCCCCGCCGGTGAAGGTGGTGCCTGTGGGGCGCCGGGTGCAGACGGCGTCGGACATGCCGGATCTGATCGGCCGGGCGGTTGCCGAGGCATTCGCCAAGCAGGGCGGTGACATCGAGGCCGTGACCGCGGCGTTGATCAAGCGTGCGATCCCGGATGCGATGATCCTGCTGGACGAGACCCGCAAGGGGGCGCGCTACGACATCATCGGCCACCCGTGGATCCCGGACATCCTGCGCAAGAAGACCGCCAAGGGTGCCGACGAGATCTGGGAGGCCCGCCCCAAGTGGACCCGGCCCGAACTCCCGCCGGGACGGCACGAGATCACCGCGCTCGACATCAACGGCGCCTACCTGTCCGCGTTGAAGACGCATCTGCCGATCGGGCAGCTGGAACACTCCGCCGGCCCCGGACATGACCGGCGCCGGGCCGGCGTCCACCTCATCACCCCGCCCGCCTGGGAGCACGAGGACGTACTCCCGAATCCGACCGGCAACCGGGACGAGCCCGGCCCGCTGTGGGTCACCGAACCCACGCTCCGCCTCCTGCTACGCCTGGCCGGCCCCCGGTACGGACTGTGCGAAGCGCCCGTCATCCATGAGTCCTACACCTCCGGCGCCACCGAGAACCTGCTGGAGAAATTCCGTAACACGCTCAAGGACGCCCGCAACAAGGCCATCACCGAGGACGACGAGGTGACTTTGGAGTACGTGAAGGCCATGTACTCCAAGTTCGTGTCCACGATGGGGGAGTCGAACTACAACCGGGAGCTGTACCGTCCGGACTGGATGCACCTCATCCGCTCCCAGGCCTTCGCCAATCTCTGGATGAAGGCCTACAAGGCCCACGATGAAGGCCTCATCGTCGTACGGGCCATGGGCACCGACGAACTCCATGTCATCGGCGACTGGCAGAGTGTCTTCCCCGAGGGCCGCGGTGTTACGGAGGTCAAGGTCAAGGACACGTACACCGCCGGCACCGGTATCGACCCGGCAGCCGCCGGGGACAGCGACGAGGCGGGGGAGGAGTAGCACGTGCCTGAGCGCAACATCGAGTTCGGGAAGTACGGTGCCCGCGGCATCAAGGGCCACGAGGCCGTTGCCCATCAGCTCGACGCCCTCGCCGGTTACATCGCCACGCCCATCACCCAGCGGCGCGGCCTGATGGCCCGCCTCCACTACCTGACGAAGACCGAGCACGCCCGTAGGGCTGCGCGCGAGGCCGGACTCACCGTCACCGACCGCACCTTCAAGGCCTGGCTGGGAGGCAGGCGCAGCCCTTCCCGCAAGAACCTCGAGCGCATCGACACCGCCTATCGAGCCGTGCGACGGCAGAACGTGGCCCGCTACCTGCTCGTCCGCCTCAATGCCCGCGGCGGCACCCGCGTCGAGCTGCACCCGCTCAACCAGTCCCAGGTCGCCCGCCCCCACCAGCGGGTGCTGGAATTCCGTACGCTCAATGTCCGCCGCTGGGACCGCATCGTCGAGGCGTGGGTCGCCGATGACGACCGGGCCCTGGACGACGCCTGGATCGATCAGATCGTCGACCTCGGCTCCCAGTGGGGACAGTACGAGTACGTGTCGAACCTCGGTTTCGCCGCCTGACGGAGCTTGTGCCGACCGTTGGGCAGACCGCTGCCGCGCCGGTCTGGGGGCAGGGGGATCCGGCGTGCCTCAGGGCGGTGGGTGCGGCCGCCGTGCGGGGGCGGGCAGGGAGTGCAGTCACCCCCGCCGACCCTTGCGAACGTGTCGGTGACGCGGGCCGGCATCCCGCGGCCCGGCCGGCCGGTCGCGCGGTGGAGGACGGTGGTGCCGCCCGGCCCGCAGGCCGGTTCAGCCGGGGGGCGATTCTGCGGACGGGCGCTCCGCCTGCTCGGCCGCGGCCTGTGCCGTGCGGCGCGCCGTTTTGGCCGCACGGTCGGCTGCCCGGGCCCGGTCGTGCGCCTCGCGGGCCCTGCTTCGGGCGGCCTGACGCTGCTCCTGGGCCTGCTTCAGCTCCCTGGCCAGCGTGGATGCTCGTTCCTCGGCCTCCCGCAGCAGTTCCTCGGCCTGCTCGTGCTCCGCCTCCGTCTGCTCCCGCTCCTCCTCCAGGGCGCGCGCCTTTTCCTCGGCGGCTTCCGCGTCCTTCCTGGCTCGGTCGAGCTTTCTGAGCTGCTCCTGTTTCCGGCGTGGCTCCTCGGCTCTGCGCCCTGCGGATGCGTCGGCCTCATCGGCGCCTGCGCGGCCGGAGCGGGTGCCCCGCCGGGCGGGCGCCGATGGGCCGGGTGACGGCCTGTGCAGCACGGTGGCCTGCAACGCTTCGGTGAATCCGACCGGTGCGCCAAGCGGCTTGGCGAGGTGTCCCGCTGCCCATTCCCGGGCTGCCCGAGGGTCGGCCAGCACCGCGTGCAGGGTGGATTCGACTTCGTGCTGAGCCTCGTCGCTGACCGGCTGGCCGGCGGCCTCCGCCAGCTGCCGGGCCTCGCGGGCCAGCGCCCCGACCAGAGCGTGCTGCCGACTGCTGAGGTCACGCAGCTGTTCACCGTCGAGTTCCTGGTGCGCCCGGCGCAGGCCTTCACCGAGGCTGATCAGCGGCTGGACCTTTTCCGGCCGGCGGCGTACGAGGAGGTTGCTGGCCCAGGCCGACAGCGTGGGGCGGCGCAGCTCCTTGATCTGCGCGGCAAGTTCGCTGTCTCCCGCTTTGCGCGCCGCCGTCGCGCGCTCGTTGCGGGCGGCGGTGAAGTCCTGGGGCCGCAGCTCGTACAGCTCGTCGGTAACGCTCTCGAGGTCCACAGTCCTCCCGAGTCCTCCTGCGGGCGCGCTCCCCGCTACCGATCTTCCCACTGCGGAGTTGTTTGTGCCGTCCGGCGGTGCGTACTCCCCGCACGGAGCCGGCGGGGGCGCCTTCGCCGGCAGATCCCGGGGAGCGGTGTTGCGCCATTCGTGTTGTGATCGATGGCGGAGGAAACCACCATGCCCTGAAAGGACGGGAGGGATCATGACTGAGAAGCTGCGAGCCCGAGACATCATGTCCAGTGGGGTGCAGTGCGTCGGTGCGCACCAGTCGCTGTTCGATGCGGCGAAGATGATGCGCGATCTGAACGTCGGCTGCCTGCCCATCTGTGGTGACAACAACAAGCTCACGGGCTTGATCACCGACCGTGACATCGTCATCAATTGCTGCGCCGAAGGAGTCGACCCTGCGACGGTGCAGGCCGGATCCATGAATGCCAAGGTGCACTGGATCGATGCCGACGCCGATGCCGCCGAGGTCCTGACCACCATGGAGGAAAATCAGATCAGGCGGCTGCCGGTGATCGACGTCAAGAGCGGCCACCGACTGGTCGGAATGATCACGGAAGCCAATCTCGCCAAGAACCTCAGCGACGATCAGATCGCCGAGTTCGTGAGCCGCGTGTACGCGACAGCCCCGATGTCCGATCGGTCCGACGCCTGAGCGCGCCTCTTCGCCCCTTGGCCGGGGTCCGCCCCCGCTTCGCGCTGCCGGCCGTCGCTCGCGAGGCTGCCCGTCACCGGCGGGTTCAGCCTCGAGGAGCGGAAGACCGGTGGTCGGAGCGGGGCCGCGCCCGCAGCGGCCCCGGCGGGCCTGCAGCAGACCCGCCGGTCGTACGTCCCGCCGTGGATCCGGCCCTCACGGCCGGCAGCAACGGAGCCGGCACACCCGCTGGGTCACGCTATTCGTTGAGCCACGCATCAATAGGCTGAGAACACATTGTCTATGGATCCGTAGCGGTGAGCGGCGTAATTGCATGCGGCTACGATGTTTGCGATGGGGTCGTAGATGTCCCACGAGGTGCCGTCGACATGGTACTGACTGAATGTCGGATCGATCACCTGCATCAACCCCTTTGAAGGGATCCCTGCCCGCGCGTTCGAGTCCCAGAGGTTGATCGCTTCTGGATCGCCACTCGATTCCCGCATGAGGGTTCGGTGGATGCCGTCGTAGCTTCCGGGGATGCCTTTGGCCTTCATGACGATCAGGGAATGGTTGATCCAGCCGTCAAGGCGCCCTGCTTTGGCCGGCGCTGCCGCAGCCGTGGTGGGGAGGACTGCCGAGGTCACGACGAGCGCTGCAACAGCGCCGGCGAGACCGCCTGCGAAGCGTCTGCCCATCTTGGTCAGTCGGGGCTTCAGTGTTGCGGAGAGGTGCACGGCGATCTCTTTCTCAGGTGAACCCGTGGGCAATCCTGGGGGCGATCGACATTCGCGTATGGAATGAGGAATCGCCATTCGGAATTGCCAGCATCGGAGAAAGGGGGACGTGCAACAACCCCTTTTTGCTGTGATTGGCACCACAGGGGTTTTAGAATGCATATGTCCCAATTAAGTCCGATTTGTAGTTATCAATTAATGCTGAGGAGGACGGGGTCGAAGAGCCTCGGCCTCCCTGCCCTCCCGTGTCGGCGGACGAGTGGACCGCCTTTCAATCGGCCGTCCGGGACAGGGAATTCGCCCGGAAAGCCGGACAGCGCGGCCGGACCTCACCGTCCGAGGTCCGACCGTCGGCGGCGAAGGGGCAAAGGCCCAGACCGCCCCGGGCGCTGCCCGCGCTACGGGCAGGGGTGCGCCTCGCCTTTCGCTCCCCACGTCTTGCGTTGGTCGCCGCGCGCCAAAGTGCCGCACAGCAGCTCGGTCACCGGCTCGCCGTTGCTGCCCCGCAGCACCGCAAGCAACTTGTCCTCCGTCAGCCGGCCGCCGCCCGCCGCGCCGTGCGCGTCGATGCGGCCGGTGGCCCCGTCGAAACCCCCGCCGCCCAGGCCCTGGTACAGCACCCCCTGCAACAGCCCGCGGTCGAGGCGGTCGTCATGGCCGCCGGTGGTGCGCCAGGCCTGGTCGATGCCTTCGGCGAGATAGCGCAACGCGTCCCAGGCGAGCGTGACATGGCCGTCCTCGCGCATGGCTTTGGTCCTGGCGCTGCGGTCGCCGCCGTACGCACGGTCGTACGCGGCGAGGAAGGCACCGGCCTCTGGGCTCTGCGCCGCCAGCGTGGGGGCGTAACCGTGCGAGACGTAGAAGAGAGTGAGGCCCTTGAAGGCGTCCCAGGGGCGCTGCTCCTCCGTCAGCGTATTGGTGACGTCATCACCGCCGAGCACGCTGATCTTCGGGCAGTCGCCGGAGATTCGGGCGATCTCGGCCAGGAACAGCTGGAACTGGCTGGCCCGCGCCGACCACACCACCGCCGTCCGCGGCTCCTCCTTCACCGCACGGCAGACCTCACGGGCCAGGTCCTCCACGGTCTGCACGGGCCGCCCGCCGAGTGCACCCGGCACCGGGTCGGGCTCCGGTGCGTCGGTGGGGGTGTAGAGGAGTACGTCGGTGCGCCGCGGACCGTACGAGGCGCGGAAGGAGGCGGCGAGGCTGTTGCTGTACGCGTCGGTGGCGTCGGCGACGAGACTCACCCGGCGCGCCTTCTGTCTGCCCGTGGTCATCCCGGCGTCCGAGGCGAACGCCGCCATCAGCTCGGCGGCCCGCGCGTCGGTGGGGGCCGTCTGGTAGTAGTGCTCGCCCTGGCGAAGGAGTTCATCGGCGGTGCCCGATGTGCCGACCATCGGGATGCCGGCCTTGTCGAGGGTGCGAATCGCCTCGTACGTCTTGCGACGGCTCTGCCCGAAGCCTACGACGCCCGCGATGGAGGGGTCGCTCGCCGCGAGCTCCGCGATCCGGTCGGCGACGGCGGGTGCGTCCTTGAAGCGGTCCCCCGCGTTGGCGGCGAGTACCCGCAGCGGTACGCGCTCGCCGGAGCGCAGTGCATGGGCGTTGATGCGCTGCTGTGCCAGCGCGATGCCACGCAGCTCCGCCAATGTGCCGCCGCGTACCGGGTCTTCGGCGTCCTTCCCGCCGGTGAGCGGTCCGAAGTAGACGACGGTGCGGCGGCCGGGGCGGGGATCGTCGGCGGGCCGGCCCGCGAGCTCCTTGTCGACCTCCTCGTTCTGCCGTTCGATCTGCTGGAGCACGGCTCGTACGGCCTGTTCGCTGGGCTCCTTGCCGAAGCCGGCCGCACCTTCGGCGACGCCGACACACTGCCCGTCGGTGCCGAGGAAGGTGGAGCCCTGGCAGGGGTCGTCCTTGTTGCGACCCCCGAAGTCCGGTACGAGGACGAGGCCGACGACGACTGCCAGCGCGAGTACTCCGATGCCGAGCACTCCGGCCACCTCGGTGCCCGGACCCCACCGCGGCGACGGCGTCACCAGCGTCGGCCAGCGGCCGAGCCAGTACACCGCTGCCTGGTCGTCCTCGGGACCCTCGGCCACCGGCACGACAATGCCGGTCGGCTGCCCCGGTGTCATCCCGCGCCGTTCGATGTTGATCAGTTCGGCGCCGGCGTGGGCGAGGCCCGATGCGTCGATGTCGGGGATGCGCGAGGCGAGCGAACGTACACCGCCCGCCACCGCGAACACCGAGGTGCAGCGCAAGTCCTCCATGGCGGAGCGGAGTTCACGCAGGAAGCGCTGGACGCGCGAGTCGGCGGGCCCTGCCTCGTCGAAGAGCAGCACGAAGCGGGAGGTGCGGCGGCGCCGCCAGGGATTGAGGAGGCGGGCCCGGCAGACCTGGTCGAGGTCGGCGAGCAGGGCATGCATGAGCACCCGGTCCATGCGCTCCGGCTCATCGGCCGCCTCGCCGTGTACGAGATCGAGCGCGGAGCGGAAGAAGTCGGTCGGAGGACTGCCGTGCTGCCGGCGTACCCACTCCGCATACCAGCTGCGGCTGCGGGCCCGCCCCAGCATGCGGCGGTTGGCCCGCCAGCCGTAGAGGGCGCGCGGCAACCGCTGGAAGAGCGGGCCTGCGATGAAGTTCCACAGCAGCTCGAGGAGGGTGCCGCCGCTGGCCTGGTCGCGGCCGCCGAGCCACCACAGCGTCTGGGCGGTACGGGACCAGTTGCGGTGCTCCGCGTAGCAGTGGTTGCGCAGCTCGGCGTGGCGGCGCTCCATCAGTCCCTCGATAGCGGGCGCGGTGACGACGGAGCGCAGTAACCGGTAGCTGTGCAGCCGAAGTTCCCCGGTGCCGGGCGGCATCGTCTCGGCGAGCTGGAGGGTCAGATGCTCGAAGATTTCGAGGGGTGGCGGATCGGTCCCGTCCGGGATCTGCGGGATGTACGCGTGCGGCGCGAGGACCTCGCTACGGCCGCGCATCCGTGAGCGGAGCCCCGCGACGATCCGCCGTCCCGCAGTGCCGCCGCCCGGCTCGCTGAGCAGGACGACCGGCACTCTGCTGCGGCTGCGCCGCGGCTGTACCACCAGTTTGTCGAATGCATCGATGAAGCGCTCGACGCCCGGATAGGCCGGAATACGGCTCTGTGGATCCCCCGCTGCCATGACAGGCCCCTCCCTTGTTCCCCCTGAGAAGCAAGGGATATTCCCCTTAACAGCGCTGTGCAAGCGTGTAGTTGGATCACATGGCAGGCACAATCCTGGGAGCGGCCGGGAGACACCTTCACCCATGACTTCCACCCCACCCACGAGAAGGCAACCTTGGTAGGTTGCCCGGATGACGTCATTGCTGCGCCTGGAGAAGGTCACACCGGACAACGTTCTCGCCGCGTGCCGGTTGCAGGTGCGACCTGACCAGGAGGAGTTCGTGGCTCCGGTCGCGCGGTCCCTGGCGGAGGCCTATACCCAGCCTGAGATCGCCTGGCCTCGGCTGATCTTCGACGGTGAGCAGCTCGTGGGCTTCGTCATGGGCTTTTTCATGGTCCGTTTCGACCCGGACAACCCGGACGACGCGTTCCGCAGTGGGATCTGGCGACTGAACATCGCCGCCGGTCAACAGGGCCGGGGGTATGGCCGCTTCGCTGTGCAGTCCGTGTGCGAGGAGGTTCGAAGGCGAGGGCAGACACGCGCAACGGTGACCTGGGCGCCGGGCGAGCACGGGCCCGAGCGGTTCTACCTGGGTCTCGGATTTCGCCCAACGGGAGAGAAGAGCGGCGATGAGGTCGTGGGTGAGCTCGCCCTGACCGGGGCCGGGGCCTGACAGCGCCGGCGTCGACGGCGGAGGCGAACGACTGCGGACGTGCCCGAGTCGGTGTACATCACGGCATCACCGTGAGCGCCGACACGTGCTTCCGTGACCTCACCGGCAGTTGCGCGCCCCGCTTCCGGTCCAGGTACCGTGCGGGTCGACCACCGCCGGACCACGGCGACGGTTCGTCAATGGGCCGATGGGCCCGCCCCTCGGTCGGGGGCCGGGGCCTGCAGTGGCTCCGGTTCGCGCAGCCGGCGCAGCGCCTGATGGGCCGACCAGACGACGGACACCAGGGGCACGGCCACCACCGCGCCCACCACTCCGGCCGCGATGGCGCCGCCGACGACCGAGAGCGCGACCACCACAGGGTGCAGCCGCACGGCCCAGCTCATCACGAGAGGGTGCAGCAGATGGCCCTCGATCTGTCCGATGATCACGATGAGGGCGACGACCATGGCCGCGATCAGCGGGCCTTTGGCCGCCAGGGCGACCACTGCGGCGACCGCGAGGGCAATGGGTGAGCCGATCAGTGGAATGAAGGCGGCGAAGAACTCCAGCAGGGCAAGAGGGACCGCGAGCGGCACGCCGAGAGCGAAGAGGGCGACGCCGACCAGGATCGCGTTGGTCGCGGCCACCAGCACGATGCCGTGGGTGTAGCCGGTGAAGGTCCGCCAGGCGGCGCGGCCCGCGACCGACACACGTTCCCGGGCGGCCGGCGGCAGCTGGTCGCAGAACCAGCCCCACTGCCGGTCACCGGAGTGGATGAAGAAGATCGAGCAGAACAGGGCCAGTGCGAACACGGTCAGGACCTCGACGAGGCGGCCCGCGCCGCTCAATGCCGTACTGACGAGGGTGGACCGGTGGCTGGACAGGAACTGCCCGATCCGTGACCGGATGTCGGTGAGTGCCTCGGGGTTGAGCCTGAACGGCGGGTCCTCGAGCCAGCGCTCGATCCTGCCGACGCCCGCCCCGAACTCCCGTGCCAGCCCGGCCCGCTCTCCGGCCACCGCCTCGCCGACCAGGGTCAGGACCCCGAGAACGAGGACGATGCTGCCGAGCAGGGACACGGTGACGGCCAGCGGCCGTGGCAGGACCCGCGCCAGGAGGTCGGTCAGCGGCCGGAGCATCGCGGTGCCGACCAGGCCGAGGAAGACGGCCACGCCGATCTCGTGGAACCGACCCAGCACGGAGAACACGGCGTACACGAGGCCGCCCACCACGAGGATTCGCCAGGCGTACGCGGCAGCGGTCTGCAGGGCGGGGAACACGCGCGGCTCGCCGCCGGGCCGGGAGTGGGGCGGCGTGCGCCGGCTGCCCGTCTTCCCGGCCGGAGGGCGGGTGAGGCCGCGCAGTGCCTGACGCGACGCGGTGCGGATCCGGTGCCGGCGCCCGGCGGACGGCGCGCCGGGGTCAGGGTCTGTGGAGTGCGGATCCGGTGGCATGGACATCCACAAGCTCGTACCACCGCGGGCTCTCCGTGCCACGCCACCGGCGCGACATTCGCCCGAAGGTACGCGGCCGTGTGCGGTGGCGACGGCCGCTCCCGCCCGGCGGGGAGTCCAGGAGGCGGCAGCCAAGTGCGAGCGGCCTCGAGCGGCCTCGCGACGCTCACTCAGCGGCCCTGCTCAGCGGCGCCGCTCAGCGGTTTTGCTCAGCGGCGCTCCGGGCGCTGTAGGCGAGAAGCGTGCCGGCCCCAGCCGGGTCGCGAGCGCCGGGGCGAGTTGTCAGCCGGTCTGCCGCTCATCCTCACCGGGAATGTCAGGGAACGAGTGATGCTCGTGTGCCACCACCCATCGTTCCCCCTGCTTGCGCAGCCCGAGTGTAAGGCGGAGACGGTTCGCCGGTTGTGAGGCGAGCTCCTGCGGAGTTCCGCAGCGGAGCAGGGCCTGGGCGTAGGCGACGTCATCGCCGGCGGTGACCTCCAGGGACGTGATCTCGAACGCGGCGCCCTGAGCCTGCCACTCGAAGAAGGGCGGCCACGTCTCGCGGTAGTCGTCGATGCCGCGGACCCCCTCGTAGGGCGGCGGCACGTCGAACATCACGATGTCGTCGGCGTGATTCGCCAGGACACCTTTCAGGTCGCCCGCGTGTACCGCCGTGGCCCACTGCTCGATCAGGGTCCGAATCTGCTCTTCGTTGTCGGACATGGCTCAGCTCACAGTCCTTTGGACGGCACTGCTCCGCAGTGCGTTCGGGGGCGCGCGTCAAACACGTCCACCTAGGAAGACATTCTTCCGCACCGAAACTCATCGCCCAGATCGCGCCCGCGTCACGGCTGGAACCGTTCTGCGCTCCCTGACAGCCGGTGAGCCAAGCCCGGGTAGTCGATGACGAGCCCGTCCATGTCGAACTCCAGGTCACTGCGGTACTCACCCGAAGCGAACCGGACGAGCGCACCGCTTTCGGTACGCGTGAGATGGGTGTAGGTCTGGCGTGACGCATGCACGGTCAGGTCCGGCACCGCGACCCAGGCCATCAGGCACGTCTGTTCACCGGGTGCCAGATGGAGCCCGTGTCGTAGCACCGGCATGGTGTTGGTGAGGGGGGAGAGCCCGAGATCGCAGTCGAGCGCGCCGCCGGTGTCGGACACGTGCTCACCGTTGGCGGTCCACCGGCCGCTGCCGTCGTGCAGCAGGAGGAGTTCGTGCGAGCCCGTGGCATTCGCGGCGTGAACCCGCAACTGACTGGTCACGTAGTCCTCACCGGTCTCGAGTTCGTACGAGATCCAGTACGGCTCCGGTGCGGTTCCGACCGCGCGTCCACGCGCTCGCAGGGTCGTTCCGCGGAGTTCGATCCAGGAGGTCTCGTATCCCCGGCTCTCCGTGACTTCCCATGTGAGGACGTGGGAGGCGGCCATGTCCTCACCCTAACGAGGTTGCGGTGACGGCGTCACCGACGCTCCGGCCGGTGAAGGGGTGAAGGGGTGAAGGGGTGAAGGGGTGAAGGGGTGAAGGGGTGAAGGCGCGGAAGGCGCGGAAGGGGAGAGGGGCGCGGAGGGGGAGACGAGCCGTACCTGCGCTGTTGCGCCGCCCGGCGGGGCGGGCCACTGGTCGGTACGATCAGAAGTGATCGTCGGCCGAGTCGCCCGGGGGTTCGAGCATGGGGCAGCCGGGCGGAGCGAAGAAGGTCGCCATGACTACGATCTCCCTCAAGGCCGCACCTCTGCGGGAGGGGCTTACCCTCCCCTACGCCGAGGCCGGCTATCCCGGTGGCACGCCTGTTGTCTTCGTACACTCCTTCGCCGACTCCTGGTGGTCTTTCGAACCCCTCCTGAGGCGCCTCCCGCCGTCCCTGCACGGTTACGCACCGAGCCAGCGTGGCCACGGCGACGCCGACCGGCCCCCTGACGGATACCGGCCCGAGGATTTCGCCTCCGATCTCGTGGCTTTCCTCGACGCCGTCGGAATCGGCCGCACCGTACTCGTCGGATCTTCCAGCGGCGGCGTGCCCGCCCGTATCGTCGCGGGCAGCCACCCCGACCGCATCTCGGGGCTGGTACTGCTCGGTGTCCCGGCCACGCTCGCGGACAAGCCTGCGGTGGCCGGGATGGGGGAGGCCGTCCAGCGCCTCTCCGATCCCATCGACCGCGAGTTCGTCGAGGACTTCATGGGCGCAATGGTGTCCCGGCCGGTCGCCCGGGGACTCATCGAGACCATGATCGACGAGAACCTCAAAGTCCCCGCCCGCGTGTGGAAGGAGACGGTGCGCGGACTGCTCGAAGCCGATCTCACCTCGACCCTGGCCGGCATCCTGGTACCGACTCTCGTCATCTGGGGCGACCAGGACGACTACCTTCCGCGCAGCGACCAAGAGGTCATCCTCGACGCCATCCACGGTGCGCGCCTGCTCACCTACGAGGGCGTCGGCCATGTCGTCCACTGGGAACAGCCCGACCGCGTCATCACCGACCTCGTCGAGTTCGTCGCCCGTACGGAGCCCGCCGGCTCTCCCGGCAGTCACTGAACGCACAGAACGAGCTGCAACCGGAACTCCTCCGCGGAGCTAGACAAGCGTGATCGCCGCGGCGGCGATGAACAGCATCTGCAGTGCCGTGCGCGGGCCGAGCGGATCCCCCTGCGCCACGCGCCGCCTGGTCGCGGAGACGTTGGCAGGGAACATGGCGATCATGAGCAGGATCAGCCCGGCCGCTGCCCACGGCGCCGTCACTGGGATCAGCAGGCCGACTGCGCCGACCAGTTCGAGGATGCCGGTGGCGGTGACAAGGAGGTCCGGTCGGGGCAGCGCCGGCGGGACCATGCCTATGAGGTCGTGGCGGAGCTTGGGGTAGAAGTGGGCGAACCCGGTGAGCAGGAACATCAGCGCCAGCCCGACGAGCAGTGCCGGGTGCCAGCCGTCGAGTGCCTCTACACCGGCCAGCCCGGCCAGGCGGGCCGCCAGAAACCCGGCAACGAGTGCGACAAGGGGTTCCATGAAGACCTCCCAGAGCGTGAACTTGTCAGTATCAAGATAAGCGGTTCGGGCACTATCTTGTCAATGGAAAGATATGCTGAGGTCATGACCGACCGGCCCTATCACCACGGGAACCTCCGCCGCGCTCTGCTCGCCGCGGCCGTCGAAGCGATCGAACAGAACGGGCACGCGGCGCTGAGCCTGCGCGATCTGGCACGCCGCGCGGGCGTATCGCACGCCGCCCCCACCCACCACTTCGGCGACAAGACAGGCCTGCTCACCGCACTCGCCGCCCAGGGCTACGACCTGCTCGCCGACGCGCTCGACGCTGCCGGTGACGAGATGCTCGAGGCGGGCGTGGCCTATGTACGGTTCGCCGTCGACCACCGGGCTCACTTCGAGGTGATGTTCCAGCCCGGCCTCTACCACCGCGACGATCCCCACGTCGCCGCCGCCCGCAGCCGGGCCGATCAGCGTCTCGCGGATGCGCTCTCGGCACTGCCCGACCCTCCGGTAGCCGAGGACCGCCGGGCGGCCGAACTCGCGGCGTGGTCCATCGTGCACGGCTTCGCGTCCCTCTGGCTCAGCGGCGCGCTGCCCACCGAACCGGACGATGACCCTGGCACCCTGGCCCGGACAGTCATTCGCCGGCTGTTCGAACACCACTGATCAGACGGCCGTAGGACGCGGCTCTGGTCAGGGCGCGGTAGCGGCCGACGGGCCCCGGTCCACTCGCCGATCTGCCGTACGGGGCCCTGTTCAACCCCATGAAATTTGGGGAGTCCGCCCGGGTCAGCGAGACCCACCCGTCGTAGAGCGGCGGTCCTGCGGGATACGCTCGAGCAGCCCACGGAGATCGTCGGCATGTTCTTCCTCCTGCGCGAGCAGGTCCTCGAACACCCGGCGCGTAGTGGGGTCGTCCTTGCCGAGCCACTGGATGATCTCGGTGTACGACGTGATGGCCACCCGCTCGGCCACCAGGTCCTCCTTGATCATGTCGATCAGGTCGGAACTCGCGTCGTACTCCGCATGGGCCCGCGTGGTCAGCGTGTCCGGATCGAAGTCCGGCGCGCCGCCCAGCTGCACGATCCGCTGAGCCAGCTTGTCGGCGTGCTCCTGTTCCTGCTGCGCATGCTCGAGGAACTCCGCGGCCACAGGCTCGGAGTAGAGCCCGGACGCCGTGTAGTAGTGCCTCTTGTAGCGCAGGGTGCAGACGATCTCGGTGGCCAGGGCTTCGTTGAGCACTTGGAGCACCCGCTCAAGATCGGCGCCGTACGCGTCCGTCACCGGCCCCTTCCCCATCTCCTTGCGGGCACGGTCGCGAATCTGCTCGATGTCGGTGAGGAAGTCGGCCACGGTGCAGAACACCCTTTCCTGTCGCATGGGGCGCGGACAAGCTACGGGTACCCGCCGTGTGCCCTCGCCCATCGGAGTCCGTCAGGGTTCAGCCGCTCGGCACAGGCCTGAACCTTGCCCGATGGGGGAGGTGTGGGTTGCGGACAGCACACTGAATGGGTGCAGCGGACATCCGCACGGCGAGAAGGAGACCGGTCATGAGCCGCCCCACGGACAGTGACGGCAGCACGGGCGACGGTACAGAGGGCAACGCCGGGTACGGAAAGAAGCCGTTCAAGCGGTCCACCAGCCACTTCGCCGACCGCATCACCGCCGACGGCAGGGACGGCTGGCCGGTCGAGGCAGGGCGCTACCGCCTGGTCGTCAGCCGCGCCTGCCCATGGGCGAGCCGCGCCCTCGTGTCGCGACGTCTCCTCGGCCTTGAGGGCGCGCTGTCGCTCGCCGTCACCGACCCGATTCAGGACGATCGCAGCTGGCGCTTCACCCTGGACGCGGACGACCGTGACCCGGTGCTCGGCATCCGCTACCTGAGCGAGGCGTACGACGCGCGGGAGAAGAAGTACCCGGGCGGCGTCAGTGTGCCCGCGATCGTGGACGTGCCGACCGGACAACTGGTCACCAACGACTACCAGCAGATCACCCTGGACTTCGCGACCGAGTGGACGGCACTGCACCGCCCCGGCGCACCCGACCTCTACCCCGAACGGCTGCGCGACGAAATCGACGAGGTCATGGAAGGCGTCTACCGGAACGTCAACAACGGTGTGTACCGCGCCGGTTTCGCGGCGGAGCAGAGTGAGTACGAAGAGGCGTACCGCGACGTTTTCCGCCAGCTGGACCTGGTCGGCGAGCGGCTTTCCAGCCGTCGCTATCTGGTGGGCGACACCATAACGGAGGCGGACATCCGGCTGTTCACCACACTGGTGCGCTTCGACGCCGTTTACCACGGCCACTTCAAGTGCAACCGCTCGAAGCTGGCCGAGGACCCGGTCCTGTGGGCGTACGCCAGGGACCTCTTCCAGACTCCCGGCTTCGGCGACACCGTCGACTTCGACCACATCAAGCGGCACTACTACCGGGTGCACGAGGGCATCAACCCGACCGGGATCGTGCCCCTCGGCCCCGACCTGACGCAGTGGATGACCCCACACCACCGTGAGGAGCTGGGCGGACGGCCCTTCGGCGACGGCACACCGCCGGACCCGGTGCCCCGGGGAGAAGAGATCTCTGCGGAAGGCCGCCACTGAGAGGCCGTCATCGCGCCTCCCGCCTCCCCTGCGGCGGCCTCGTCCGCCACTTCGGATCTCTCGAGGACGTCGGGCAGCGCGGCGGCTTCCCGAAGGGGGCTCAGCCCCAGCCCTGGGAGTAATGCCTGCGGAAGCTTCTGCGGTCCTGCGCCGACCGGATCCATCGGGTGGCCACCAGCCCGAGAAGACTCACCACAATGACCGTCAGACCGGGTGTAAGGGTCCGGAGGTTGGCGATTTCGGCAAGTGTCGTCGGAACGTCTGCTGCTCCCGGCGCGACCGCCCCGCCGTCACCCGGTGGCGCGCCTGCTGCCGGGTCTGTGCCGATACCGCCCCCGGAAGCCGTGCTGCCGCCGATCACGCTCACGCCGAGGGCTGCCAACGCCGTGGTCACCGGCTGGAAGTACGTGGTCCCACCACTGGCGCAGTCGCCGTTGCCGCCCGAGGTCACGCCGAGCGCCAGCCCCTGGGCGAACAGCGGGCCCCCGCTGTCCCCGGGCTCGGCGCAGACTGTCGTCTCGATCAGACCGGTGACCGTGCCCTCGGGGTAATTCACCGTCGCGTTCAACCCGGTCACCCGGCCGGACCGCATTCCCGTCGTGCTGCCGCTGCGGAAGACCTCCTGACCGACGAAGGGATCGGCGGCCCCGGTGATCCCTATTGCCTGGCCGCCACCGATGCCCACGACGCCACTCGCACCGGAAGCGCCGCCGTCTTCGTACCGGACGAGGGCGAAATCGCTACCGGGGAATGTGCCGGCCGTTGTGGTCCCGACCCGTTTGCCGACCCCCGAGTCCCGGAACCATGTGGTGCCCGTCGGACCGCAGTGTCCGGCCGTCAGGATGAAGTTGTTCCGGCCGTCGGTCACATTGAATCCGGCGGAGCAGCGCTCGTTGCCGCCGAAGATCGGGTCGGCGCCGTTGACCCTGGTGGTGAACGAGCCCCTGGTCCGTTGCATGTCCACGAAGCCGCCGATCTCTTCGGCGAGGCCGGACATGCGTGACCAGTCCGCGGCGGAGACGGTGCTGTCGGCCTGCACCACGACCTTGTTGGAGGCGTAGTCCACCGCCCACGCGGTGCCGGGCACCCGGGGCGCCGCGCGCAGCGCATCGGTGGCCGAGCGGAGCCGGCTCATGCTGTGGCGGACGACTTCGGCGCGTGCGCCTGCCCGTCCGACCTCGGCCGCAGCGTCTGCATCGGTCACCGCGACGACCGGGCGCCCGTCGGAGCCCATCCAGGTACCCGCGGTACGAGATGTGCCGAGCCGTGCGACCAGAGTCGTACCCAGGTCGGCGCGCGCGGCGGTGCCTCCGTCCCCTTGCCCTGCGGATTGCCCTGCGGCCGGTTCGTTCGCCATCGCGTTCGTCATCATCAGCCCGCCGCAGAGCAGTCCGCCGACGGCCGCCAGCCTCGCGATCCGCTGCAGGCTGCGTCGTGCGTGCTTCATCCGTCGCCCCCAAAGCCGTTCCGGCACGGCGTCACCAGCGCCGGGGTCCGCGGAAGGCGGAGCCCTCCTTCCATTACGTGCCGCCCCGCCGTCCTGTTCACCTCCACACCGCCCAAGCCGTCCAGAGCCCTCCATGCCGGCCTCATGCCGCTCTCACGCCGGGGGGATGCGTACGGTGATGATCACAAGCCGTCGGGTACGGTGGCCAGGCCATTGACTCCAGAGGGCGGAGGCCGGCAGCGTCGCCAGCCTTCACAGCAACGAGGCATTTCGTGCCTACCCATGAGGGAAGCACCCCTGCCGATCGACATCGGCCGATGCGGTGCCCGGACCAACAATCTCATCGACACCTTCCACGAGGCAGCCGGATACCCCTCACGGCGCCGGTGACGACATCACCGGCCCTGGGGCCATCCCGCCAGCGAGACGACAAGGGAGTTTGATGTTCGGCAAGGTACTGGTCGCCAACCGTGGCGAGATCGCGATCCGCGCATTCCGCGCAGCATTCGAGCTGGGCATTTCCACGGTGGCGGTGTTCCCTTACGAGGACCGCAACTCATTGCACCGTGCCAAGGCGGATGAGGCGTACCTGATCGGTGAACCCGGCCATCCCGTGCGGGCGTACCTGTCGGTCGATGAGGTGATCAAGGCCGCGCGCAGGGCCGGCGCGGACGCGATCTACCCCGGCTACGGGTTCCTGTCGGAGAACCCGGACCTGGCCGCGGCCTGCGCGGAGGCGGGGATCACCTTCGTCGGACCCCCCTCCTCGGTACTGCATCTGACGGGGAACAAGTCCCGTGCGGTCGCGGCGGCGCGGGAGGCCGGCGTCCCGGTACTCACCTCGTCGGAGCCGTCCACGGACGTGGAGGCGCTGCTCGCCGCGGCCGAGAGCATGCAGTTCCCGCTCTTCGTGAAAGCCGTAGCCGGTGGTGGCGGGCGGGGCATGCGCCGCGTGGCCGAACCCCGTGAGCTGCACGAGGCAATCGACGCGGCGATGCGCGAGGCGCAGTCCGCGTTCGGTGACGCGACGGTCTTCCTCGAGCAGGCCGTGGTGAACCCGCGCCACATCGAAGTGCAGATTCTGGCCGACGCCGA
The DNA here is from genome assembly GCF_026341125.1 of Streptomyces sp. NBC_01142. Taxonomy (NCBI): domain Bacteria; kingdom Bacillati; phylum Actinomycetota; class Actinomycetes; order Kitasatosporales; family Streptomycetaceae; genus Streptomyces; species Streptomyces sp. NBC_01142. The sequence continues at coordinate 3,378,145 of NZ_JAPEOR010000001.1, forward strand.
CGGCAACGTCGTGCATCTGTACGAGCGGGACTGCTCGGTGCAGCGGCGCCACCAGAAAGTCGTCGAGATCGCGCCCGCACCGAACCTGGATCCGGAACTGCGCGAGCGGATCTGCGCAGACGCCGTCGCCTTCGCGCGCCACATCGGCTACGTGAACGCGGGCACCGTGGAGTTCCTCGTCGACGAGCGAGGCAACCACGTCTTCATCGAGATGAACCCCCGCATCCAGGTCGAGCACACCGTGACCGAGCAGGTCACCGGCCGGGACCTGGTGATCGCCCAGATGCGCATCGCCGCCGGCATGACCCTTCCCGAACTGCACCTGACACAGGACGACATCGTCCTGTCCGGCTCCGCCCTGCAGTGCCGCATCACCACCGAGGACCCCGCCAACGGCTTCCGCCCCGACGTGGGCACCATCTCCGCCTACCGCTCACCGGGCGGGCCCGGAGTCCGGCTCGACGGCGGCACGGTGCACACCGGCGCCGAGGTGTCGGCACACTTCGACTCGATGCTCGTCAAACTCACCTGCCACGGGCACGACTTCGCCAACGCCGCCCGTCGTGCGCGCCGGGCGATCGCCGAGTTCCGCATCCGCGGGGTGGCCACCAACCTGCCCTTCCTCGGTGCGGTGCTGGACCACCCGGAATTCAACGCCGGCCGCATCACGACCAGCTTCATCGACGAGCATCCGCAGCTGATCCGGGCCCGTCCCTCGGCCGACCGCGGCAGCCGCATGCTCAGCTATCTCGCCGAGACGACCGTCAACCGGCCCCACGGGCACCGGCCGCAGGTCATCGACCCCAGCGACAAACTGCCGCCCATCCCCGTCGGTACATCGGCGCCCGACGGTTCCCGGCAGCGCCTCGCCGCCCTGGGGCCGGACGCCTTCGCGGCCGAACTCCGCCGCCAGTCGGCTGTCGCCGTCACGGACACCACCTTCCGTGACGCTCACCAGTCCCTGCTCGCGACCCGTGTGCGAACCCGGGACCTGGTGGCCGTTGCCCCGCACGTCGCGCACACGGTGCCGCAGCTGCTGAGCCTGGAGTGCTGGGGCGGCGCGACCTACGACGTGGCGCTGCGGTTCCTTGCGGAGGACCCCTGGGATCGACTCGCGGCGGTACGCGAGGCGGTGCCCAACGTCTGCACACAGATGCTGCTGCGTGGGCGCAACACCGTTGGCTACACCCCCTATCCGACAGAAGTGACGGAAGCGTTCGTCGCCGAGGCCGCAGCCACCGGAATGGACATTTTCCGGATTTTCGACGCTCTCAACGACATCTCACAGATGCGCCCGGCGATCGATGCGGTACGCGCCACCGGCACGTCCCTGGCCGAGGTCGCCCTCTGCTACACCGCGGACCTGTCGAACCCCGCCGAGAAGCTCTACACGCTGGACTACTACCTGCGTCTGGCCGAGCAGATCGTCGAGGCCGGCGCCCATGTGCTGGCGATCAAGGACATGGCCGGGCTGCTGCGCCCGCCGGCCGCCCGCACTCTGGTGACGGCGCTGCGCGAGCGGTTCGACCTTCCGGTGCACCTGCACACCCACGACACGGCGGGCGGGCAGCTCGCGACACTGATCGCCGCGATCGACGCGGGGGTCGACGCGGTCGACGCCGCGGTCGCCTCGATGGCGGGCACCACCAGCCAGCCGCCGCTGTCGGCACTGGTCGCGGCCACCGACAACACCGAGCGGGCGACCGGACTGTCGCTGCAGGCAGTCGGGGATCTGGAGCCGTACTGGGAGGCGATGCGCAAGGTCTACGCGCCGTTCGAGTCCGGGCTGGCCTCGCCCACGGGGCGTATCTATCACCATGAAATCCCCGGCGGGCAGTTGTCGAATCTGCGCCAGCAGGCCATCGCGCTCGGTCTGGGGGACCGCTTCGAGCTGATCGAGGACTGCTACGCGGCGGCGGACCGGATGCTCGGCCGGCTGGTGAAGGTGACACCGTCGTCGAAGGTGGTGGGAGACCTCGCGCTGCATCTGGTCGGAGCCGGAGTGGAGGCCGCGGACTTCGAGGCCGACCCGGCCAAGTTCGACGTGCCCGACTCGGTGATCGGCTTCCTGCGCGGTGAGTTGGGCGACCCGCCCGGCGGTTGGCCCGAGCCGTTCCGTACGCGGGCGCTGCACGGCCGTCCGCCGCAGGCGGAAACCCCCACGCTGTCGGACGAGGACCGGAGCGGTCTGCGGGACGCCCCCCGGGCGACACTGAACCGGCTGCTGTTCCCCGGCCCGACCAAGGACTTCGACGCCCACCGCGAATCCTTCGGCGACACCTCCGTACTGCCCACGCAGGACTTCCTCTACGGCCTGGAACCGGAGACCGAGCACACGGTCACCCTCGAGCCCGGCGTCACGCTGCTGATCGAGCTGGAAGCCATTTCCGAGCCCGACGAGCGGGGCTACCGTACGGTGCTGGCCACGCTCAACGGGCAGATGCGACCGGTGTCGGTCCGGGACGAGTCCGTCGCCACCGACGTCAAGGCGGCGGAGAAGGCCGAGCGGGGCAACGAACGCCACGTTGCCGCACCGTTCGCCGGCGTGGTCACACTGCAGGTCGAGGAGGGCGCCTCGGTGTCCGCGGGCCAGACAGTGGCCACCATCGAGGCGATGAAGATGGAGGCGTCCATCACCGCCCAGTACGCGGGCACCGTCGGCCGGCTGGCGATCGGCAAGATTCAGCAGGTCGAGGCGGGCGACCTGCTCATCGAGATCGCCTGACACCTGTCGCGAACGGGCGGCCCGGAGAGGGGATCTCCGGGCCGCCCGTCAGACGGGCCGAAACCGGACGTGGCGCCTCTGCTCGCATCAGGGGATCGCTGTGGGTAACCGTTCGAGGTGCGGGGGCCTTGTGGCGCTGGTTCGCTGAAGGCGCACGATGTTTTCTCTCGTCCAAGGAGCGACGATGAGCGTTGTGGGTGACCCCGGTGGCCGAGCCCAGCAGATGCGGGACCAGGCTCAGCAGATGACGGAGGCGGCTGAGCGCACGACTGACCCGGACGAGCGTCAGCGGCTCCAGGAGAAGGCCCGGAAGCTGCGGGACCAGAGCGAGCAGCAGAGCAGCATGGGCGGCGGAGACATTTACCCCCCTGAGTAGGCGCTTTGTGTACGGCAGAGGTGGGGACCCAGCCGCTTCTGCTCGACACGTTTGGAACCGTCGTCCACCGGTCACCCGAGCACCATGGGCAGGGCTGCAAAGAAGCGCGCCCGATCGCAGGCGCGGCTGCCTGCCGCGGAGACGGCACGATGTACGGAGCCGAGCATGGGTGAAATGGACGCAGTAGAGAGCGAGGCTCTCTGGGATGAGTTTCATCGACTGGTGAACATGACCTCCCAGGAGCTGAGCGCATGGCTCGAGACCCGAGAGGCGGCCGAGAGTACGGAAGCTCTGCCGCAGGGCGTCGGCGCCGAGGAGGGCAGGCGTGTGCTGTCGATTCTGTTGAAGCGGCGCGCCGACCTCACCGACGACGACGTACAGGTCATGCACCAGGTCGTGGAAGCGGTCGAGGCGCAGCAGGAGCGGGATGGAGACGCCACGGACACTCAGTGGCGTCACAGCCTCATGACCCTCGGACACGATCCGCTCAAGCCCTGAAGGAAGCGGAACAAAAGAGGCGGGGCCATGGGCGACCGTGACGTGGTGGCAGCACTGCTGGACTCGCAGGGCCGCAGCTTCGCGCAGGAAGCGGGGATCAGGCTCCGGGACACACCGCAGCCGCTGTACCAACTCCTCGTACTGGCCCGCCTGTTGAGCAGGAGAATCCGCAGCAGCACCGCGGTGGAAACCGCCCGGGCCCTGAACGGGGCGGGGCTGCGCACCCCGCGACGCATGAGGGAAGCGACCTGGCAGCAAAGGGTCGACGCCCTGGGGAGGGGCGGTTATCGCCGGTACGACGAGAGTACGGCGACGCAGCTCGGTGACGGAGCACAGCTGGTGATGGACGAGTGGGGCGGAGATCTGCGTCGCCTCCGGGCCGAGGCGGCCGGTGATGTCGCGTCCCTGCGCCGGCTGCTCCAGAAGGTTCCGGGTATCGGCCCTACGGGCGCGGACATCTTTCTCCGCGAGGTGCAGGACCTCTGGTCCGAGGCAGCGCCCTATCTGGATGAAAAGGCATTGCAGGGCGCGCGGAGTCTGGGGCTGCCGGACAAGCCGTCGAGACTGGCGCGGTACGCCGGAGAATCAGGGGCGGCTGTATTCGCCGCTGCCCTGGTCCGTGCGGCCCTGGACAAGAAGGTTGCCGACGCCTGTCTGCGACGGGCGGAGACGGAGCACACTCCCGAAGGCAGAACGGAGTGAGGGTCGAGCCGGGTGTGTGAGGGTCGAGCCGGGTGTGTACGGAACAGCAGGCAATGCGCGCTCGATCTCCGACGCGCGTGCCCTGCTGCGGTGACAGCAAAGGGTGTCAAGGGCTGTGTGGTGACCGCGGTGTGTGGTGACCGCAAGGGGGCTGGACCTGACGCGGCGGGTGTCCGCCTCAGTCCCAGCCCTGAGTGGTTCCGGCTTACCGTCCTGACTTCTTCGCCCGGTCGGCAGTCTCTTCCGCGACTTCCTGTGCCTTGCCGGTGATCTGCTCGCCGCGGCCCGCCGCCTGCATGCCAGGGTCGTCCTTGGCCTTGCCGCTGGCTTCCTTCATCTTGCCCTTGACCTGCTTTGCCTTCGCCTTTGCCTTACTCATGACGGTTTTCTCTTTCGCATGGGAAATGGATCGACCCACCTGCGCCCATCACTCCGAGTGCGCATGTGCGTGCTTATGGGTTCTGTTCGACACACCGCCACCGGCTTGGCCGTGCCACAGGCGATGCGTTGCCGCCGTCTCGAACAGCGGGTGCCCGCATTGCCGCGGAATATCCCAAACCTCCCGACCGGATGGGAGAATGAGGGAGTCGGTCGTTCTGCAAATCGGCCTCATCGCGGGAAAGGTCGCGATCGGGTGGTCCGGATACGCCCGTCCATCGAAGCGGTGGGCATCCAAAGGGATGGGCATCGCGAAGCGCCGACGTGGGTCCGGCCGGTGTTACAGGTGTGGGATCGGGTACGTGCACAGTTCCCAGGATCTAGGAGGGTGATATGCAGCGAGGCAGTGATCGCCTCAGCGTCCATAAGGACGACGAGATGAAGCATGAATTGCAGGGTCTGCTCCGTTCAGGACACCCCACACGGGTAGAGGAGTGGCACGACCCGGAGCCCGGTGCGGATGACGACCCGGAGATCGCGTCGGGCGCGGTGCCTGCCATGGGCTCGCTGGGACCGGACGACAGGGCAGAGGTCGAATTGGCCCGGCATCTGGGCCGTAGGGCTTTCCCGGCGACACGCAGCGGACTGGTGCAGGCTCTGAGCGAAAAGCATGCGCCTGCCTGGCTGGTCGATCTGGTGAACGGGCTGCCGGCCGACGAGACATACCCCACTGCGCACGAAGCGGTCAGGGCCCTCGCGCGTCAGGCGTAGCCCTCCCGCCGGGCTGCGGCCGCCGACGCCGGCAGCCGCAGCCCGGCGGCCTTCAGGACCCGTTTTCCGGGCGGCGCGCCGGAGGTGTGAGGCCGGGCGTGTGGCCCTCTCGTCCTGTTCAGCCTTCCGTTCCGGGCGCCTCACGGGATTCCAGTGGCCGGGTGGCGGGTCCGTGAAGGACCGAACCGTTCGTCGCGAACCGTGAGCCGTGGCACGGGCATTCCCAGACCTGCTCGGCGTCGTTGAACTGCACCAGGCAGCCGAGGTGGCTGCAGCGCGCGGAGAGCACGGTGACGTGGCCCGACTCGTCGCGGTACACGGCGCACCGCCTCCCCTCCAGACGCACGACCGCCCCACTGCCGGGCGGAATGTCGTTCACCGAGTCGACGTGGCTGGTGTGCAGGCGGTCGCCGACGAAGTGCCGGGCGACAGCCGTCTGGAACTTCGCCAGCTCCGCCGTCTCCCTCACCCGAGGCAGCCTCCTCGGGTCGTACAGCTCGGTCCAGTCCGGCCTCGAGCCGCCCGCGATGTGCGAGGCGAGCAGGCGGCCGGCCATCACCCCGTTGCTCATGCCCCAGCCGCCGAAGCCGGTGGCCACATAGACGTGTTGGGTGCCCGGGTGGGCATGCCCCACGTACGGCAGGTGGTCGCTGGAGTCGTTGTCCTGCGCGGCCCAGCGGTAGGCGTTGTCGGCCTCCGCGAACCCCGGCATCCGTTCGCGCGCCCAGGAGTCGAGGCGCGCGAACCGCTGCCGTACGTCTCCGGCCCCGGGCTCGAACGATTCCCCCGTGACGATGAGCAGCCGGCGCCCTTCGCCGTAGGGCGCACTGCGCACCGAACGGACCCTGTTCTCGGGACTCATGTACATGCCTGCGGGGGCGGCGTCGGACGGCACCGGCGCGGCGATCACCAGCTCCCGCCGGGGCTTCAGCCGGGTGAAGAGAAGGGTCCGGTCGAATACCGGGTAGTGCGTCGCGATGACGGCGTCGCGCGCCTCGACCGTGACTCCGCCCTCGGTCGACAGCCGACAGCGGCTGCCGTCGTGGAGTGCGGTGACACGGCAGCGTTCGTGGATGCGGCCTCCGACAGCGACGATCTTCTCGGCCAGCGCGAGCAGAAACTTCCGGGGATGGAACTGGAGCTGGCCCTCGACACACACTGCGCCGGAAACAGCGAAGGGGAGCTCCGTCTCCGTCACGAAGGAAGCGTCGAGACCCGCCCTGCGGGCTGCCTCCGCCTCGTCCCTGATCCCGCCCGCGAGCTGCGGATCCTCCGCGTACGTGTAGGCAGAGGCTCGCTCCAGGTCGGCGTCGATGTCCAGCTCGGCGCAGAGAGTGGCGGTCCGGTCGACAGCGTCCTGCTGCGAGAGCGCATACAGCGCGGCCTTGTGCGCGCCGTGCTTCGCCTCCAGCCGCGCGTATCCCAGACCGTGCAGGGACGTCACTTTGGCTGTGGTGCAGCCGCTCACGCCGGCGGCGATCCGGTCCGCCTCCAGGACGACGACATCCAGGCCGGCCCGGACCAGTTCCCATGCGGTGCACAGGCCGACGATGCCGGCGCCGATGACGGCGACATCGGCGGTCAGATCCGTTCCGGGGGGTGGATAGCCGGTACCGGGAGTGGTGGCCATCCAGTACGACTCGTCGATTGTGGGGCGTTCCGCAGCCATGTCAGCCATGTCTCCCGACCTCCCGTTCTGCGCTCCGGCCAACCGTGCCGCGTGACCGGACTTCCCTCGGCCCCGCGCGCCGGGGACGTGAGGTGGCGCAGCACTCAATCGGTCCTCGCGCGGGCGCCTTCCCGTGTCCTGCCGCTCGCCGCGCGGCGGTCGGGATGGCGCTTCAGGTATTCGGCTTCCAGCTCCGTCATGCGCTTGCTGTGCGCTATCAGCGCGTTCTGCGAGCCGTGCAGCAACGTGTCGTGCCGGGTGCGGTGAATGGTCTCCAGCTCCCGCAGAAGCTGCTGCTCGTCGAGATCTGCCGGCCCCACGCCGCTGCGGCCGCGTCCCGCGTCACTCATCGAATTTCCTTCCGTCTGCACATCTTCCGCATACCGGTTACCCGGCGGGGGAGCGATGACGTGATTGCCGTCGATTCGAGCAGCGGCGGCACACTCCGGGCACCGCACCGCATCGCCGGGCAGGCCGGCTCGCCCGGGCCGAATGCGGGCCGATGGCGCTGTCAGCACCCGTAACCCCGCAGCTGAGCTCTGGGCGACCGGGCGACGGACATCTACGAGAGGGCTGCGGTCCTCTGCCCTCCCCTCCACTCTGGCCCCACGGACAGGCATTGGCACGCCGAGCCGAGACGCGACCAGCGATTCTCCGGTCGTCGCCCTGCCCCGGATGCCGCAATCGGAGGGGGACCAGGCTCGGGCGGCCCCCGGGCGCGCCGCCACCACTGGCGCGCCCGGGCGGCCCTGCCGTGGCCGGACGACGCTGCTCGTCGCATGCCCTCGTCTCCGGCCATGCCCCTCGTTCTCGATCCGGTCCGCATGGTGTGGGCGGGTTCCCGCAAAACCGGTACCCGGCAGCGTTCGCTCCATCCGTACCGGCCTGGGGCTTCGGTTCGTAGACACCTCGCTGACTCGGCCCTCCGGGCCGATCGGGCGAACTTTGTGATCGTGGGCAATTCGGGGGCACACGCCATGACCGAAGGAACCGTCCGGACGGAGGATTACATGATCGGCATGACGTCACTCGCTGAGCAGGAGCACGGAAGTACGGCTGACCTCGCGGCCGGCAATGAGTGGGTCACAGGAATTGGCCCCTTCATCATCGGCATCGCCGTGGTCGCGTTGTTGATCGGAGTGGTTGCTCGGAGAAGCGGTCGCGGCCGAAGCAGGCCTCCGCGCCCCGAGGAACAGCCCCGGCGCAGCTCCCACCGTGCCCCCACGAAGGCCGAAACCCGTGAAGCCGATGACTTCGGCGGCGAGGGAGAGCGACTCTCCCCTCATGAACTGAGGGGCTACGGCAACCAGGGTCGGTCGTCCGCTCCCCAGGAGAAGCGGCCGGAGGACGAGGACAACAGGCGAGGCGGCTTCGGCAGCGGCGGGCTGGGCGGCTGAGGCGACGGGCCCGGCGGCTGAGCGTCGGCGTGAAGCCGTCCTTCTCCACACCGGGAACCCGGCGTCGAGACGTCCCGACCGGGCAAGCTGCCTGGTCGGCAATCCCATCGAGCCGACGGCGAGTACGGTGCATTTCGTGAGGATCTACTCGCACGACAGCCCCGCCGGTGACCGGGGTAATCCGGCTGACCTGCGGCCGGCCGTAGGCAGTGCTGCGAAGGGCGAGCGCGTGGAGCAACAGAGCGCAGAACGCGCGGAGCGACAGGTGGAGCAACAGGGTGTGGCGCAACAGAGCGCAGAGGCGTGGAGCAGTGCCTGGCCACTCCCACCGGATCGCACTCAGGCGATCTTGGAAGCCACCAAGCATGTGGCCGCCACACTCAAGAGCGGCGGGCACTCGTTCGCCCTGGCCGGCAGCGTGGCAGCCTACGCGCACGGCGTGCCGGTCAGCCTCCAGCACGACGCCGACTTCTGCATTCTGCGCGAAGACGCGGCCGTGGTGACCGAGGCCCTGGAGAACGCGGGCGTCGAGGTGCGTACCCCGCCGGAGGACTGGCTGATCAAGGCGCGCAGCCATGGTGAGGAGATCGATCTGATCTTCGAGCTGGCACAGCAGCCGGTGACCGCAGAGCTGCTCGGCCGGGCCGAGACCCTGCCGGTGGACTCGGTGCGCATGCCGGTGCTGTCACCCACCGACCTCGTCAGCAGTCTGCTGGCCGCCTTCTCCGAGCATCACTGTGACTTCGGAGCCGCACTCCCCATCGCCCGAGGCCTGCGCGAGAAGATCGACTGGGGCCGAGTGCGCCGCGAGCACCGGGATTCGCCGATGCCCGACGCGTTTCTCTACCTCCTCGAGCGTCTGGAAATCATCCAGCAGCGGGAGGCAAAGCCATGACTCACGCCGACGCCGCCGAGTACCGCATTGCGCACCTGCGCGAGCGGCTGGCGAGCGGGCCGACCGCGGAGATGGGCGTACGGATCGAACTGCGCGGCGACACCGTCCTGCTGTCCGGCACGGTCTCGAGCCCCGCCTGCCGGGACGAAATACTGCGTGTCGCACGGGAGGTGCTGGAAGGGCTCTCGTTGCGGGAGGACGTGGTGGTGGCGTCCACGACCGCACCCGACCATCCTGAGGAGCTCTCGTGATCCGAGTGGCGGCAGTCGGCGACATCCATATGGGACCCGACAGCGCGGGGACGCTCCGGCCTGCCTTCGACACTCTGGGGGAGTGCGCCGACCTGCTCCTGCTCGCCGGTGACCTGACCCGGCACGGGACGGTCGACGAGGCCGAGGTGGTCGCCGGGGAGGTGGCCGGCCTGGATGTGCCGGTGGTCGCGGTTCTCGGCAACCACGACTACAACAACGATCAGCAGGCCGAGGTGACGGCGCTGCTCGGTGAGGCGGGAGTGACCGTCCTGGAGGGCGAGGGTGCCGTACTGGACATCGGCGGGGTGCCGGTGGGGGTCGCCGGTACCAAAGGCTTCGGCGGCGGGTTCGCCGGACGCAGTGGCGGCGAGTTCGGCGAACCCGAGATGAAAGCGTTCATGCGTCACAGCCGGCTCTGCGCGGACGGCCTTCGGCGGTCTCTGGAGGAACTCAGGGAGCACGACTGCGTGGTACGGGTCGCGCTGACGCACTTCGCGCCGGTTCCGGACACCCTCGCCGGCGAGCCGCCGGAGATCTTCCCGTTCCTGGGCAGTTACCTGCTGGCCGAGGCCATGGACGAAGCCGGGGCCGACCTCGCTGTTCACGGCCATGCGCACCTGGGCAGCGAGCGGGGGATGACGAGCGGCGGAGTGCACGTGCGTAACGTCGCCCAGCCGGTGATCGGACGCGCTTTCGCCGTATACCACCTGCCCGTGCACGCGAGCCGGAACGGCGCGGCCGCCTCGGCGGGGCCGCCGAACACCGCCGTGCTCGGCTGAGGGACCCCGCCTCACACGACCACTCGGTCACGCCGCACACGGCCACTCAGTCACAGGGGTGTCCTGAGACTCGACTGCCCCCCGCGCCACGCCGAGAGCAAGCGTTCACCGAGACGTGCGTCGCCCCAACCAGTGGCATCGACACCGAACGCCACCTCTTCCTCGAGCCAGGGCTCCTGCTCGAGCAGTCCGCCGATGACATCTCGCCGGACAATCTGCTCGTGGACGGCGTCCGCCTCCACGTGTTCGGCGTAGAAGTGAACCGCGGCGGCCCCCGCGCCGACCCGCTGCAATGCCTGAGCCATTCGCCGCGAGCCGGGCGATGAGGTCACTTCCACCGCCGCGAAGTGCCCCACCAGAGCACCTCGAAGCGCACGATGCAGCCCGAACATCGACATCATGTTGACACTCGACAGCATTTCCGCCACAGCCGCGTCGACATAGCGCCCGTACGTCGTGTCCAGACCGAGGTCCGCCATCAAATCGGCGAAGAGCCGCGCATGCACCCGGTCCGCACGTCCGGCGCCGAACTCGTCGAACTCCACTGCCACCATGGCAGCCTTCGCCCTGCCCCACAGTCGCGGGATGACCCATGCGTGGGGATCTGCTTCTTTGAGGTGGTAGAGGGACCGCTGGGCCGCGTACTCCCGAAGGTGCCACAACTCGCCCACGTCCTTGAGGAAGTGGGACGGGCCCGTACCGGTAAGGGGTTCGACAAGGATCTCCTCCAGTGCCTCCTCGGCCTTCCTGGGCGGGCCGGCATCCGCGCGCAGCGCGGCGAGGAAGCGCCGCTCCATCACCCCACGAAGGCGCAACAGTCCGGGATCCCACTCCCACAGGGGATCGACACCGGAGAATCCGCGGTAGTGCAGTTCGTAGCAGAGGTATAGCGCCAGTTGCAGGTCGTCTCCGTAAGGGTCGGCGCCCCCGGCCGCCTCATCCTCCGGCAAGGGGGTGCCGGGTGGCCCGGTGAGGGCGCGTACGACTCCGTACGAGAGTTCTCCACGGCCCTGGGGCAACGCGGGCTCGCTGAGCCGGCCGTCGGCAGTCCGCAGGGGGGTTGTCTCTTCCCTCATCACGTCTTCTCCCGGCGCCGGTGGCTGGTGTCGCACCATGGATAGGTCCGACTGCGCCGGCAGGTGCACAGCGCGACGGTGAAACGATCCGATGCCACCGTGCTGCCATCGTCGAGAACCACCTCGACGGGGCCCTCGACAAGCATCGGGCCGTCCTTTGTCAGCGTGACGCGACGCGGTTGTTCACTGGATGCGGTCGGCACGGATGATCACCAGCTCTTCCTTCTCCTCGCCGGGCCCGATCAGCCCCTGCTCCTCCAGCCATCCACTTCGCGAGCGGAGCACCGGTCCGAAGGGGATGCAGCGCCGGTCGGTCACCTCCGCCCTCAGCCCCGCCCGGCTCAGACGCGCCAGCGTCGGCTCGACGCCGCACAGAGCGGAGTGCACCAGCAGAAGGGCTCCACCGGGGCGAAGCAGTTCAGCGGTGCCGTCGCATATCCGGTCCACCAGGGCTCGGCCGTCGCAGCCCGCGTCCCAGGCCAGGGCCGGCCCGCGGTGCGGCAGACCGGGTTGCGGCGCAGGCACATAGGGCGGATTGCTCAGGATGAGATCGAAGCGGCGGCCTGCGGCCGGAGCCAGCAGATCGCCGCGCAGCACTTCGACTCTCAGCCGCGCGAGCGTGGCGTTGAGGCGGGTGGTGAGTACGGCGCGCAAAGCCTTGTCGACGGCGGTCACACGAGCGCCGCGCCGGGCTGCGGCCAGCGCGAGCGTTCCCGCTCCTGTTCCCACATCGAGGACAGCCGCGCCCGGATGCAGGGGTTCGCGTTCCAGAGCCTCTGCCAGCAGGAGTGTGTCGTCCTGGGGGGCGTATACCCCGGGGGGAGTCAGTGGGCGCCCGACTCTGCTGTCCGCTTCCAGCATGCTGAGCATCGCGACACCTCCGCAGCTTGTGTACGCAGTCCCTCGATCAAGCTGCCCTGCGCCGCGCAGCGCGATCATTGCGGGCTGTTCCAGGGGTGCCTCGTGCCGCGCACCCGCAAAATCCGTCACAATCCCCGGATTCCCCGCCGAATGACTTTCTCACAGCGGAACCGAACACTTCACGATCGTACTCTGCATCCCTGCTGGTCACAGCCTTGCACCGGCACGTCTGTGCCACCACGCATGGACCTGTGCGGGCCACGCCGACGGCCTCGTTGCCCGAGATGCACCGGTCGGACGGCAGCGGAGTATGGGAACCCGCATGGCACGACCGCCACACGGAGGAAGGCAGGCAGATCCCGGTGGACGACTGATCGATGGCTCCGGGGCAATGACGGGTGGGCCTCTTCGCGCGACGTCGGATGTCGACAACCTGGAGGCCGCCGAGCGGGCGCTGGCGGCTGTCTGGTCCCGGCTGTTCACCACTTCAGCATCACGCAGCTTCCCGGGGCTGTCGCGGGCACGCACCACCGCCAACCCGTCACGGGCGCCGGAATGTGCTTTCCGCCGCCTGGAGACGCAGCTCCTCCAGTGTCCGAAGCTGACGGTCCGCGCGTTCGAGGAGGGTGTCCAGCATCTGCGACTTCAGCCGTGGCTCGTCGTCAGCCAGCACCCGGAGCGTCTTCCATAGCGCCGCTTTGCCCTCCACGCCCAAGCGCATCATCTCCAGCTCCAGCAGGGAGCTGAGCGGCGAGCGACGCACGAGGCGGCCGTTGCTCTTGAGGCGGCCGGCCTTCTCGGCCAGCCGGCCCGCAACAACCTTGTGACGGCGGACTGGAAGGTCGAGCCCTCTCATGATCTCCAGCAGAGCCGCACGGTCCTGAGCAATCTCTGCCGCAATGGGCTCCAAAGCGGAAGAGGCCGCCGGTTCGCTGTGGGTCTTCGCCATACGACGGGCCAGGTCGGTGCCGGCGAAAGAGCCCGCAAGATGGTCGTTGAGGTAGATGCCGAGCAGCTGTGAGCGTTCCGCAGTGGCGTGTCCCGATCGAGAATGGTCCACGGCGTTCCTCCTTGCGTATCCATGTCCGTGCGAATTCACGGCCGTGCGATTCACGTCCGGGATGTCGATCCCGCGCCGACGGGACGCCCGCGGGGCCGGGCCGGCACGTACAGGCCGGGGTACCTCTCAGGAGCTGGACCCCTGGGAACAGAACGCCGTGGACGCGGCGGTCACGTGTGCAGGATGCTGTTCTGGCCGTCGTGGGCGTCGGCGTGTTCGTCGTCGAACCAGTAGTTGTCGGCGGCGAGGTAGCGGAACTCGTAGCACTGCTCGCTCGGCAGATGGAGAGTGACGGCGCGGATCCCGTCCTCTCGCTCCACCAGGGGGTGGGCGCCGGGCTGCCAGTCGTTGAAATCGCCGACGACGCTGACATTGCCGCAGGGCTGGTCCGAGGGGAGGACGAAGGTGATCTGTGTGTCGTTCTTGCGGCGGAATCGCTCCAGCATGGAGGTGCCTTTCATCACGGAGAGGGGCTGGGGCAAGCATTCCCGTCACAGCGTTCGCCCGTCGCGCCCGGTTACGCCAACGGGGCCTCCCGTCGCCCGTATGGCCCGGGCAGGATGCGGCGGGGCGATACCGCCGTGCGCAGGGACTGGCCGAGGTGCTCCCCTCGTCGGTGAGTCCGGCCATACGGGCTGAACAGGCATCGACCCCCGCCGTGGCGAAGGCCGGTCGGCGCGGGCGGGAAAGAGCTGGGGGATCGGTGACATCGCCGTTCTGGAGGGCACGGCGCTCACCTGCGAGGTCCGCGCTTACGAGGGCTGCGTGAGCGTCCCCGTAAGCGCGCTCCTCTACCAGTAGTGTCGTCGGCCGCCGACCGCATGCCCCATGGCCCCCAGGATCCACAGGATTGCCCCGATCACGAGCAGGATGATCCCGATGGTCCACAGGATGCCGATACCGAACAGGAACCCGATGATGAGCAGAATGACGCCCAGAGCGATCACGGTGTCCTCCGATCTCGCAGAAACCTGCCTCTCTCACTCTGCTCCATGGCTGTTTCGGCGGCAACCGCTCCCGAATCGACGCGGCGTCGCTCATGCGGGTTCCCCTTCCTGCGCCGGCTCGAGGGCCCACGACACTCCGCTCCCGCCTCTGAGCCGCTTGGCCCAAGGTGTCATCAGCGGGCGCGGCCGGAGCGGACGCGGCTTCTTCAGGGAGTGAGGATCGTCTTGATCATCCCGTCCTGCTTGGCCTGGAACGTCTTGTACGCCTGTGGACCGTCCTCGAGGGACAGCGTGTGCGTGGCGAAGCCGTCCACCCCCAGTGGGTCGGAGTCGTCGAGCAGCGGGAGAATCTCGTCGACCCAGTGCTTGACGTTGGCCTGGCCCATACGGAGCTGGACCTGCTTGTCGAACAGGGTCGCCAGCGGTACGGGGTCGATTGGCGGTAGAGGTGATCCGGACGATGGCGTCGCTCGGCTCGGTGATCTCAAGGTCGGGCACCGTGTCGACCCGTACGTCACGCCGGCCATGCCACGTAAGCGCTCTCATACGACCGAGGCGCCGGTAAAGCGCTTCGGGCACGAGCCCACGGCGCCTACGCCTCGCAGTCGCGCAACCGGGCCCGGCACATGGAGAGGGCGGCGGGCGCAGTGGCCACGCCGACGGCCCAGTACAAGATGCGCCGCGCCCATGAGTGATGAGACTTGTTTCTATGGCAGAACAACGGCGCACACGCGCCCGGCCCTCCGCAAAGACGTCGGGCACGCGAACCTCTTCCGCCCGGGGGCCGGAGCAGGCTGCCCGCGATGCCTGCCAGCGGCTGGAGGGACTGATCGGCCATTCACCAGAGGGTGTGTCGGCAGTACGGCGTACGGACGACGGATGGTGTGTCGTCGTTGACGTCCTTGAGGTGGCTCGAATTCCGGACACAACGAGCTTGCTCGCCTCCTACGAGGTGCAACTCGATCAGGGCGGCGAGCTCTTGGAGTACAGCAGGGTCCGCCGCTATCGAAGGGGCGCCGCCGACGAGTGATCCGCCCTGCCCGACCAGCTGAGAGGACGCCCTATGCCCACGACCACCTACGCCGACGAGGTCTCCTGCCCCCCGCGTGCCGGAACGTTGTACGACGTGCTGGAACTCATCCTCGACCGGGGCATGGTCATCGACGTGTTCGTCCGGGTCTCCCTGGTCGGCATCGAGATCCTCAAGATAGATGCGCGCATCGTCGTCGCCAGCGTGGACACCTATCTGCGGTTCGCGGAGGCGTGCAACCGGCTGGACCTGGAGCGTGACTCGGGCAGCACCACCGTTCCGGAGTTGATCGGCGGCGGTGCGGCCAAGTCCATCGGCAAGCGCAAGGTGAGGAAGGCCACGGAAGCCGTGGGTGACACCGTGCGCAAGGCGGTCGGAGGACGTGACGACGATGACGCCGACGAGTCCGACGAGGAGGAAGAGCAGGAGCAGGAGCGGCCGCGTCGGCGCGCCCCTGCACGCAGCGGGGCCCGACGCCGACGCGCGGAGGCATGACCGGTGACGAACAACGGTGTGTACGTCTACGCGATCATCCGGAGCGGGAGACCACTGCCGAATGACACTTCCGGCGTGGGCAGCCCGCCTGCTCCCTTGAGGATGATCCGGCAGGGACCCGTCACTGCCGTTGTCAGCGACGCGCCCCCACAGCTGCGTGCGCGGCGCCGAGACCTGCTCGCACACCAGGATCTCTTGATGCACCTGGCCGAAGGCGGACCGCTGCTCCCCATGCGCTTCGGAATGGTGGCACAGGACGAGGAGAGCGTGCGCAAGCAACTGACCGTCGCCAGGACACGTCACATCGCGGCCTTGGAGTACCTCGACGGTGGGGTCGAAGTGAACATCAAGGCCCTCCCGGCCCAGAATGGGCTGGCCGCCCTCGTCGCGGAGGACCAGAACATCCGGCGGCTCCGCGAGGAAGTACGTCGCCATCCCAGTTACGACGCCAGTCTCCGACTGGGTGAAGCCGTGTCTGCCGCTCTCTCCCGCAGGGCGGCCGAGGCCGGCCAGCGCGTGGTGCGCGAACTCACGCCCATGGCCCGCGCGGTGGCCGGGGGACCGGAGGTCCACGGATGCGCTCTCAACGTGTCGTTCCTCGTCAACCGGAGCGACAGCGACGACTTCAGAACGAGGGCGCAGCGGTTTGCTGACGCGCACCGTGAACGAGTCGAGCTCCGCATGGCCGGCCCGCTGCCCTGCTACAGCTTCGTCGCCGCCGACGGCCCTCTCGTATCGGCCGGAGCCTGACATGGGACTCATCACGGGACTGCTGACACTCCCTCTCGCGCCGGTTCGCGGAGTGATCTGGGTGGCCGAGAAAGTCCATGATGCCGCCGAGCGTGAACTGCATGACCCCGCCGTAATCCGCGCCCAACTGGCTGCGCTGAACCAGGAGCTCGAAGACGGAAGCATCAGTCTGGAGGAGTTCGAACGGGAAGAGGAACGGCTGCTCGACCGACTCCATGATGCGTACTGCGCACCGAGAGAACGAAGGTGACTGACTCATGGATGATCAAACCAAGGTGGCCCTCGCCGTCTCAGTCGTGGGCGGCTACGTGCTGGGCCGTACGAAGAAGGGCCGACTGGCCATCACCGTGGCGACGTATCTCGCAGGAAGGCGATTCGGCCTCGAACCGCGTCAGCTTGCCGCTGAAGGAATGCGCAGGCTGGGTGAGATCCCACAATTCGCCGACCTGCAGGAGCAATTGAAGGGCGAGGTCCTCGACGCCGGCCGTAAGGCGCTGACGGCTACAGCGAACCGAGGGATGAGTTCGTTGGCCGACGCGATCAGTGATCGCACAGCCCGCCTCGGCGAGGGCCTGGGCGAGGAGGAGGAAGAGGAAGAGGGCGAATACGAGGACGAGTACGAGGAGGCGCCGGAAGAGGAAGAGGAGGAAGAGGAAGAGGAGGAAGAGCCGGAGGAAGAGGGCGAGTACGAAGACGAGGAGGGCGCCGAGGGCGAGGAAGAGGAGGAGGAAGAGCCGGAGGAGGAGGAAGAGGAGGAAGAAGAAGAGGAGGAGGAAGAGCCGGAGGAAGAGGAAGAGCCGGAGGAGGTAAGCCCGCGACGGCGCCGAAGCCCTCGGGAATCGGCACGAAAGAAGCCCGAACCCGCAAGGGCCCAGCCGTCGCGAGGACGCTCCACGAGGGCCGCGGGCAGGAAACAGGCCCCTGCCAAGAAGGCGGCAGCGAAGAAGAGCGCGCCGACGAAGACCGCTGCGAAAAAGACAGCAGCGAAGAAAACCGCAGAGAAGAGGGCTCCGGCCAAGAAGTCCGCGGCCAAGAAGGCCACGCCCTCGAAGCGCGCGGCCAAGAAGACGGCTCCGGCCAAGAAGTCCGCGGCCAAGAAGACCGCGCCCTCGAAGCGCGCGGCCAAGAAGACGGCTCCGGCCAAGAAGTCCGCGGCCAAGAAGACGACGCCCTCGAAGCGCGCGGCCAAGAAGACAGCCAAGCGCGCCGATCGCCGGAGGTAGCCAGCCATGGCCAGGACGCAAAAAGACGAACCCGAGGCGGAGGAGTCGGGTGTTGACCGTCTCCGTGAGGAGCTGTCGAACTTTCTCTCCGCACAGGTGGAGCACCTCGCGGAGAAGGCGGGCGACAAGCTCACCGACGTCACGGGCCGGCTCACCGATGCTGCCGAGAGTGGCGGAGCCCTGCCCATGATCGGCTCCGTCCTCAAGGGGGACTCGCCGCTGAAAGCCTTCGTCACTCAGAAGGCAAAAGGCGTCAAGGACAGCGTCGTGGACAAAGCCAAGGAAGCTTTTGGAGGTGGAAAGGGGAAGGGGAAGGGCGGCGGCGGCAAGTCGATGAACATCATCGAGGTTCTCGATGTGGGAGTCCCCCTGCGCACCGCCTACGACTTCTGGACGCAGTACGACCAGTTCAGCAGTTTCACCAAGGGGGTCCGGAGCGTCTCGATGAGCGACGAGATGGCCAGTGACTGGAAGGTCAAAGTCGGGCCTTCGTCGCGAAGCTTCAAAGCGACCGTACAGGAGCAGATTCCCGACGACCGCATCGTATGGACCTCCGAGGGATCCAAGGGCAGCACCCGCGGAGCCGTCAGCTTCCATGAGCTGGGACCGACGCTGACCCGCATCGTGCTGGTCGTGGAGTACTACCCCTCCGGGTTCTTCGAGAAGACCGGCAACCTGTGGCGCGCTCAGGGCCGTCGAATGCGACTGGACTTCAAACACTTCCAGCGGTACGTCACCCTCACCGACAACGAGCCCGAAGGCTGGCGCGGCGAAATCCGTGACGGCGAGGTCGTCGTGTCCCATGAAGAGGCCATGGAGGAGGAAGAAGCAGCCGAGGACGAGACAGAGGACGCGCAGGACGACAACGGCTACGAGGACAACGAGGAGGAGGGAGAGGAAGAGGAGGGAGAGGAAGACGAGGAAGAGGAAGACGAGGACGGTGAGTGGGAGGACGAAGAGGAACCTGCCGACGAGGAGCGAGAGGACTGAGGCGCCCACGTGACCGACGTCGACTTCAGACAAGGCTCCCAGCCCGTCGCAGGGCCGCAGACCACCAACCTCGCCGACATTCTTGAGCGCGTCCTCGACAAGGGGATCGTCATCGCCGGTGACATCAAGATCGACCTTCTCGACATCGAGCTGTTGACCATCCGGCTCCGTCTGTTCGTGGCATCCGTGGACACGGCGAAGAAGGCCGGTATCGACTGGTGGGAGAGCGACCCGGCGCTGAGCTCCCGCGCGTCCCGCAGCGCCTTGCAGGTCGAGAACCGTCAGCTGCGTGAGCGCCTGGAGGCGCTCGAATCGAAGGTGGACGACACCTCGTCCCTGCAACGGACCAAGGAGAAACGAGGCACATGAAGAAGCAGGTCCCCGACTCCGCCGGCGCCGTGGCCACTTATGTCTTCGCTGTCTGCCGGGCCCCGGAACCGGCCACGGTGACGGGGCTGCCCGGCCTCACTGACGAAGCGCCCGTACGTACTCTGCCGTTCGGCACACTCACCGCCGTTGTCCAGCACGTGCCCGCTGCCGACTTCAGCGACGAGGCATGGCAGGAACGCCTCTCGGACCTCCATGAACTCGAGCGATGTGCACGCGCGCACCATGACGTGGTTTCCGCCGTTGCCGCCGGCGGCCCCACGATTCCCCTTCCTCTGGCCACGTTGTATCGCGGCGACGAGAGCGCACGGCGAACGCTGGAGAGCGAGGCGGACCGATTCCACGCTGTTCTGAAGCGCATCGAGAACCATGCCGAATGGGGGGTGAAGGTGTACGCCCCCAGCGCCCCGTCAGGCGGGAAGGACACCGTGAGCCCCACCACCTCGCCTGCTGATTCCGCACCCCCGGCCCCGGGTGCCGGACTCGCCTATCTGGACCGCAAGCGAGGTATCCAGCAACGGCGCGAACGACAGCAAGAAGATACGCTGCGCATCGCGGACGAAGTGGATGCCGGACTCCGGACCCTGGCGACCGCGTTCCGCAGGCTGCGGCCACACGGCCAGGAGCCGGCGGGCGATCGGCGCCTTCAGATCCTCAACGCCACCTACCTCGTGGCCGAGCACCGGGTTCACGAACTCGGCGGGCTGGCGCAGACGCTGCGGCAGCGTACCGGGGCAGAGATCGAAGTCTCAGGGCCCTGGGTACCGTACTCCTTCGTCGGCGAGGTGTAGGCGATGACGCACGAGGTGGTGCCCTGGGATACTCCGGGGCCCTTGTCGGGGCCCATCGGAGTCCCGCTCGTCGACCTTCTGGACCGCGTACTGGCCACTGGCGTGGTCATCAGTGGCGATCTGGTCATCGCGATCGCCGACGTTCCACTGGTGCGGCTGTCCCTGCATGCTCTGCTGTCGTCCGTCAACGAGCGAGTTCCCGCACCCTGGGCGGACGGGGGCCCTCTATGACGGCCGGCCGACTCGACGTGGACCGTGACCAGATGGGGCGTGACCTGGTCACGCTCGTCCTGACCGTGGTGGAGCTGCTCAGACAGCTGATGGAAAGCCAGGCACTCCGGCGGGTCGAGCAGGGCGATCTCACGGACGAACAGGTCGACGAGATCGGTACCACGCTCATGCTGCTCGAGCAGCGTATGACCGAACTCTGCGACCAGCACGGTGTGCGTCCGGAAGACCTCAACCTCGACCTCGGACCGCTTGGAACCCTGCTGCCGCGCAGCTGAATTCGTGACGCGGGCCGGCTTCGGCCAGTTGAGGGCCGAGCGCTGCGTCCTGCCTGCGTCGGCCCGGCGAACGGGAGTGCCTGACCCGGTGACCACTCCGGCGGCTTCAGTGCGCCTTGTGACGGCTCCATCCCGGCTCGCGGCGCACACGAGCGGTACCAACGAGCGGCAGCCGCAGTACCGCGGCGAACAGGTGCGGCGACGCCGGGACCAGACGCAGGCTCCACGCGGCTGCAAGAGCCGTGCGTGGCGCACGCCGCGGCAGACGCACCACTCGGGACGTGAGCAGCGTGCCCAGAACCTTTGCGTCGATGACGGGTTCTGCGACGAGGTTGAACGCTCCGCGCACATCACGCAACACCGCGAGGCGGTAGGCCTCCGCGTCGTCGTCGGTGTGCCGTATCTGGAACCGCATGCCCTCCATGTCCGGCACGAACGGCAGCAGGCTCGGCGGCAGCGGCGGGCCGGGCCTGAAGCGGCCTGCGTGGATACCGCGCGTACGCGGCGAGCCCGGCCGGGCTCGCCGCGTACGGCTCGGATTCTCCCGGCCCGAGTGGCCGTCGGCCGGTTGGCCGACCTTCCTGCCGGCGCGACAAGACCTGTCTGCCACGGTTGGTGGACCAGCCGTGTCCCTCCTGGCCACTGTGGTGCGGGACACGCCGTGCTGCCGGGCCAGGGACGTTTATCCGGGCTGGATACGGCCGCGCCACGATCCGGTTTCGCCGCCGCGGTGCTCGATGAACTCCTTGAAGCGTCGCATGTCGCCCTTGACGCGCCGGTCGATCATTCCCGTCGCGTCAGCGGCCGTCTCGGCGGCCCCACTGGACTCCACATCCATCACCAGCTCCACCTTTGTGTGCGTGTCGTCCAGGCGCTGGAAACGGACCATGCCCATCTGCTTGGTGTCGCCGCCGGTGGTACGCCAGGCGATCCGCTCGTCGGGGAGCTGGTCGATGATCTCGGTCTCGAACTCTCGGCGTACCCCACCGATCTTCGTGGTCCAGTGGTTGTGGCGGTCGTCGAGCTGTGTGACCTCCTCAACTCCCTCCATGAAGTTCGGGAACTCCTCGAACTGCGTCCACTGGTTGTAGGCGATGCGGACGGGGACCTCGACCTCGACCGTCTCCTTCACCGTGCTCACTACTGCGCCTCCTCTTGGTGACTGCCGCAGGACAGCTGCCCTGCCGCTCGGATCTCGGCACGTCGCAACGCGTACCCGGCGGCCGCCTCCCTATGGGTGATGTGCTCCTACGATTTCCGCGCCGGACCAGGGCGCTGGCCATCCGGGGGATCTCCTTACTCCCGCCCGACGCGTTGCGCCGGTCGCTGCAGGGGAGCGGTTACGTTCGCCGGTACGAAGGCGTTGCGCCGGGTGACCAGACATCCGGTGACCGGCGGGTCCGGGAGGTGAATGGTGGGGCGCGTGAACGGACAGGCCCTCCCGGCACATGCACAGGCCCAGGCCCAGGCAGAGGCAGAGGCAGAGGCAGCACAGGCACACGCGCGGGCACGCGGAGAAGCATCGCCGCGCCCCGCCGGCCGTGGCGTCGCGCGGCGGCTGCGGTGCCTCTCCGTGCTGCCCCTGCTGGCCGGGCTGCTGACCTCCTGCGAGTCGGCTGAATCCGGCCCGGTCACCCTGAACTGGTACAACTTCCCCGACGACTCAGGTGCTCTGGCCGACGCAGCGAGCAACTGCACCCGCGCCTCGGGCGGGAGGTACCGCATTGCGTACAACAAACTGCCGCGCGGCGCCGACGGCCAGCGTCAACAGCTCGTCCGCCGGCTCGCCGCGCACGACGGCACCCTCGACATCCTGGGCCTCGACGTCACCTGGGCTGCGGAGTTCGCCGAGGCCGAATGGATCCTGCCGTGGACCGGACGCAACCGCCGGAGCGCCACCGAGGGCACCCTCGAAGTGCCGCTGCGGACGGCGACGTGGAAGGGCAGGCTGTATGCCGTCCCGTACAACACCAACACCCAGTTGCTGTGGTACCGAAGCGACCTCGTGCCCAAGCCCCCCAAGACGTGGGCCGAGATGCTGGGCATGGCACGCGAACTCGCCAAGGAGGGCAAGCCCCACTACGTCGAGATCCAGGGCGCCCAGTACGAGGGGCTGACGGTCTGGTTCAACACGCTCGTGGAGAGCGCCGGCGGCTCCATCCTCAACGCCGCAGCCACGGCCCCCTCGCTCGGTCCGCCCGCGGTCCAGGCGGCCACGATCATGCACGACCTGGCCACCTCACCCGCCGCGGACCCCTCCCTGTCCAACCAGATGGAGGATCAGAACAGGCTGGCCATGGAGTCGGGAAACGCCGCCTTCGAGCTGAACTACCCGTTCGTCTATCCGTCGATGAAGGCGAACCAGCCCGAGCTGTTCAAGAGCTTCCGCTGGGCGCCGTACCCCGGAGTGGACCCGGGCAGGCCCTCGAAACCCACCATCGGCGGCATCGACCTCGCCGTCGGCGCCTATTCGCGCCACCCCGACCTCGCGTTCGAAGCCGCGCTGTGCCTGCGCAATCGTCAGAACCAGATGGCCGCGGCGCTCAAGGGTGGACTGCCACCCACCCTGCGCGCGCTCTACTCCGACAAGGCACTCGCCAAGAGCTATCCGTTCGCCTCCGAAGTGCTCTCGGCCCTGGAGAACGCCAGCGTCCGCCCCCAGACCCCCGCCTACCAGAATGTGTCCATCGCGATCTCGCACACGCTCTCCCCGCCCTCGGGGATCCAGCCTCGGAGCGACATCGAGAACATCGGCAGCCAGATCGAGGACGCTCTCCAGTCCAAGGGGCTGATCCCGTGAACACCCCAACCCCTGCCACGCCGACCGTTCCCGCCCCTGCCCCCGGCAAGACGGTCGTGCTGTCCGAGGGCGCACGGCAGGAGCGACGACTGGGCTGGCTGCTGTGCGCGCCCGCGGTGGTCGTCATGCTCGCCGTCACCGCATACCCCATCGGCTACGCGATCTATCTGTCCCTGCAGCGCTACGACCTTCGCTTCCCGAACCAGGCGCGCTTCGTGGGCCTGAGTAACTACGCCGCGGTGCTCTCCTCCGAATTCTGGTGGGAGGCGTTCTGGGTCACCGTGCTCATCACCGTCGTCTCCGTGGTCGTGGAACTCGTCCTCGGCTTCGCCTTGGCGCTGGTCATGCACCGCACGATTTTCGGCCGCGGCACAGTGCGTACCGCGATCCTCGTCCCGTACGGCATCGTCACCGTGGTCGCCGCCTATTCCTGGCAGTACGCCTGGACCCCGGACACCGGCTACCTCGCCGCACTCCTGCCGACCGGGGATGCCCCGCTGACCGAGCAGTGGCCGGCCATCGGGCTGATCATCCTGGCCGAGGTCTGGAAGACCACCCCCTTCATGGCACTTCTGCTGCTGGCCGGACTCGCCCTGGTGCCCGAGGAGACGCTGCGCGCCGCCATGGTCGACGGTGCGTCCGCCTGGCAGCGCTTCGCTCTGGTGACGGTGCCGCTGATGAAGCCGGCCATCCTGGTGGCGCTGCTGTTCCGCACCCTGGACGCCTTCCGGGTCTTCGACAACATCTACGTACTGACCTCGGGTGCGCACGGCACCGGCTCGGTGTCGATCCTCGGCTACGACAACCTGTTCACCGCGCTCAACCTCGGCATCGGATCGGCGATCTCCGTGCTCATTTTCCTTTGCGTCGGCGTGATCGCCTTCGCCTTCATCACACTCTTCGGGGCTGCCGCACCCGGCTCACAGGAGGCGGGACGCTGATGGCCGGCGCAGGCAAGAGGCACCTCACCGGCTGGGCCGTCACCAACATCGTGGTGATCGCCTATGCCCTGTTCCCGGTCTGGTGGATCGCAGCCCTGTCGTTCAAGGACCCGAGCACCCTCACCGACGGAAATTTCGTCCCGGAGAAGTGGACGCTGGAGAACTACCGGGGCATCTTCCAGACATCGGAGTTCACCCGCGCCCTGATCAACTCGATCGGTATCGCCCTGATCGCCACAGTGATTGCCGTCGTACTGGGGACCATGGCCGCCTACGCCGTGGCGAGACTGCGCTTCCCCGGCAAGAGGCTACTGATCGGCATGTCCCTGCTGATCGCGATGTTCCCGCCGATCTCCCTCGTGTCCCCGCTGTTCAACATCGAGCGCATCCTGGGCATCTTCGACACCTGGCCGGGGTTGATCATCCCGTACATGACCTTCTCCCTCCCGCTGGCGATCTACACCCTCTCGGCCTTCTTCCGGGAGATCCCGTGGGATCTGGAGAAGGCGGCCAAGGTCGACGGAGCGACGCCCGCCCAGGCCTTCCGGCTGGTGATCGCGCCGCTGGCCGCGCCGGGCGTGTTCACCACCGCGATCCTCGTCTTCATCTTCTGCTGGAACGACTTCCTGTTCGCGATCTCCCTGACCTCGACAACCGCGGCCCGCACAGTGCCGGCGGCCATCGCGTTCTTCACCGGGAGCAGCCAGTTCCAGCAGCCCACCGGTTCGATCGCCGCCGCCGCGGTAGTGATCACCATTCCGATCATCGTCTTCGTGCTGCTGTTCCAGCGGCGCATCGTCGCCGGACTGACGTCCGGGGCCGTCAAGGGCTGACCGGCAACTGCCGACCGTCAGGACAAGGAGCACCGACCGTGGCCGAGATCGTTCTCGAGGGCATCACCAAGAGGTATCCCGACGGTGCTCTGGCCGTGCGGGACGTCAACCTCACAGTGGACGACGGGGAGTTCGTGATCCTGGTCGGCCCCTCCGGTTGCGGCAAGTCCACCACGCTCAACATGATCGCCGGGTTGGAGGACATCACCGAGGGCACCCTCCGCATCGGCGACCAGGTGGTCAACGACAAGGCGCCCAAGGAACGCGACATCGCCATGGTCTTCCAGAGCTACGCCCTCTACCCGCACATGACCGTGCGCGACAACATGGGCTTCGCACTGCGCCTGGCCAAGGCCGACAAGGCCACGATCCGGAGCAAGGTGGAGGAGGCCGCCCGTATCCTCGACCTGACGGAGCATCTGGACCGCAAACCCGCGAACCTCTCGGGCGGCCAACGCCAGCGCGTCGCCATGGGCCGCGCCATCGTCCGCAGCCCCAAGGCGTTCCTGATGGACGAGCCGCTGTCCAACCTCGACGCCAAGCTCCGCGTCCAGATGCGCACCCAGATCTCCCGCCTCCAGCAGCGGCTGGGCACCACCACCGTCTACGTCACTCATGACCAGACCGAGGCGATGACGCTCGGGGACCGCGTGGTCGTCATGCGCGGCGGCGTCGTTCAACAGGTCGGCACCCCGCAGCATCTCTACGACGAGCCACGCAACCTGTTCGTCGCCGGGTTCATCGGCTCACCCGCCATGAACTTCCTCCACTCCACCCTGGAGGAGAACGCTCTGCGCACCATCGTCGGTGACATCCCCCTGTCCGACGACGTACGCCAGAGCCTGGAGCGCCACAACGCGCCCCGGGACCTCATCGTAGGCCTGCGGCCCGAAGCCTTCGAGGACGCCGCACTGGTCGATCCGGGCCGGCCGGGAACCACGTTCTCCACCACCGTGGACGTGGTGGAGTCGCTGGGCTCGGACGTCTACGCCTACTTCACCGAGGATGACTGGCAGCCGACCGCCACCTCGGAACTGGCGGAGCTGGCCGCCGATTCCGGCCTCACTGAGACGGGAGCCAGCGGCCACCAGATCGTCGTCCGGCTCAGTACCGCGACGCGGATCGCCGAGGGGAGCCAGGCCGAGCTGTGGGTGGACACCTCGAGGGTCCATGTCTTCGACCCACGCACCGGTGCGAACCTCACTCACCGGGAGAACAACGGCTGATGAGCCCGAACCAACAGTGCTGATGAGCCCGAAGCAACAGTAAGGACGTCTGCTCGCCCCGGGCTGTTCGGTTGGTTCTCCGGTCGGCGGCGAGTGCCGTACAGTGGTGTCTACCGACGCGGGGTGGAGCAGCTCGGTAGCTCGCTGGGCTCATAACCCAGAGGTCGCAGGTTCAAATCCTGTCCCCGCTACTCGCAGTGGAAGGCCCGGCGCCCTGGCGCCGGGCCTCCTCCGTATCCGGGGCGCGACGATCAGTGTGTCCATGGTGCCTGTCTCGAGCCTTCACCCCATCCCGTAGACTCGCCCACCGCTTCCGGCAGTTGGCCCGAGGCGGTACATGAATGCCAGCGAAAGGTAGTTCCGTGAGTTCCGTGGACAGGGCCGAGGCGCCGATCTATGCGAGTCTCATAGAGGAGCGGGGAGACGTACCTGCCGAGGTTCGCCGAGTCGCTGAACAGGCTCTGCGGGAGATGGACCGGGCGGTCGACTTCAGCGACGTGCGCGCTTCGGCGATGCGCTGGTAAGAGAGCTCCGCGCCGCGCGCGACTACCTCAACGGCCGGCACGTACGGCAGCGCTTCCCGCATGCTTTCCCGGCGCCAGCGGATACTGAGGCTGCGCTGCGGGGCCGACGTCTGATGAACGCACGAGTAGTCGGGCACATCAGGCCGGCGGATAGGAGCGATGTGACCGGCCAACCTCTGCGCTGCTGTGTGTGTGGTCGCGACACGTCCGATGGCTCCGACTATGTGCTGCTGGAAGTGACGGCGGAGCACGTTGACACGAGACAGTTCCTTGGTGCTCATGGGGAATGTCTCAACGGCGTCCTGGCACCGGGCTTCAGCGTGGAGGTACACCTCATGTGAGCGAGCCCGTGGGTACGCCCACTCGCGTCTGAAGGGCTCGGCTGGAGACGGCGGGCGGGGCGGCTCTCTCTGCTGCCGCCGGCAGACGTGAGGCTACGGCCTGCTGCAGCTCGCCGGAGATCACCGCATCCGTTTCCGGGCCTCCAGATCGCCGGATGTCCCCATTCGCCGTCCTGGAATCGCGTCGTGTGGCGGCCGCGCCTACCGTCGAAGGGTGACGGGCCCTCGCGTCCCGCGGCGGCTCTGGGCTCGCGACAGGAGGATCCCGTGTCAGAAGCCGTTCGCCGCCCGCTGGTGCTGGACAGTCCGGAGTTCACAGCGAGGGCCGGGCATTTCGCCAGCCTGATGAGTGCCGGAGACTTCCAGGAGCGCTTCTTCCGGGACCCCGCCGCTGTGGCGGCGGAAGAGTTCGGGCTGTGCGTTGACACCGCAACGCTGAGCCGGGCCAACCGTCTGACCTACGCACTGCTGGCAGACCCCGACTTCGCCACCTGGGCCGCGGACTTCCAGGCTCGCGTGCCTGCGACGCTGGCCTCGGGCGCCGAGGGCGTGCCGAGTCTCGCGGCGCTGCAGGCGGCGAAAGCTCAGCTGGTCCGGGAGTTCATCGACTCGGTGCAGGCACATCTCGATCCAGCGACCGTCGCTACTGTCCAGGACCTCGACCCGGGCACGGCTGTGGCGGAGGGCGATGCAGCCGTCGCCCCGACGGCCTTCATCGTCATTATCGTCATCATCGTCGTTGTGGTCGTCGTGGCGGGCGTCGGGCAGGCCGACGGGGCCCTGTCGCGCAAGACGCTGCAACTGGTGATCAGGCAGCTCGACGAGCAACAGGCCGCCCAGATCGCCGCAGGGCGGGAGCTCAATGCATGAGGACATCACCACCAACACCACCATCACCACCGACGCGGCTGCGCCGCACGGCGCTCTCGGGATCCTGGACCCTCTGCCTCAGCCGCGCGTTCTGTCCCTGCTGCTGACCTTGCGCTGCACGGCCGAGTGCGGGGAATGCGGCACCCACAGCAGCCCGCGGGTACGGACAAGGCTGCCTGAGGAGGAAGCCGCCCGCCTCATCGACGAGGCGGCTGCCGACAGCTACAACCTGGTGGCTTTCACCGGCGGCGAGCCGATGCTCTACGGCATCGGTCTCCGACGTCTGATCCAGCGCACGACAGACCATGCGATGCCCTCACGGATGGTGTCCAACGCCTTCTGGGCGCGTACGCCGGACAAGGCCGCTCGAGCGCTCGCCCCCCTCGCCGCTGCGGGCCTCGGGGAACTGAGTGTGTCGACCGGCGACGAGCACGCGCGCTTCGTGCCGGTCGAGCGGGTCCTGCATGCCGTTCGCGCCGGTATCGACCGTGGCCTCAACTGTGCCGTGATGATCGAGACGAGGTCCGCGAACCGTGTGACCAGGCGCACGCTGTGCGAGCACCCCTTGTTCCGTGAGACCTTCACCCCGCGCGAGGAGGAGTCGATCACGTTCTGTGAGAGCCCGTGGATGCCGCTCGATGAGCATGAGCAGTATTCGTACCCCGACGGAATGACGGTCAACTCGGGCAACCTGTTCCGCCGGACCGGCTGCGACAGCGTCATCGACACGGTCACCGTCCTCGCGGATGGCCGGATCATGGCCTGTTGCGGCCTGGGCACCCAGGCGATCCCGGAGTTGCAGGTCGGCCATGTATCAACGGGTGGGGTGCACGAGAGTCGACTCCGGGCCGAGGCAGACTTTCTCAAACGGTGGATCCGGGACGAGGGCCCGGAACGGATCCTTGCCTGGGCGGCGGCGAGAGACCCGCGCATTGTCTGGGAAGACCAGTACGCGCATCGTTGCCAAGCGTGCAAGCGGCTCTACAGCGACCCTATGGTGGCCGATGCAGTCCGAGAACACTACGAAGAGAAGGTCCTGGACGTACTGACCAGCGAGTGGCTGATGCACAGACCGTTGCAGCAGTCGTCGCGCGGGGAAGACGCAGCGATCGACACCTGACGCCCCGTCATGCCCGGTGATTCGACCGGCCGATGACAGCGGTAGTCAGCCAAGCCAGGACGTAGTGCTCGGCAGTACGGGCCGAAGACGACCGGCTGAACGACAGCGGCCTGTTCGGGCGGGCGGGCCAGGATGTTCGGCACCACCAGTGGCTTGGGCCGGGGGACCCCTGTGTGCGTTGTGTGTTCGGTCTGGTGGACGATTGGGGGTACGTGGTTCAGCGACGCGCCGATAGACCTGACTGCCTGGCGCCGTGAGCGTGGGGGTTGATCAGCCGGTGTTGCGCATTGCCGACGGTCGTGGTGACGGAGCCGAAGAGGACCGTGGTGGCGAGGATGGGCTCGGCGTGGATGGTGAGCCGCCCACGAGGCATGGTGACGTCCGCGGGCGACAGCGTGCCGGGCTGTCCCGGTTCTTGCGCGGTGCGGGGCGCGTCCTGAGGGGGGAGTGGCAGGGAATCGTCGTCGCCCCCGTGCGGGAACTCTCGCGCCGGGGGGTGCGGGGAGTGTCCTTGGCGCTGCTGGCCACGTTCGCCGTGATCTTCCTCCACGAGATCCACCAGACGCCGAGGGGTGCGGTGGTGGTGCGACTGTTCGGTGAAGTACGCGGCGACTTGCCGCTCCCGCTGGCCCTGTTGCGGACTCCGGTGTCGTTGTTCGTTCCGGCCCTCGAACTGCCGGTATGGGCGGGTCTCCCGAAGCTGTTTCTCGCGTTCGCGCTGGCCGAACTGTCGCTCGGCCGTACACGGACCCTGATGATTGCGTATGGCACGACCCTGGCCGGCACGCTCAGTGCACGGGCGATGATCGGGCTCGGCCCGGGCGGTCTGGGGCTGCCGCCGGAAGCCGGGCAGGCACTCGACACAGGACCGTCCGCCGCGGTGGTGGGCCTGTTCACCTATCTCGCGGTCATCCGGCGCGCGCCCGTCCTGTTCGCGCTCACCGGTGGCTCGATGGTGCTGCAGTCGGTCAGCAATCCCAATCTGGCAGGTCGTGAACACCTGGTCGCGGTGGGCGTTGCGATCATTCTCGCCGTGCTGCACGAAAGGTTCCGAACCGGGCGCCTGACCGGGCGGATCCGATCCGTAGCGGGGAACCGGGATACCGAGGGCAGTCGATAGCGGGGGCCGGCGGCAGTGCCGGTCGGCCGGGGGCTGCGTACTGGTCCGGCTCGGACCCACGAGCGGGCGCAGTCCCGCCCACCGAGGCACGGCACTTGGACGGGACCGGAGGCCGGTCACCTGTCAAGGGCGGCCAGATCGGGTTGCCGGAGGCGCGCGGGGTTGGCGATCACGTCATACTCGGCGATCCTTTCGCCCTCGATGGTGAAGGTGAGGGCGAGGAGGAGCCGTCCACGCGGGGCCACGACAACTCCCACAACTCCATTGACGAGCGCCGGTTCTGCGAACCGCGACCTCCGCCCGAAGACAACGGTTTCCTCCGCCACGGTTTGCGCCCCGCGGACCACTGTTGCTGCGCCCGATGGAAAGGCAGCAGGGTCAGCCCGGCGCATCACGTCCGGAGCCAGCACCGCGAGAAGCGCGTTCATGTCGCCGCCTCGCGAGGCAGCGAGGAAGGCATCGACGACGCGCCGGTGTCGGGCAAGGTCGGCGGCGAGAGCCGCGGGGGTGCCTCGTACCTTGTGGCGCGCGCGGCCGGCGAGCTTCTTCGTGGTGACCGGTGAGCGCTCCACGATGGGAGCGATCTGGTCGAACGGCACGGCGAACATCTCATGGAGAACGAACGCGATCCGCTCGGCGGGAACGAGCGTGTCGAGCACCACGACGCCAGGACGGCATTCAGGCTGCCGTGCCCGAGAACTGAGCCTGGCTCGGGACCTCGTCGTGTCGCGGACATCCACGCGACGGCTCGGCTCATTCACGGCCCGACCCAAATGAGTTGACGGCAACGGCCGTTTGTATCAAGGTCGGCCTGGTCTCCCATAGCAACCATCCGCCCGGCCCTGCGCACAGTCACGCCGCCAGTGCCGCACGGCGGTCTTCATCCGGTTCGGAAGGTGCCTATGTGCGCTCGCAAGATGCATGCAGACGAGGTGGACATCGACGTGTCTCTCGTACGCCGGTTGCTCGGAGCGCAGTTTCCGCAGTGGGCAGACCTTCCTGTCGAGAAGGTCGACTCTGCCGGCACATCCAACGCCATGTACCGGCTCGGCGAGGACATGGTCGTGCGACTCCCTCGCATCGCGGGGGCGGCCAACGACGTGGAGAAGGAACACCAGTGGCTGCCGCGGCTTGCGCCGCCGCTTCCGGTTGCCGTTCCCGTACCGCTGGGCAGAGGAATGCCCGCTGAGGGCTATCCCTGGCATTGGTCCGTCTACCGCTGGCTCGAGGGCGAGAACCCGACCATCGGCCGTCTCGCCGAACCCGGCCTGCTTGCAAAGGATCTGGCGGAGTTCGTCGCCGCGTTGCAACGGATCGATCCCGCGGGCGGGCCGCCTTCCTACCGCAGCGAACCCTTGGCGACGCGCGACGCTGCGACACGCGCCGCGATGGAGACACTGCGCGGAATCATCGATGCCGACGCGGCGACCGTCGCATGGGAGACGGCTCTGCATGCCCCCGTGTGGTCCGGTCCGGCCGTCTGGGTCCACGCAGACCTGCAACCCGGGAACCTGCTGACCGCCCGTGGACAGCTCAGCGCCGTCATCGACTTCGGGTGCCTGGGCCTGGGCGATCCCGCCGTCGACTTGATCGCGGCGTGGTACCTGCTGCCCGCCGATGCGCGCAGTGTCTTCCGTACCGCCCTGGGGGCCGATGACGCGAGCTGGGCGCGAGGCCGTGGCTGGGCGCTGTCGATCGCGCTCATGGAACTCCGGTACTACCGCGACACGAACCCGGTGATGGCGTCCATCGCGCGACACGTCATCCATCAAGTCCTTGCTGAACGGCGATGCTGAGCACTCCGCGGACACGAACCACCTACGAACTTGTGAACATCACCCATGCGGGGGCCGAACCGGCGCTACTCAACCCGTTGTTCTGTGCCGTCGCAGATGTGAGCGTTGTCACCAGTGATTGATGCACCTGACTGACCCACGTCCGGCCGACCGCTGAGTTCCTGGCTGTTCGAGGCAGGACAGTACGCCGCCGAGTGCCACACCGATAGCCGCACAAAGATCAGCAGGCCCGGCGCGAGTGCGCCGGGCCCGATGTCGTATTGAGTGGGTTGTTGACACAACTCGCTGGCCTGCACGTATGACCTGGGCTGGGAGGCTCCTGCACAGGCTAAGCAGTGCTGTGAGCACAGCGATTTGCCTGCCCTTGCGGACCGCCGGGATCGCGGCGCCGGATGTGAAAGCAGGCTGCACGAGACGGTGCAAGGCGGCACGACCGTGGCGTCGCCCGGATGGGCCCCCACTCCGTCTCGCGTTCAGCCAAGCGCTCGGACCAGGCCCGCAGCTCGTCTGACCCGGATCGCGGCCCAGCCGCCGCACCCAGAAAACACGCCATGCCCGCACAGATCAGCCCTTGAGAAGCCGCTTCAACACGCGCATTCAATAGAGAATTCATCGCCCTGGGGACCTGATGATCGGCTCCGGCAACACCCGCAACATGGCCCCCCCTCGTCGCCGCCTGGAAGCAGGCCCTCCACCTGGCCACCAACAACTCCACCTCCTACGACAAGGGCCTCAACCTCCACCGCAACGGCGCCATCGCCCAGATCCACGCGCAACCCGGCCGCCTGGCCGCCGCCGCGAAGAAGGCCACCCACCGAGCCGTCCTGTTCCTTCCCGCACTGACCGACACCCAGTGGGACACCCTCGCCAGCCGCCTCGCCGGCAACCCCCAAGCCGTCGCCGACCTGCTGGCCAACAGGGTCCCCGCGGCCATCCGTGCTCCAGGACACGCCGCGCGACCTGAGGCAGCTCAGTCTCAGATACCTGCCGAAGGCTCTCGTCGATTCGTGTGCGCTTGCTCCCCGCCTCCGGGGGAACCGGCGGCATGCCCAACTGTGCGCAGACCGGGGTCAACTCACGGTGCGTCAGGGTGCCAAGACCCGCGACGACCTCGCCTACCAGTGTGCGCAGCGCCGAAACATCCCTGCCGTCCGCCATGGGTGGATGGTCCCAGAAACCGGGGGAATCCTGCAGGGGAACTGGAGGCGGCGAGGCACATGGAGGATCCGAACGGCCGCCGGGCTTCGTGCCGCATCTGACGGAACGTGACCTGTGTGCAGGCGGACCGGGCAAAAGACTTCTCGCGCTGCGGCCCGGGCGGTGCCACAGCAGCTCTGACGCCCAAGCACTATTTCGTTACGACCACGCGTGGTGCCACACGGTGGTCGGCGCCTTCGCAACCAGCGGCTCTGGGCGGCCGGCACTGCGGTCCGCACGCAAGAGTGGGGGTGCCGAAGGTCAGGTGAGTGCGCCGACGCGGTGAGCGAAGGACCGTACGCCGGGCAGGGTGCGGTCGTGGCGGAGCAGACCGCCGGCCATGGTGCGTACCGCGCCGCGGCGTACTTCTTGCGGGGCGGCTTCCTCGGCGGCGAGGAGGGCGCGGTAGCAGTTGCCGGGTTTGTTCCACTGGTCGAAGGAGCGGGCGACGTCGATCCAGTACCGGGCCCGGCGCTCCGCTGTGGGCAGCTGGGCGGTGTTGACCTGGCGGGCGTGGTCGATGGCGGTTCCGGCGTCGCCGAGGAGGTGGCTGATGGAGATCTGGTGCAGCAGGACCTGGGAGGGGCCGAAGAACGCCGTCCCGGCCGGTGACTGGTCCGCGCCCAGCTGCTTCGCGGTGGCCTCCGCTTCGGCGATCAGGGTGTGCGCGGCCTGCCGGTCGCCTTGTTTCGCGGCGGTGTAGGCGGCGGTCACGTACAGGTTCCCCTGTACCGAGAGGCGCTGGGGTTCGGGGGTAGTGCGGTTGGAGGCCAGGTGCTGGGCGGCGGTGACGGCGACGTCGGTGGCCCGCGCGTAGTGGCCCTGGCGGCGCCAGGAACTGGAGACCATGCGGTGTGCTTCGGCGACGGTGAGGGCGTCGGCTCCTGAGAGGGCGGCGGTCAGAGCGCGGTCGGCGGTGACGGCGGCCAGTCCGTCCTCGCCGAGTTTGATGCACAGCCGGGTCGCGATGCTGTAGAGCTCGGCGACCGCCGTCGCCGACTGCCCCTGCGCGTCGGCGTGTTCGCGGCCAAGCGCCTGGGCGAGGGCGATACGGGAGGGCAGGGCTCGGGCGAGGGCGTCGTAGCGGCAGGTCCCGAAGTCCCGGCGGGAGGCGTCCACCGCCGCGGTGACCGCCGCGCGGGTCGGTTCGCCGACGGGTGTGCCGCCGCGGTGCAGGAGGAGGTCCTCCAGTCCGGTCAGCGCCGGACGGGCCGCCGCCGGGCCTGCGGACGCGCCACCGAGGAGGGTGCCTGCGGTGGTGGCGGCCAGGCCGGCCAGGAGGTTGCGGCGTCGCACCGGGTCCTCACCCTCTCCCTCGTCACCGAACACGTCTCGTGCGTCTCGTCCGGCCACCCTAGTCCCACCGGCAGGCGGGTGGGCCACGACGCCGGGAGCGGGCGGGGGCGCGTGTCGGGCGGCCAGGCCCAGGAGTTGCGGCGGGATGCTGAGGACATCGGCGATCCGTTGGAGCAGCAGCATGTCGCGCATGGGCTGCTTGCCGCGTTCCATGCGGGAGATGGACGCGGCGGTGTACCCGGTCGCCGTTCCGAGCTGTGCCTGGGTGAGTTCGGCCGCGCGGCGGGCCAGGCGCACGACCGCCCCCGCCTCGCCGCGGGTGATGGCCTCGCGCATTTCTGGGGTGTGCCAGATGGGGTGGGTGTCGTGTAGGGCCACGGCCCGCTGCCTTCCGCCGGTGCTGCGGCAATCATCCCGCCAACACGGGTCAGCGTACGGGTTTTTGTACGTCGCTCACACCCCGTGCACACCGTGTACGCGATGCGTGGTCGCCCCTGACCCCGGCCGGTGAGCGGCGGTTGTCTGCCTGAACGGACGGTCCGAGACCCGGACCTCCGCACATGGGAGGCAGGGACATCATGCGTGTGCTGTATCTGCTCAACATCTCCAACCCCGACCGGCTGGCCGCCGACTCGGGCTGGATCTTCGCCGACCTGTTGGCCCCGGCTCTGGCGGACGCCGGTGCCGAGGTGACGGTCGCATCCCCGGCGCCGGCCGGGGACACGCGGGCCGTGTTCCACCGTACGAGGGTGCACGGCACGAAGTACCGGGCCCGGTTCGGCGCCGACATCGGTGAACTGGCGTCGATGATCCGGGCCGCGAAGCCGGATGTGGTGGTGGCCAACCAGATCGAGGAAGCCCCCGCCGTGCGCGCGGCCCTGCTGGAAGCCGGGTCAGGCGCCCTGCTGGCGGGGTACTGCCACTACCTGCCCTTCTCCCTCACCGGCGGCGGACGGGTCGTGCTGGATCCGTCGCTGGACGACGGAGGGCTCGGGCGCAGTGTGCTGCTGGCGTTCGCCGCGGGCGTGTCCGCCTGCGACCGGGTGATGGTCCACTCCGCCACGGCCGCGTCCTGGGTATCGGCGGCCACCGCCCAGGTGGGCGTCGATGTCGCCGGCCGGATGCGGGTGGTTCCCCCGCCGCGCGACGGGCGCCTGGTCCGCGACCCCGCCACCGTCACCGCTGCGGACCGTACCGGTGCGGGGGCGATCGGGGTGTACAATCACCGGCTCTACGCGCACTACGGCACCGGGCGGTTCGTGGACCTGGCCAGGGAGCTGACCGCGTCGGGGCTGGTGCGGGTGCGGGTGATGGACCTCTTCGGCACACGGCGGGCCGAGCGCTCAGGGCTGGACGACAGCCCCGAGCGGATGCGCGACCAACTGGCCGCGATGGCGCATGTCCAGGTGGTCTCCGACCGGGGCGACCGGATCCGCTACCGGCAGCTACTGGCCGGCGCCTGCTTCGGCATCGCCCCCTTCCGCCCCGGCTGCCCCTGGTCGATGTCGGTGATCGACTGCCAGGGCATGGGCCTGCCGGTGATATCCCCGCGCATGGGCTGGCTCGCCGAACACATCGCCCCCGCCCTGCACTTCACCACCACCGCTGAGGCGGTCGCCCTGGCCGAACGCCTGGCCACCGACGACGCCTTCCACGCCGAACACGCCCGGCGCGCGTTCGCCTCCACCACCCGCCTCACCCCGGCCTCCGTGGCGGCGTCCTACCTGGAGGCGGTCGCATGAACCAGTTTGACGCGGTGTTCCTCTCCTACGACGAGCCCTTCGCCCACCGCCTCCACACCCGCCTGGAGCGGGCGCTCGGCGTACCGGTGAAGCGCCTGCACGGCGTGCACGGAATGCGGCGCGCCTACCGGCTGTGCGCGGAGGTCGTGGACGCGGAGCAGTTCTTCCTCGCCGACGGCGACTTCGACATCCACTCCGCCTTCAACATCTCGGTTATCGGGCCCTTGGAGGAGGGGGTGTCAATGCGGGTGTGGCGGGCCGTCAACCCGGTCACCGGCCACGCGTACGGGTATGGCGGACTCAAGCTGGTGCGGCGTACCGCGCTGCGGCAGATGGGCGACGCGGTCGATGTGCTGGCCGCCCTGCCCGGCAAGACCGAATTCGCCCGGGAGAGTGCCGGGGTCACGCGGTTCAACCAGAGCCCGTTCCACGCGTGGAAGGCCGGGTTCCGTGAGTGCGCGATGCTCACGCGCGGCAGCGAGTACGGCATGAGCGCCGGACGTGCCACAGCACGGATCCGTGCCTGGACCAGTGCCCGGGAAGGCGAGTACGCGCCGTACGTCGCCTCCGGTGCCCGCCACGGCATCGTCTTCGCCCGCCAGGCCGCCGCCGACCGGAAGGCGTTCGAGCACCTCAACGACCCAGCCTGGCTTCGCGCACGGTTCACCGCCGTGCACGGGACACCCGAGGGGATGAGGCCATGAACAGCACCCCGAACCACCAAGATCCCCCACTCCACGGGCCCCTGGTGTTGATCGAGCCGTACGCGTACCGGCTGGGCGGACACCATCAGCACGCACTGCTCGCCCTCGCCCAGGCCTGCCCCGGCACACTGGTGATCGCTCCCAACGGCATCGCCCAGCAGACAGCCGCCGGACTCCGCGACACCGAGGCACAGCTGGTCACCGGAGCGAGCGGACCGTACGCGTGTCTCCTGCTGCGGATCTCGGGCCTGCTGGCCCGGCTCTCCTGGATCGCCCAACGGGTCTTCCGCTCCCACCGCTGGCCGCATGCGGTGCGGCGGAGCCCGCACCAGATCACCCTGATCGCACAGTGTCTGGTGGAGGCCGCCGCACTGCGGACCGCCCGCCGCCACGGCACGGGTGCGGGGACGGTGGTGATCCTGAGCGGCAGCGAGGCCCTCCACGGGGCCGCCGCGCTCCTGGGCGGACTGCCTCACCTGCGGTTCATCCACGAAGTGCTCACCACCGAGGACCCGCCGCTGCACCTGCTCGGACGGCTCACCCGCGGCGGCGAGCGGCGGGTGGTCGCCCTGTGCCCGACCACCGCGGTCCGCGACCAGGTCGACCGGCTTTTCCCCGGCCTGGCGTCGGTGGTGCGGGCGTTCGCGGTCGACGACGGTTGCCGCCTCACCGACGGTGAACGCCATGGTGGCCGGGCCGCCTTCGCTATCCCCCCGGCGGAAGCAGCGGTGTGCCTGGTCGGAGGCTGGTGGCCGCACAAGGACATCGGGGTGATCGGCGCGGCGCTCGGCCGGCTGAAGGAACCGCTGCACCTGATCGTCGCGGGCCACCCGCTCGACGACACCGTGCTCGCCCGCTGGCAGGCCCTGCCGAACGTCCACCTCCACACCGAACCGGGACCGCTCAGCGAACCCGTGCTCAGGCTGGTCTACGCGGCGGCCGATGCCGCCCTGGTGGCCCGCCACTCAGGGGTGGGCAAGGAGTCCGGGCTCGTGATGGACACGGCTCGCTACGGTGTGCCGCTGATTGTTTCCGACCATGACCCGGATCTCAGCCAACGGCTGCGGGACCAGTCCTGGGCCCGGATCTTCCCCGCCGGCGACGCCGCTTCGCTCGCCAGGGTTCTGGAGGACCTGGTGCGCCAGCCCTTCGACATGCCCGGTCCCGAAGCGCCGAAGGTCCTGGACCTGCGGAGTGCCGCCGAGCAGGCCCGGTACCTGACACAGTCCGCGCTCGGTCTGCGCGGGAAGGGGGCGGGATGCTGACGCCGACGCTGATCGCCGTGATCGGGCCCGTCGAAGCAGCCTTGCTCACCACCTGGATCAAGCACTATCGCAGGCTGGGTGTCGAACGCTTCCTGCTCACCTTCCACTTCCCCGAGCACGTCCCCGACCAGCGCCGCCACGAACTGCATGCCGTGTGCCGCCAGGCGGGCATCGTGCCTGCCGGGACCAGTAGCGGACCGTGGCACGAGCACACCAACACCCACATCCGCGACGCCCTACGACACCAAGCGGGGCGGGGGTGGCGCCTGTTCGCCGACGCGGACGAGTTCCACCAGTACCCCACGCACCTGCGCGAAGTCGTCGCCCAGGCCGAGCGCAGCCGCAGGCGGGTGGTGGGCGGTCTGCTCCTCGACCGCGTCTCGGCCTGCGGGCACCTGACCGACTGGAACCAGCGCGACGGCCTCGATCTCGCCTATCCGCTCGGAGGGCACCTCACCCACCGGCTCCTGCACGGCGACCCGCGCAAGATCGTCCTCGCCCGCCACGACGTCCCACTCTCCTCCGGCAACCACCGCGCGCCCGGCCACCACCCCGACCCGGACCGGCTCTGCGCGGTCCACCACTTCAAATGGCGCACCGGGATCCTGGACGACCTGCGGCGCCGAGTCCATCACTTCTCCACCGGCCTGTGGCAGGAACAGAGCCCCGCCGTACGGGACGAGGCCGAGCGGCTCCTCGCTCATGTCGGCCGGTACCAGGGCAGGGTGAACATCGCTGACCCACGCTTCGCGTTCCGCCGGGTCAGCCTGGACCTCATGCCCCACAGCTGGCCCGCCGAAGCCCGGGCCGTCCACACCGCCTGGCGACCACCCGCCACAAGCCGGGAAAGGGGACAATGACGAGGCTGACCGACTGACCGACCGCTGGTGAAGGACTGAACGACATTGCCACCCCTCGCGGTTCTCCTCGCCGGCCTCACCGGCTCCGGGAAGACCACCCTCGCAAAGGCCCTGGCCGCACGCGGGTTCACCCGGCTGTCCGTGGACGAGGAAGTCCACCGCCTCCACGGCCGGTACGGCGTCGACTACCCCGAGGACACCTACTTCGCCCGCGAACGCCCCGTCCTCGCAGCCGTGCGGGGGCAGTTCACAACGAACCTACGCGCCGGGCACGACGTGGTCCTCGATCACGGCCTGTGGCAGCGCGCGGACCGCGAAGCATGGAAGGAGGCCGCCCGCACAGCGGGCGGCCTCCCTGTCCTGGTCCATCTGCCCGCCCACCGTGAGGAGTTGCTGCGCCGCCTCACCGAGCGGAACCTGCGGGCCGACGCGAACGCCCTCGCCGTCACCCCCGAAGCCCTCGACGACTTTTTTGCCCGCTTCGAACCCCCGACCGCCGACGAGAACCCGATCGCATATCCCGGCGATGCCCAGGCACTGGCTGTGCTGCTGGAACGGGCACGCGGCACAGGCCAACCAGGCTCCTAGACAAGGCGATCAGCGTCAGCGAGTTCGCCGGGCAGCTCCTGGACGCGTCCCTTCCCGACGGCTTCCCGCTCACCGGGGTGATGGCGATCGACTCCACCGACTACGAGACGTGGGCGCGGCGCCGGGCCTGGACCCCCCAGCCCGACGTCGCCACAGACAACCTCCCGGTCACGGACACATCGCCGCCGAGCCGCAAGCGTCCGCCGAACGAGCCCGGCTGGCTGTGCACCGGCGCCGACGGCCGACTCATGCACACCGTCGACCCCGACGCGCGCGAGGGATACCGCTCCGGCACCAACTCCGCACCCGGCAATGTCTTCTGCGGCTTCGATCTCCACCTCGCCGTCAACGCCCGCGCCCTCGGCGCACCCGAGGTGCCCTTCGTGATCACCGCCATGCACCTGGCAGCAGCCGGATCCCACAAAGGCGACGCCGGTGTTCACCTGATCGACCAGCACCTCAGCCGCCGTCCGCACACGGGCGAGGTCATCGCGGATCGCGGCTACTCCTTCTGCACCCCCGCCCGCTGGGCCTATCCCGTCCGCGCACGCGGCCTGGAGCCGGTCATCGACCTTCACCCCCGGCAGCGCGGAACCCACCCCGGCCCTCTCCCCGGGACGGTCATCATCGACGGCACCCTGTTCACCGACGCCCTCCCGCACCCCCTGCGGGACCTGCCGGGCTTCCCGATCGGCATGCGCACGGACGAGAAGGGCAAGGTCCGTGACCGCTATGACCGACGCGCCGCTTACGCGTTCACCCCGCACAGCCGTCCCGACGCCGACGGCTACCAGCGCTTCAAAGGCCCCGCTGTCGCCGGACACCTGCGCTGCCCCAACCACCCCCGCTCCATGCGCCTGGCGCCACCCACCCCACCAGCCCCTGCCGCCCCGGCACCGACTGCGCGTGTGGCAAGACCGTCACCCTGGGCCCGGACGTCATGGCGTGGACGCGCCAGCGCACCATCTGGGGCACCACCGCCTGGGCCGCCGACTACGGACGCCGCTCCGCCGTCGAATCCGGAAACGCCGAGATCAAAACCCACCGCCTCCACATGGACCGCGGCTTCACCCGCGTCCTGGGCACCACCAAGAACAGCGTCCTCATCGCCTTCGCCCTCGCCGGCCTCAACCACACCCTCCTCCGCGCCTGGCACACCAAACGCGACCTCCCCGACCCCTGGGCCAAACCCGCAGGCGAAGAAACGAACGACCGCACACTTCCCGGGCCACGCAAACGCGCCCGCCGCCGCGCAACCAGCCTCACCGCGCTCATCGAAGGCGCTCCACCCGGCTGACCCTCCCGAAACCCCACCACCCTGTACGTTCGCGCCCGAGCTGGCTGCGCCATGCCTCCGTACCCCCAGACCGGGTACCAACGGCCCGGGGAAAACCGATCATCCCGCCAACTGCAGTGGGATGAAAAGGTAGAAGGCGGGCGTCAGGCTCGTCAGCCCGACTCCGCCGAACAAGATCCCGAACACAGAAAGAACTCCTAGCCCGGACGAGTCCGGGCTAGGAGTTCTGTAAAGCCAAGTGGGGTATTTGTGTGAACTACCCAGAGTAGCGGGGACAGGATTTGAACCTGCGACCTCTGGGTTATGAGCCCAGCGAGCTACCGAGCTGCTCCACCCCGCGTCGGTAAGGCCACTCTACGGCACAAGGGCGCACGAGCCGAATCGGCCGTCCCGCCCGGCCGGGGACTCCTGCACCAGCAGTCGGCCGAAGTGATCCGTCGGGGTTCTGGCGGGCCCGAGGGTGGCGCGGCCGCGGGATGCCCTGGAGCTGGGGTGGAGCAGCCCGCGAAAAAGTTCTTCAGCTTCTCCCGCAGGCCCTGACATCATCAACGGGCCGGAATGGCATCCGATGAGTGCAACAAGGCGCTCTCCCGACCAGGGAAGAGTGTCCGTGCACAGCGCCGTACGACGCGTCCTGATGTCCATTGTCCGGTCAGCCGCCGCCGCGGCCACCGCAGCGTGCAGCTCGGCGGCCACCCCCGTCACCGCAGAGTCCCAGCGCGCCCCCGGCCAGAAACCTCTGACCGCAGCGGAACTGACGGACGCTCTGCCCGTGGACGCCGACTTCCCCGGCTTCACTGCCGAACCACAGAGCATGTCTCTGCTGGAGGCAGAGGAGGTCGTCACGGTCGACAATGCCGCCTGCCGGCCGATCGCCGACATGATGAGTGTGCATCCCAAGCGCCCCCGTGAGGCGATGGCCTGGGCCACGCTCAAGGCCAATGACGCGCCTCTCCGGGCAGCCCCCGGCAGCGTGACGCTCACCAGCCATG
The DNA here is from genome assembly GCF_026341125.1 of Streptomyces sp. NBC_01142. NCBI lineage: Bacteria > Bacillati > Actinomycetota > Actinomycetes > Kitasatosporales > Streptomycetaceae > Streptomyces > Streptomyces sp. NBC_01142. The sequence continues at coordinate 3,420,214 of NZ_JAPEOR010000001.1, forward strand.
CCGACGACGACGCCCAGGTGTGGATGCGGGAGCTCGAGGACGCCTTGGCCAAGTGCAACAGGTTCACCGCCTCCTCCGAGCGGGGCTGGACGCACCGGTTCCAGGTAAAGCCACTGCCTTCGGTGACGGTGGGGGACGACTCCGTCGCCTACATCCTCACGAGCGTCCTCGCTCCTGGTGGGAAGGGCAATGTCATCACTGTCGTACGTACCGGAGGCACTTTCGCCACGTACCTCATGAACCAGGACGCAGATCGGCCCAGCGCCATACCGGCATCCATCGCGGGCCGTCAGCACAAGAAACTGCAACTCGCCGCGGCCGAGCACTGATCCGGCGGGCTCAGCCGGCCGGAAGCGGAGCGCGGCGGGGCAAGGCGAACCTTCACGGCACTGCATGCCGTTGGGTTCGGCAGCAGGGAATCCTGTCATGCCAACACCAGGTGTGCTCACGCCGAGGCTTCGCGCGACGGACACCGGCGGGACTGGGAACGCGATCCGGCCGCAACACTGGCTTCGCAAAGCCGCCTTTGAGGTCCTGCTCGACGTCTACGCTGACGGTGCCGTCCGCTGCCGCCTGGACATGGGCGGTGAGGTCGAGGTTCACCACCTTGCGCTTCGCTTCCCACTGCGACGTCCATTCACCGGGTGAGGCCGAGGAACTCGGAATCCGGCGTGAGGGCGGAGGAGCCGTCGTAGGAGAACTCGACCTCGGGTCCGGCTGCACATAACCCCCGACCGACGCCCCACTCCCGGCCGACGCCCCGGGATCGATCCGCAGGGGGCGAGTGGTCCAGCGCGACAACACAGGTGCAGGCCTGGCACACGGCTCCGGCGCCGTCGCCTGACGTCCCGCAACGGGAACCGAGCGCCCCCGCCCGGAAACCGGACGCTGTTGGTAAATCCGGGGCCTGCGTGACGACGGCCTGTACGACCCCGTTGGGGTGGTACAGGCCGTCGTCGTGTTTCTGGGGTGGGTTCGTGTCGTTGCATGGGGTGGAGTTGGCGGAGATTCCGGAGGAGACCGCGCGGGTGGCGCGTGCGGTGTTCCCGAAGGGCTGTCTGGCGATGCGGATGCGGGATGTGCTCGGGCCAGTCTTCGCTGATGCCCAGTTCGAGGGGTTGTTCCCGGTGCGGGGGCGTCCGGCGGTGTCGCCGGCCCGGCTGGCGCTGGTGTCGGTGTTGCAGTTCGCGGAGGGGCTGACCGACCGGCAGGCCGCGCACGCGGTCCGCTCGCGTCTGGACTGGAAGTACGCCCTGTCTCTGGAGCTCGCCGATACCGGGTTCGACTTCTCCGTGCTCAGCGAGTTCCGGGCCCGGCTGGCCGAGTCGGATGCGGACCGGGTGGTGTTCGACGCGGTGCTTCGGGCCGCTGGGGAGGCCGGGCTGGTCAAGGCGGGCAAGCGGCAGCGTACGGACGCCACCCATGTGCTGGCCGTGACCAGGGACCTGAGCCGGCTGGAGTTCGTGGTCGAGACGCTGCGAGCGGTGCTGAACCAGGTTGCTGAGGTGGCCGGGGAATGGCTGGTGACGGTGGCGGCGCCGGAGTGGTTCGACCGCTACTCGGCCCGGCCGGAGGACAGCCGTTTCCCGTCCCGATGGGCGGCACGTGTCGAGCACGGAGACCAGTGCGGGGCCGATGGCATGGTGCTGCTTAAGGCTGTCTGGTCGGTGTCGGCGCCGCCCAGCCTGCGGGCCCTCCCGGCCGTGGAGTTGCTGCGCCAGACCTGGGTGCAGCAGTTTTACCAGGCCGACGACGCCGTGCGCTGGCGGGAGCCGAAGAACACCCCGCCGGGCCTGATCCGCTTACGCACCCCGCACGAACCCGGGGCAAGGACCGGATCCAAGCGGGATCTGGGCTGGTCCGGCTACAAGGTCCACCTCAGCGAGACCTGCGAGCCCGACGCACCGCACCTGATCACCCACATCCACACCACCCCGGCACCGGTCAGTGACATCGCTGTCCTGGAGGACATCCACACCGCGCTGGCCGAGCGTGAGCTCTTGCCGGACGAGCACCTGGTGGACGCCGGATACGTGGACGCCGAGCAGATCCACCACGCTCGCCGCGACCACGGCATTGACCTCGTCGGCCCTGTCGGGAAGGTGACCAACCGGAAACAGGCGGCCGGGGACTTCTTCGACAACACTCGCTTCACCATCGACTGGGACCAGCACACGGTCACCTGTCCCGGAGGCAAACAGAGCACTGTCTGGCGAGCGACCACCAGCCACCGGGGCACCCCCGTGACCCGGGTCAAGTTCCCGGCCAGAGAGTGCGGCCCCTGCGAGCTGAGGACGTCGTGCACCGACTCGCCCAAGGGACGCGCACTCACCTTCCGCCCCCAGGCCGAGCACGAGATCCTCCAACAGGCCCGGATCGAACAGGACACCGCGCTATGGCGACGACGCTACGGGCACCGAGGTGTGTCTGAGTCTTTGAGCCAAGGTCAGGGTTAAATACCCAACCAGGACGTGACGGATATTGAGGATTCTCAGTTCTGTTTCCGACGGTAGGCGATGCGGTGTTCGCGTGCCTGCTGGAGACCGTGGGCGCGGGCCGTTCGGATGGCGTCGGCGCGTCCGGTGTGCTCGTCGTCGGGGGTGACGTAGCCGAGCCCGGCGTGCAGGCGCACGGTGTTGTACTCGGTGTGGACCGCGTCGAGTTCGGCCTCGAGTTCGAAGGGGTCGCGGATCTTGGTCAGGTGTGGCCACTCGCCCTTGACGTGGCTGAACAGTGATTCGATCCAGGCCTGGTCGTTGGGGGTGTGAGGGCGTCCGAAGTGCTGGCCGATCAGGCAGGCGGCCATGAAGGTGCGGGTATCCGCGGAGCGCATCTGGGGGCCGTTGTCCGAGACCGCCAGCAGGACGGGCTGTTCGTCGGGCGGTGGCCCGGGGGCGGTGAGTTCGGCACGCATCCGGCGCTCGGCGAGGTGCCCGAGGTCCTCGGAATGCAGCGCGGACAGGAACGCGGTCTCGACCTGGAGGGAGGACTCCTGGGCGGAGACCAACGTGGTGATCCACTTGCGGCTCACCAGGTCCATGATTGCGAGAGCGCACCTGCGTGCTGCCGTGAAGTGCGTGAAGTCGTAGATCCAGATTGATCTCGGGCGCCAGAGCGCCCAGTCGGGAAACGGTTTCTTCTCGCGGTGTTCGCGTACCGGGCCGCCGGGCAGGCGGATGCCCTGGTCGTCCAGGACCCGCAGCACGGTGGATTCCGAGACGTGGACCCAGCCCAGGCGGGAGCCGCGGTGGGCGAGTTTGCGGTGCGAGCGGTCCGTGCCGCCCCACTCCTCGGCGAGTTTGACGATTGCCTCGCGCTCGAAGTCCAGCAGCGCGTGCACCGCAACGTTCGGGCCGGCCGGGCTGTCCTCGAGCCGTCCCGCCACGCGGCGCTGCTGCCAGCGCAGCACCCGCATATGGTCGACGCCCAGTGTGTCGGCGGCATGGCGCACCGACCAGCCGGCCCGCCCTGCATGGTCGACCAGCTCCAGAAGCCCGGCCTTGATCTCCGCGTGCACGCGTGGCGCGACGGGGCCGGCGCTCAGGCCCATCGTGCTTTTCCCTGCTGCAGATGGAGCGCGACTGCCTGCTCCGTGATGGTGGCCCGCAGCCGTTCCACCTCCGCGCGGGCCTCGGCCAGCGCGGCTTGCTCGACGGTCATGCCGGGCCGGCCCGGCACCGCGGCGGCGAACCCGTCGAGCACGCTCTGCTTCGCACACCGCAGCACTGCGATCACGGTGGAGCGGTCCACGCCCCAGCGTTCCGCGGCCTCGCGCTGCGTGTGCTGACCGGTGAGCACCGCCACGAACATCTCGTACTTCTCCGACGGGGCCAGCCGCTTACGCGGCTTCCGGGGAGTAACTCCTGCCATGATCGAAAACCTTCCAGATCAAGGCCCGAAGGCCAGAGACCTGGCTGGGTGTTTCCTCACGATCTTGGCTCATTCACTCAGACGCATACCGGGCACCGTGCTGGGGTCGAGGGCACCATCTCCCAAGGCGTCCAGGCGTTCGGCCTGCGCAGATCCCGCTACCGCGGCCTCGCCAAAACCCGGCTGCAACACCACTTCACCGGAGCCGCCATCAACCTCGCCCGCCTCGACGCCTGGCTCACCGGCAGACCCCTCGCCCGCACCCGTATCTCACCCTTCGCAGCACTCCGCCCCGCTGGATGAGATCCAGCGGGGCGGAATTAACCAACAGCGTCCGGAAACCGGCGGGGGCGCTTGCGGCTCGTGGAACCGGAAGCTGATCACCGTGCTGACCCTGGTGCGAGAGGCCGAGACCTCGCCGGGGCGCCTGTCACGCATCGTGTCCAGGACGGGACACTCCGCACGCGCAACGTCGCCGTGATGTCCGAATAGTGAATGACAGGCAGAATTGCTAGGGAACTCGTCTGCCGTCGTGCGGACGGACTCAGCCGCCGCGTGTCTCGGGTGGAAGGGGACATCTGGTGCCATCGGTTCGGCCGGGGGGCGAGAAGGCTTCTGGTCCGCTCTGGTCCGAGCCAGGGACGCTGCTGGAGCACGTGGCCGTGGCAGTGTTCGGCATGGACGACGATGACCGGATCTGCTACTGGGGGCCCGGGGCGCAGAGCCTCTTCGGATACGAATCCGCGGTGGTGCTGTCCCAGCCGGCCGCGGCCCTTTTCCCCGATCCGCCCCGGGGTGCCCCGGAGGCGGCCCCGTGGCTGGCGGAGCAAGGCCGGACCCTGGGGTACTGGCGCGGCCGGCTGCCGGCGCGGCATCAAGACGGCACGGTCTTCGAATGCGGTTTCCGGGTTTTTCCCGTTACCGGCGCCAGGGGCGGTTCCGTGGTCATGGGCCTGGCGAGCAGGGGCGACGAGCTCGACCGGGTGAAATCCAACCTTGCCTTCCTCGACGCCCTCTTCGAGACCTGCCCCATCGGCCTGGTCATGCTCGACGAGGACTTGCGGTACGTCCACCTCAACCAGGCGCTCGCCGACATGGACGGCCTCCCGATCGAGGATCACATCGGGCGGCACATGGAAGAATTCATGATCACGTCCGATGGCGGCGAGTACCAGCGCATGCTGCGAGGTGTGGCGGAGGGGGGCCGGCCCGTTGTGAGCACGCTGGTGGGCCTGCGCACGCCCGGTCATCCGGATCGTGACCAGGTGCGGTCGGTGAGTTTCTTCCCGCTGAGTCAGGCGGGCGACACGCGCCCCGGGCTGGGCGGGCTGCTGGTGGACGTGACCGACCGGGAGCAGGCCATTGTGGAAGCAACGGCCGGCCGGCAGCGGCTGGCTCTGCTGCACCGGGCAGCGGCCCGGATCGGCACCACCTTGGATGTGAACGTCACGGCCCGGGAGCTGGTCGACACCGCGGTTCCGGAATTCTCCGACGCGTCCGTCGTGGAGATCGTGGAGTGGATGGACGAGCCCGAGGTGTTCAACCCGGAACTGCCGCTGGTCACCCGCCGGATCGCCTCCGGTACGACACTGCCCCCGCCCGCCTTCGAACTCGTCAGCGGACTGGAGAGCGTGACGTATCCACCAGGTTCCAGCATCCACCAGATGCTGCGAACGGGCCGCCCGGTCTCCGTCCCCGTGAACGAGGAGTTCGTGACCCGGACAGTACTGCACCAGGCTCGCGCCCAGCTATTGGTCGAAAGCGGTCTGTCGTGCATTCTCATCGCTCCGCTCATCGCCCGGGGCACGGTCCAGGGAATCACCATGTTCGGCCGCTCCGCCGCCCGCCCGGCCTTCACCGAGCAGGACCTCAGCCTCGCCAGTGAACTCGCCTCCCGTGCTGCTCTGTGTCTGGACAACGCACGTCTCTACAGCCAGGTCCAGACCATTGCGCTCACCCTCCAACGCGCGCTGCTCCCCAGCGCCCTGGCGACCAGCCCCTACGTGGACATCGCCCACCGTTACCTCCCCGGCAGCCACATCACCGAGGTCGGCGGCGACTGGTACGACGTGATCAACCTGCCCGGCGACCAGGTGGCGATCGTCGTCGGCGACGTGATGGGACATGGTGTGCTGGCCGCCGCAGCCATGGGCAGGCTGCGCATCACCACCAAGGCACTGGCTCGCCACAACCGGGAACCCGACGACCTGCTCACGGAGCTCGACGCCTGTGCACAGGAAGCGGGCATCGAACTGGCAACCTGCCTCTACATCCTCTACGACCCCACGACAGGCCGCGCTCGCATTGCCAACGCCGGTCACCCTCCACCCCTCGTACGCCATCCGGACGGCACGGTCGAAACCATCGGCGACGTACTGGGAGTCCCTCTCGGGGTCGGCGGTTTCCCGTTCCGTACGACCGAGATCGACCTCCGCGAGGGCGCCACCCTTGCCATGTACACCGACGGTCTCATCGAAGCGCGCGGCCAGGACATCGAAGAAGGCATGGACGAGCTCCGCGCCCAACTGCACGGGACTTCAGGTCCGTTGGAAGCGACAGCGGACCGCATTCTTTCGAGCCTGTTGCCTGACCCGCCGACCGACGACACGGTGCTCGTCCTCGCCCGCGTCCGCCGCGCGCCTCCGCCTGGCCGACGCCAGGGGTGACCGCGGCTCGATGCCCGTGCGACCTGCCTCGACGGGCCCGGCCCTCGACCTCCCGGGGCGAGCTGGAATCACACCGGAACGGGAAGGGCGGAGGCCGTACGGAGCGGCGTGTTCGGGAAGCTGAGAGTCCGGTAGACCGCCACATTGCCCGCCAGCTCCGAGCATGCCCGAGCCGCCGCTGTGGCGCGGTGCGTGTACGCGGGGTCCGCGGTGTCCAGTAGTACGCCCAGGGTCGTGCCGCTGTGCCCGACGGCCACTCCCAGTCCGCCGACCTCACGACAGATCTCACGCATGGGCTCCAAGGACCACTTGTGCCGGAGGGACTGGTTCATCAACGCACTCCGGGTAGCGATGCTGCCCACCTCTGCAAGGTCACTCCTGCATACGGCGACGGTGAGTCGATCCAGCAGACGTGCGTACTCGTGTCGGTCGGCTGTTGTGAACGGTTTGGGGATGCGGTTGAAGTCGACCGTGTCGACGGCTCCGCCTTCGTCGATCCCCACAACGGCCATGGACGGCAGGGATCCGAGGACCGCGCGTAGGCGCACGCTGCGGTGGTGGAAGGCGACGATCGCCGGGTAAAGCACCCCGTCCGTGGGCTCGATGCGCGCCAGGAACCGCTCGATGCAGGAGGCCGGCATCTTGATGTTCAGTGCTTGGCCCACCGCGCGTGCGGTTGCGACCAGATCGGCCGAGGAACTGGCCAGTCCCTTGCCCTCCGGGATCACGCTGGTGACGGTCAGGACCCCTCCAGCCGGCTGCAGGGCCTCCTCGGTGATCATGCGTGCCAGTTGAAGGGCCTTCTTCTTGTGGGATGGCTGGACCACCAGGTCACTGGAGTCTGGATCCTGCCGGAAGGTAGCCATCGTCCAACGGGCAACGGGCAGCGTCACCAGGAAGTCCCCGTCGTTCTCCGGGAGTACGCCCTGGAGCAATTCGCCGAAGGTCCCAAAGGCGGTGCCCACTCCGGTCGGCCCCCGTGGCGGCGCGAACTGTTGGGACAGCTTCACAGAAGTCCTCTCCTCGTCTTGCCTGCATGCCTGCATGCCTGCGTGTTGGCTCGCCTCACACAGAACCGGGCAGGGCGCCGCCTGTCCTCGCAGACCAGGGGGTGGCGGAGAACACTAGATGAAAGTGATAATCGTTTTAACGTACGGGGATGCCTGAAGGCAAGTCGTCGACAGGGTGCAGCGGCGTCCGGGGGGACTGTCGCCCCCACTTGGCGCCCCGGCGGCGCCGCGCGGCGGTGATCCAGTGCTGGCAATCGGTGTTGACAATCATTTTCATTTAATGTGATGCTCTGCGACGTCGTCCCGGGCTCCTGTGCTCGTCGTGACCAACGAAGCGGCGCGTGGGGAGCGATGGACGGAGCCGAGAACGCACTGCGCCGCGCCTTCCGGGCGGCAGGCAGGCCGATCCAGGCCGGCCCCCGGTCAGCAGGAAGAAGTCGGCAGGAGGAAGTCAGCAGGGGCGAGGCGTCAGAGGGGCCACCGGCGAGCAGAACCGCACGCGTTGCCGGCCGGTGGCGGGGTGTATCTGATCGTTTTCAACACCACAGAATTGCGGGACATCATCAAGTACGCCATTGAGACAACGTTCAGGCGTTTCCTGTTCAAGCTGCGCCGGCGTATAGCCGCTTAACAGGAAGACAGGTCATGCACGTACACATTGCAGAAGCAGTCAAGAAACCCGATCTCATATCCCTTCAGCCGGACATGGTCTGTCTTCGGTTCGAGACGATGAAGATCTATTCGGCCCTGGGAGCGGTCCGCCACCTCCTGGAGTCAGGTGTCGTCAAACCCGGTGACACGCTCATCGACAGCTCGAGTGGAATCTACGCACAGGCGCTGGCACTTGCCTGTCACCGCTATGGAATGAAGTGCCACATCGTGGGCTCCACGACGGTCGACCGGACGCTGCGCGTGCAGCTGGAAATACTCGGCGCCACACTGGAACAGGTCAAGCCGTCGAAGAACCTGCGCCTCGACCAGGAGCTGCGGGTGCGGCGGATCGCCGAGATCCTCGAGGCGAACCCGTCCTACCACTGGATGCGGCAGTACCACGACAGCATCCACTACTACGGCTACCGCGACGTGGCCGGAGCGATCGATCGGGAGATTCCCTCCGGACCGCTGGCGCTGGTGGGCGGAGTGGGCTCGGGTGCGTCGACCGGGGCCATCGCCACCTGTCTGCGGGACGCGGGCAGGGATGTGTCCCTCGTCGGCGTACAGCCCTTCGGCAGCGTCACCTTCGGCTCGGAGCACGTGTCGGACCCGGACATGATCATTGCCGGGATAGGCAGCGCCATCGAATTCAAGAACGTCCGGCGTGAGCTGTACGACAGGCTGCACTGGGTGAACTTCGACTGCGCCATGTCCGGCGCGGTCAATCTCCTCCGGAACAGCGGAATCTTCGCCGGCCTTTCGACCGGAGCGGCCTATCTGGCCACCCTCTGGGAACGCCGAAGGGACGACAACTCCCGCACCTACGTCTTCATCGCGGCCGACACGGGCCATCGCTATGTCGAAAGCGCCTATGCCAGGCACGCGGAAGCCCACGACATCGACGCACTGAAGCCGCACGAAATCACCTCTCTGGATGAGCTGAGACACCCCTGGTCGACGACTTCCTGGTCCGGCCTCTGCGCAATGGGTGAGATCAGTGCTGCCGCTCCGGGAACTCCGCTCCAGGGATGAGAGGTTGACCGATCTCCCATGACTGCACCGACAACGCCGACGAGAGAACAGAAGATGTCACATCCCAAGCCGCAGACAGTCGCCGAACTGACCGACGCCGTACTGTCCGGCGCCTACGGCCCCGATCCGAAGGACCTGGCCGTCACGAGCGCGTTCTGGCTCTACAACACCACCCGGCTGACCGGGAGCCAGGTCACCTACCACAACCACTACCTCCTGCTCCGTGTCGGGCAGTCCTTCGGCGCCTGTTCCTTCGAGGCCGGTGAACTCGCCCCCGACTTCTGCGAGAACGCCTCCGGCTACACCCTGGACAAACTGCTGCGCCATGAGTCGGTCCCGGTCCGTATCGCAGCCCTCGACGCCTACCTCGCACAGGTGCAGCCGCACCGGGACGCGACGGACGCCGAGCCCGTCACACTGCCCGTCGGAACCCCGGAGGTCCGTGCACGCGCCCGCGACGCCGCCATCGCCGGCCTGCTCGACATGGAGCAGGGAGCGAAGGTGGCACTGATCGGCGTGGTCAACCCTCTGGTCGCAGCGATACGCGACCGGGGCGGGGTCTGCCTGCCCTGTGATCTGAACCTGCGCACCACCCAGTGGGGAGAACAGGTCACCGATGACATGACCGAAGTCCTCAAGGAAGCCGATGCCGTGGTGGCCACCGGCATGACGCTCAGCAACGGCACCTTCGACCTCATCCTCGAGCACTGCCGGGAACACGACGTGCCGCTGGTCGTCTACGCACAGTCCGGCAGCGCCGTCGCCCGCGCGTTCCTGCCCGCCGGGGTCACCGCACTGTCCGCCGAGCCGTTCCCGTTCTCGCAATTCAGCGCTGATCCGACATGCCTGTACCGCTACCGAGCCGACAAGCCGGTGCTCGCCAACCAGGAGGGAGCGTGAGCACCGACGCCAAGGAAGCCGCGGCGGATCGCCGGACGCCGGAGACGGCCGAGCCGCTGCCGGGCGACCTGCGGATGGCCCGTACCCTGTGGCCGGTCCTGGCGGCCTCCGCGGTCGGTCTGCTGCCGTTCACCATTTTCAGCACCTACCTGGTGCCCATAGCCGATGAGGCCGGGACCAGTGTGGCCGCAATGGGCGGACTCCGTGGACTGGGCGGCCTGGCAGCCCTGTTGGTGGGCACGGCGCTCGCTCCGCTGATCGACCGCGTGCCCAAGGAGCGGGCCGCCGCGGGCGGACTCATCGCTCTCGGCGCCTCGGCGGCCCTGGGCGCCGGCGGGGACTTCATCATGCTCGCCGTGTTCTGCCTGCTGGTCGGCGCCAGTACATCCGTACTGAACCCGGCCCTCACCGCGGCGGCCGCCGACCGCTTCGGCTCCGGGAAGGCAGCGGGCCGCGCGGCGACCCTGGTGACGGCGACGCAGTCGATGACCGCGATGCTCGCGGCACCTGTGGTGGCCCTGCCCGCGCTGTTGTGGGGCTGGCAGGGAGACCTCGTCGCTGTAACCGCGGCCTCGCTCCTGCTGGCTGTGGTCTTCCTGGCGCGGGGCAGGAGCAAGGGTGACGAGGAGACCGGCAGCGGCCCGCGCCTGAGCTACCTCGCGTCGTTCAAGGCCCTGGGAGCGATTCGCGGGGTGGCGCCGCTGCTCCTCATCGCCCTGCTGCGCACGGCGGTGTTCATGGGGTACCTCTCCTACCTGGCAGCCTTCTACGACGATCGCTTCGAGCTCGATCCCGGACTCTTCGCGCTCGTCTGGACGCTGAGCGGCGCGTCGTTCTTCGTGAGCAACCTCCTCACGGGGCGGATCACGAACTCCGACGAGCCCCGGATCGGTACTGAGCGCATGCTGGCCATCGGCCTGGTCGCAGCACTGGCTTCCGTCGTGGGGTTCTACTTCACGCACTGGCTTCCGCTTGCCCTCGCGCTGACGTCGCTTCATGCGGCCAGCCACGCTGTCGTTGCCGCGTGTGTGGTCAGCCTCCTCGTCCGGCGTTGCGGAACGCTGCGCGGCTCGGCCTTGAGCATCAATGCCGCCGGAATGAGCCTCGGAGTGTTCGTGGGCGCGGCCCTGGGCGGCGCCGGCCTCGGACTGGCCGGTTACCCGGGCACGGCCCTGGTCTTCGGTGCTCTCACCGTCGCAGCGCTGGTGGCCGCCGTCCTGGTGCTCCGGGCGGGCCCGGCGAGCGAGGAGGAGGCGGGCGACGTGCCTGCTTCCGCGTAGCCGACGCGCCGAGCCTGCGTCCGCGCAGCAGACGCGGACGTGCCGTCCGCCCGGGCCGCGGGCGGACGCCGCGCCTTGATCCGAACGCTCCACTTCGACCCGGAAGGCCGACCTCTATGTCCCCGCCCGCGACCTCTGCTCCGTCAGCGAGCACCGGCGCCGATACGTCGGTCGACGTGTCACCCGCCGACGTATCACCCATCGAACCGGCAGAGGTCGTGAAGGACCGGCTTGCCTCCCGCAAGGGCTTGGCCGTGACATGCGTCGTTCTGCTCGTCGTCCTCCTTGCCTCCGCTGTCGTGGCCATCGGTCTGGGATCCGCCGTGATCTCACCGGCTGACACCGCCCGTTACCTGTGGGCAGCTCTCAGCGGCGGGCGCATCGAAGCGGAAGAGGCGACGATGTACCAGATCATCTGGGAGATCCGTACACCGCGGGTGGTGCTGGCGGCGCTCGTTGGGGCCGGGCTGAGTGCGATCGGTGTCGCCATCCAGGCAATGGTGCGCAACGCGCTCGCAGACCCCTTCGTCCTGGGTGTCTCTTCGGGCGCGTCGGTCGGTGCCGTCGGCGTCACGGTCACGGGAGGACTGGCGGCGCTGGGCATCTACGCGGTGTCCGCCGGCGCCTTCATCGGCGCACTGGTGGCGTCGTTCCTGGTGTACGTCGCCTCCTCCAGCCGGGGTGCGCTCTCTCCGCTGCGTCTCGTCCTGACGGGCGTGGCCATGTCCCTCGGGTTCCAGGCGGTGATGAGCGTGATCATCTACTTCGCGCCGGACAGCGAGGCGACCAGCATGGTCCTGTACTGGACGATGGGCAGTTTCGGCGCTGCCACGTGGGGCGCGCTTCCCGTTGTGTCCGTGGCCGTGCTGCTCGGTGTGGCAGTGCTGTACCGGTACGGCAGGGCGCTGGACGTCATGGCGCTCGGTGACGAGACGGCCGCGAGCCTGGGCATCAGTCCCGACCGGCATCGCAAGGGCCTTCTCGTGCTCGTCTCGCTCGTCACCGGGGTCATGGTCGCCGTGAGCGGTGCCATCAGCTTCGTCGGACTGGTCATGCCGCACGTGGTGCGCATGGTGGCCGGTGCCACCCACGCCCGGGTACTGGCCGTCACTCCGCTGGTCGGGGCGATCTTCATGGTGTGGGTCGATCTGGTGTCCCGGACTCTGGTGGCACCGCGCGAGCTGCCCCTCGGCGTCATCACGGCACTCGTGGGCGTCCCTGTGTTCATCACCATGATGCGCCGCAAGGCCTACATGTTCGGAGGCCGCTGAGATGGATCTGAGGCTCGAGGGACTCTCGGTGGTGACCGATGGCAAGAGTCTGGTGCGTGACCTGTCCCTGGCAGTGGACAGCGGCCGGATCGTGGGCCTGGTCGGCCCGAACGGCAGTGGGAAATCCACCGCCCTCAGGTGTGTGTACCGCGCGCTGCGCCCCAGTTCCGGCACCGTCCGGGTGGGCGACGAGGACCTCTCCCGACTGACGATGCGTAGAAGTGCGCAAGTCATCGCGGCCATGACCCAGGACGGTGCCGTCGACCTCGACTTCACGGTCGAAGAGGTCATCGCGCTGGGACGCACGCCCCACCTGCAAGGCAACCAGGTGCTCAGCCGGCGGGAGCGGGACCTGTGTGAGCGGGTCATGGGCCGGCTCGACATCCGGCACCTCGCCCGGCGTGGCGCTCTCACGTTGTCGGGCGGGGAGCGCCAGCGCGTTCTGCTGGCCCGGGCCCTCGTCCAGGAACCGAAGATCCTGGTGCTGGACGAGCCGACCAACCACCTCGACGTGCGCCACCAGATCGAGTTGCTCTCGCTCCTGCGGGGCTCGGGGCTCACCGTCCTCGTCGTACTGCACGATCTCAATCTCGCCGCCGCTGCCTGTGACCGGCTCGGCGTGCTCTCCGGAGGGCGCCTGGTGGCCACCGGCACGCCCGAGGACGTTCTGACCACCCAACTGGTCGACGAGGTATTCGGAGTCAAGGCCAGCATCATTTCCCACCCGCTGACCGGTGACCCGCAGTTGTTGTATTCGCTGAACCCCTCCCTTTGAAAGGCGTCATCACGTCATGTCCATAAATCGATTTCCCGGCTCGGTCCGGCAGCGCACGGCCCTCGGATCCGCACTCGCGGCCACGCTGCTGATCAGCGGCTGCGGCGCCGACGTCGAACCGGACGCCACGGCGTCTGAGAAGGTCACTGTCAAGAGGTGCGGTGAGCCGGTCGAATACACGACACCGAAGCGAGCAGTGGCGTATGAAGGCGGCAGCGCGGACAAGCTCTTCAGCCTGGGCCTGACCGAGCACGTACACGGATATGTGATGCCCCCTGCGAACCCGCCGGTGAGTGAGTCCCCGTGGGCGTCCGAGTACGCCAAGGTGAAGATGCTCAGCGAAGACCTCCTCAACAAGGAACTCGTCGTGGACGCCAAGTCCGACTTCGTTGTAGCGGGCTGGAATTCGGGCTTCAGTGATCAGCGGGGCATCACCCCGGAGATCCTGGACAAGCTCGGCATCCAGAGCTTCATGCACACCGAAAGCTGCTTCAACTACCCCAAGTTCCCTGAGAAGGCAGCCCCGTTCGAGGCCCTGTACACCGACCTTGAGCGGCTCGGCAGGATATTCAAGGCCGAGGACAAGGCGGACGAAGTCGTCGGTGGCCTGAAGAAGCGCGTCGAGGCCGTCACGGCAAAGACCCCCAAGCGTGGTCCGGTGCCGGTCTTCCTCTATGACTCGGGCACGGACCAGCCGTTCACGGCGGGCAGCCAGGTTCCGCCCAACGACATCATCAGGACCGCCGGAGGCAGGAACATCTTCGACGGCCTCGACCAGCGGTGGACTCAGGTGAACTGGGAGGCCGTCACCAAGGCCGAGCCGGAGGTCGTCATCATCCTCGACTACGGCGACCAGCCTGCCAAGAAGAAGATCGACTTCCTCAGGAAGTCACCGCACACGCGGGAACTGCCCGCCGTCAAGAAGAACAATTTCTTCATTCTCGACTACAACGAGGGAATCAGCGGGCCCCGCAACATCGACGGCCTCGAGAAGTTCGCGAAGTACCTGCGTACCCTCGAACGCTGACGTACGGCACCGGCGCCAGGACCGATGTCCGCCCGGAACGGCCCTGGCTGTCGACGCGGGGCCGGCCGGTCGGCAGGCCCTCACGCCTCCGCCCGATGACAGATAGGGAAGGGCCGCAGCCCCCGTGTGCTGCGGCCCTCCGGATCGTGGTCGAGCTGCGGATCTACCAGGTGGGGCCGGAGTGCGGCTCCTCGGCGGATCGGCGCGCCTGCTCCTCCGCCGCCCGGGCCTGGCGCTCGGCCTCCTGCTGGGCCATGTACTCCTGGTGCTCCCGGGCGCGCCTCTCCTGCTCCTGGAAGGCGATCTGAGTGATCTCGTCGTCGCTGAATGCCATGATCATTCTCCTTGTGGTGAACGGTTGTTGTCTCGGTCGTACGGTCGCGAACACGGGGTCAGAAGACCACTCCTGCCCACAGGGGCACATGGTCGGAGTGGCTCGCCGAGGTGGCGTCGCTCCACTTCACCTCCACCCACGGAGAGACGAACAAGTGGTCGATCTTGCCGCCGCTGTTGTGGGTGGACTCACCCATGCGGCACGGCAGCGCGTAGTAGCTGAAAACGGGAGTGATGTCGTTGCCGCACGGGCTGTCCGTCTCCTTGAGCTCGCCCCTGGCGCCGAATCCGTACCCCGAGTGGTAGAACTGATCGGCCGTCGCGGACAGCGGATCGTCGTTCAGGTCTCCGCCCACGAGCTTCGTGTATCCGGCGTACTCCTGCTCCAGAACCCGCCGTGCCTCCACCGCCTCCTCGATGCGCAACTTACGGTCGTTATGCGTCAGATGTACTGAGCAGGCCACCAGCCGACGCGTCGGGGCGGTCACGCACAGCATTTCCCGCTGCTCCTTGCCCAGGTGCTCCGTCTCCCGCCCCCGGCCGGTGTTCTTCGTCAGCTCGTGGCCGCGGTACGTGCTGGTGTCGAAGCCGAGGTCCTTGCGCAGGAGCAGAGAGTTGCCGAAACCGAGCGAATTCATGTGGCCGCACTCGGCGTTCGGCCCGTCGGCACGTTGGAGCACGGGGTCCAGGATGACGTCGTACTGCTGTTCCCTCAGCTTGTTCCAGAGCGCGATGCTCCAGTCCCCGCAGCCCTCCTGGACGGCGACGACGGCGGGCATGCGCTTCCGCACGCTCCGCGCCACGGCTTCGGGTGCCTCGTCGCCCTTCGGGCCGTGTTCGGCGTTGCCGCCCGCCATGTTGAACGTGCCGATCTGGTACTCGGCGGGCGCGGCGGAGCCCGTCAACGGTGTGGGCGGGCCGGCGGTGGCGGTCGCCGTGAGCGCGGTGGCGAGCAGGACCATCGCCCCGCCCAGAGCCAGGGCGGCCTCGCGAAGGCGCGGCCTGAGACGTAAGGAAACCGTCATGGAGATCCTTCCGGTGGTGGAGTGTGCGGGGCAGCGGCCCGACACCTCCCAGGCTGGCAAGCGCAGCGGTTGTCCGGGCGATTCGGCGAGAAACCGCTGGTGAAGTGCGGACAATGAGTTGTCCGCGGACAACCGGCCTGCTGGGATGAACAGTTGTTGCGCGGGGGCGGGACGACGGAACAGGCGGAACGGGACGGAGGCGGCTGCGATGGGCAGGGCGGGCAGACCTCAGGGCGAGCCGAGGGGGCGTAGCGAACAGGCGAACGCGCTGGCACGTTTTGCACTGGAACTCACGCGCGGTGCGACGGTCCGTGAGCTTGCCGAGCGGTACCACATCAGCAAGACGGTCTGGGGGGAGTACCGATCCGGCCAGAAGGTCATCCCCTTGGACTTGCTCGAGCGACTGGTGGATGACCGCACGAGGGACGAGCGAACCCGCCAGTCCTACAAGGAGACCGCCGCGCGCCTGCACCGTGCCGCCGTGGAAGCAGACCCGGGCACCGGACCGGTTCCGTCCGCCGGGGCGAGGACACCGGAGGCAGCCCCGGCCCATGACCCGGCGCCAGTGCCGGTGCCAGTGCCAGTGCCGGATCCGGCCCCGGATCCGGTGGAGGGCAGGGCCCCGGTGAAGGTCCACGTCCCCGTAGAAACCGCGCCTCGGCGGACGGCTGTGCTCCGTCGCTCGCCGCGGCTTTGGGCCGTCGTGGCAGTGGTGGTCACCGTTCTGCTGGCGGTCGCACTGCTCGCGGCGAACCAGGACAGCTCCCCGGGCACAGACGTCTCGGGCGCACCGGGTGCCCCGCCGGGTGCTACGTCCGCCTCCCGAGCCCCTGAAAGCGCCGCGCCGCCGGCCGCCGGCAGTGTGTTCACCATTGGGCCCGGCGGACGCGGTATCTATCAGTGGGACGGACAGGGGGCGGCCTGGACCCGGATCGGTGACACCGCCGAACGGCTCTGGGCCGGGCCCGCAGGCCTGTTCGCCACCGGGACGCGGGACCGGCGCCTCCATGTGTACGGCGGCCGGCCAGGCGTCTGGTACCCCATCGCCGAGCCGGGGCGCGACTTCGCCGTCAGCGGATCGCACGTCTACCGGCTGGCCAAGGACGGCAGTGCCGTCTTCGTGTGGGACGGGGAAGGCACATCGTGGACCCGGATCGGCGGCCCGGCCGCCCGCCTGTACGGGGGAGGGCCCGGACTGTTCGCCACCGACCCGGGGGACGGCCGCATCTTCAAGTACCGGGGCAGGCCCGGTGACTGGGAGTACGCGGGTACGGCGGGCGCGGCCTTCGCACTCACCGACCGGCACTTGTACGGCCTCACTCTCGAGCGCGACGCGGTCAACCGATGGCTGGGCAGCCGGAGGAAGGAGACCGAATACCGCTGGACCCGCGCGGCGGGACCGGCCGGGGCGCTGTACGGAGGCGCGGCCGGACTGTTCTCCACCGACCCGCGGGGCGAGCGCCTACGCCGGTACGACGAGGGCGCCGGCGAATGGCGGGACATCGGCCCTGCGGGTGCGGAGGTCTCTGTCGGCGACCGGGAGGTGTACCGGCTGGCCGCCAACCGCGCGGCGGTGTTCCGATGGGACCGGAACAGCGGGACCTGGCGCCGGATCGGTGGCCCGGCACAGACTCTGACGGCGGCCCTTACCCACTGAACTGGACTGATCGTGTCGGTGCACCTTCGCGTCTCCGGTCGTACGTGAGGCCCGCTGCTGGGCGCGGCCTCACGAGTTCAGCGGTTCGCGGCCCTGGTGGTCACCACGCCGTCGGCCTCGGGCTACGGAGCAGAGCTCGAATGCGCCGGTTGCGCCTGTCGGCGTAGCCCACGTCTCGGTTCACCGCGTCGACGGACACCGGCGCCGGTGTTTGCCCGGCTTCCAGCGGGCCCCTGCCCGGGCCGGCGGCTCGCCATCTGCGAGCATCGGGGAATGACGGCCACCCACCTGGACATCAAGGACCTCATCATCGACTGCGACGACCCGGAGCGACTCGCCTCGTTCTGGTCCCAGCTCCTCGGGAGACCGATCACCGCGAGGACGGGCCCGTATGTCTGGCTCGCACGTGGCGATGGTCCAGGGGTGGGCTTCCAGAAGGTCACCGAGCCAAGAGTCGGTAAGAACCGCATCCACTTCGACGTCGGCTCGCCGGACCCGGCCGCAGAGCAGGAACGGGTCGAGGCGTTGGGCGGCCGGCTGCTCCAGCAGTATGCGGCGGGAGGCTTTCTGGTCATGGCCGACCCCGAGGGGAACGAGTTCTGCATCATCCCTCAGGAGCCGTTCGAGCTCGACGACGACGGGCGAGCGAGCTATCTCAACGACAGCTGCACCTCTCCCCAGTCGGCCTGAGCTTCATCTCCCGGGGTCGGAACGCCACTTGAACGTCGGGGTCGGCGCAGTCCGCCAGTTGCGCATCCGACCGCGACGTCTACGCCCCACTCGGCCGTCGATCCGCTCGCGCAGGAAGTCGGGTGCGTACGCCTCGTCACCCCGCAGGGACCTTCGGCCGAGGCGCGTCAGACGCTTGTCTCAAGCGGCTGACTGGTCGGCTGCTCGGCTGGTGGCCAAGCCGTGGCGGTCGGTCTCTGCCGGAGGATGGCGCGTCAACTGTTGATGAAGGCAAGGAGATCGGTGTTGAAGGCGTCCTTGTGGGAGCCGACCATCGAAAGCCCGTGCGGGGCTCCCGGGTAGATCTTGAGCGTGGCCTGCTGCACGAGTTGCGCCGACTTCTGCGCGGAGGCGCTGATGGGCACGATCTGGTCGTCGTCCCCGTGAACGATGAGGGTGGGGATGTCGAATCCCTTGAGATCTTCGGTGAAGTCGGTTTCGGAAAAGGCCTTGATGCAGTCGAGTGCCGCCTTGAGCCCCACCTGCATGCCCCACAGCCAGAACGAGTCGCGGACTCCCTGGGAGACGGTTGAGCCGGGCCGGTTGGCGCCGTAGAAGCTCTCGCTCAGATCCTTGTAGAACTGCGACCGGTCGGCGGCGACGCCGGCGCGGATGCCGTCGAAGACATCGATCGGCAGCCCTTCCGGATTGGCGTCCGTCTTCAGCATCAGCGGAGGAACAGCGCCGAGGAGGACGGCCTTGGCAACGCGGGCGGTGCCGTGACGGCCGATGTAGCGGGTCACTTCACCCCCGCCGGTGGAGTGGCCGACCAGGATCGCCTCACGTAGGTCCAGGGTCTCGATCAGCTGAGCGAGGTCGTCGGCGTACGTGTCCATGTCGTGGCCGTCCCACGGCTGGCTGGAGCGGCCGTGTCCACGACGGTCGTGGGCGATCGCGCGGAAACCGTTGGCGGCGACCAGTTGGAGCTGGTCGTCCCACGCGTCGGCGTTGAGAGGCCAGCCATGACTGAAGACGACAGGACGGCCGTTCCCTCAGTCTTTGTAGAAGATCTCGGTGCTGTCAGTGGTGGTGACCATGCCCATGACGCTGCCCTTCCTGTTGCTTTCGGCGCTGGTGAGGTGTTCTGCTCAGCTGTGCCGGACGGCGTTCAGTCGGACGACATGCGCCGAGCGTATTGCGGGTGCAGCGGCACGGCATCCTCAGGTCGGAGGGTCGTGACGAGCCTGCCGGTCACCGATTGCGCCGCGGCCTGCCGGTGACGGCTCCGGAGGCGACACCGCTGGTCGCGACGGTGGCGGCGACGCCCTCCTTCCCCCGCCACAGATCATCCGCCCGCTCCGCAGCACTTTAATCGAACACATATATGATAATTGCGGCACGTGCGAGGTGCCGTACGTGTCGAGCGTGGTCATCATGGAATTGCCCGGGCCAAAAGGAGCGCCGGACTGAAAGGGAAACGCGATGGAGCTGTTCCCGCCGTTGCCGCTCGCGGAGTGGCAGGACACCAAAGAAACGCTGCACCGATTCGCGCAAGTCGTCGGGAAGATCCGCCTCGCCGCGAGTGCCCGGCGCAATCACTGGTGGAATGTGCCATTCCATGTCACCGGGCGCGGCATCACGACACGTCCCATGGGCCAGGTCGACGGCAATCCGGTCTTCACGATCGACTTCGATTTCGTCGACCATCAACTGGTCGTCACGACATTGGACGGCAGAGCGATGTCGGTCCCGCTCTTGGGTCAGTCCGTGGCGTCCTTCCACAACAGCGCCTTGGCGGCTCTGGCCGCGCTGGACGTCCGGGTGAACATCGGTAATCCCAGGCCGTTCGACCTGCCCGATGCCGCCCGGCCGTTCGCCGAGGACACCGAGCATGCGACCTACGATCCCGTACAGGCCAACCGTTACTGGCAGGTCCTCAGTCAAGTGGCTCTGGTGCTGGAGGAATTCGCCGCCGGCTTTTCGGGAAAAGCCAGCCCCGTACACCACTTCTGGCACACCTTCGACATCGCCTACAGTCGGTTCTCCGAGCGTCACATGGACCAGCCGCCGCAGGTCGACCCGGTCACCCGGGAGGCCTACTCCCGGGAACTGGTCAGCTTCGGGTTCTGGTTCGGTGACGACGCCTTTGCCGAGCCGGCTTTCTACTCCTATACCGCCCCTGAACCTGCCGCGCTGGCCGGGGAGCCGCTCAGACCCGCGTCGGCCCACTGGGTCACGCGCAACAACAGCCACCTGGCCGTGCTGCCCTACGGCGCGGCCCGCGCCGAGAGTGATCCTCGTGCCGTCGTGCTGGACTTCTACGAGAGCGCTTACGAGGCCGGAGCCGCACGCGCGGGCTGGGACATCGCCGGGTTCGGCTGCCCCGGCGGGATCACGGACCCGCAACTGGCAGTCCCACGCGTCTGATTCGCACCCCGGCGACCTCAACAGAAGCGCCGGTGCAGGTGACGCTGCCAGTTCGCCGGGATGCCCGCAATGGATGCCCGCGAGGAGCGCGCCCTTGGCGACTCGGCCCCACGAGAGGCAGGGGTACGGAGCAGCCGGTTCCCGCCGTGGAAGTCTGTCGGCGGGTGTTCCTGCCGGTGATGGGGGCAACTGGCAAAGTATGGGTATTCAAGCAGCATCACTCCGCAGACGTGGACGCGGCGAGGCCAGGCGTGCGGCGAACAGCTCGGCCGTTGCGGCAGGGGCGCGTGCTGGGTTCGTTGCCCGTGGGGTGATCTATGCACTGGTCGGCGTGCTGGCACTCCGTATCGCCTTCTCCGACAGCGGAGGGCAGCAGGCTGACCGTGGAGGCGCCGTCGCCGAGATTGCCCACAAGCCCTTCGGCAACGTCATGCTGTGGTTGCTTGGCGCAGCCCTGGCAGGGATGGCTCTGTGGCGGCTGTCCGAAGCGTTGTTCGGGCAGGCCGGCCCGGACGGTGGCAAGGCAGGTAAGCGCGCCATGGCGGCCGGGCGTTTCGTCTTCTACGGATTCGTGTCGTTCTCCGTGCTGTCGTACGCGGCGGGCGACGAGAGCAGTGGCAGCGGCAGCGGATCGACCGACAAGCAGTCGGACGATGTGACAGCCAGGGCGCTGGAGTGGCCCGCCGGGGAGTGGATAGTCGGAGTCGCGGGAGTCGCTGTGGTCTGCGGCGGTTTGTGGATTGCCGCGCGCGCCGTCATGCGCAAGTATCGCAAGCATCTGAAGATGTCCGAGATGTCACAGCGGGTACGCCGGGGAGTTGACTTCCTTGGACTGTTCGGCGGTATCGCACGAGGCAGCCTCTTCGCTACCGCGGGCGGGTTCGCCGTGGCGGCGGCCGTGCAGCACGATCCCGGCCTGGCCAAGGGGATGGACGACACCCTGCGTTCTTTCACCGAGACCCCCGCCGGCCCTTGGCTGCTGACACTGATCGCGCTCGGCCTGGTCGCCTTCGGCGTGTTCTCCTGGGCAAACGCCCGTTGGCGCAAGGTCTGAGGGACCAGCTGACGACCGGGCTCCGGCGCCGGTGTACTGACCGTGAAGGGACGTTGCAGCCGTCACCGCCGGCCTGACCTGCCCTGGAGCTCGCGTGCTGAACCGATCAGGCAACTGAGTCGGCTCCTTGAGGAGCAGGAAGCCGGGTTGTCGGGCCCAGGCCCTGAGGTACTCTGCGGCGCCGTACGCGGCCGGCGCCGGCCAGACCGTACCCGGCTTTGATCATCCCTTGGGGCCGGAGGCACACGCGAGAGGAACAGTGCCCGTGAACGAATGGCAGTTGACCAAGACATTCCGCAGCACGTCCGGTGACGTCTGCTGGGACACCCTGGGGCCAGGCGGCCAGGATCCGGTCGTCCTCCTCCACGGCACACCCTTCTCCTCGTATGTCTGGCGCGCCGTCGCCCGCTCACTCGCACGCCATCACCAGGTGTTCGTCTGGGACATGCCCGGTTACGGGGCGTCGGAGAAGTCCGCTGGCCAGGATGTCTCCCTGGCTGCCCAGGGCAGGGTCTTCACCGAGCTCCTGGCGCACTGGGGTCTGAGGGAACCGCTGGTAGTCGCCCACGACTTCGGCGGAGCCGTCTCCTTGCGAGCGCACTTGCTGCATGGCGCCCGCTACCGCGCCCTCGCTTTGGTCGACCCGGTCGCGCTGGCGCCGTGGGGGTCCCCGTTCTTCCGGCTTGTCGGCGAGCACTCCGAGGTCTTCGAGCAGTTGCCGCCCGCGTTGCACCACGCTCTGGTGCGCGAGTACGTAAGTTCGGCCAGCAGTCCCGGCCTGCACCCGGCCGTCCTCGACCGGCTTGTCCGGCCCTGGCTCGGCGATATCGGCCAGGCGGCCTTCTACCGGCAGATCGCCCAGGCCGACCAGCTGTACACGGACGAGGTGCAGGGCCGGTACGGCGAGATCAGTATCCCGACGCTGGTGTGCTGGGGCGAGGACGACACCTGGATTCCCGTGGCGAAAGGACGGGAGCTCGCAGCCCGCATCTCGGGCGCGCAACTTGAACCGATCGCCGGCGCGGGCCACCTCGTCCAGGAAGACGCACCCGCCGAACTCACAGCCGCCCTCATCGCTTTTCTCCAGCTCTCCCGCTAGCTCCCCAGGTGCGGCTGCCGCGCTGACGATCGTGCCTCCGTCTCGCAGGCACCGATGCTTCGCCCTCCTCATGGGGCGGACCGGATCCTACGGCTCCGAGGCAGTCGCGCAGTGACGCAAGGGCCCCGGATCTTCTGTTGCACCCCGGCCGTCGGTGCGGCGCGCGAGTCTGCGGCCGGCAACCGCTGGCGCGGCTTGACCTGCTGTCGACTCCTGCGATCGCGCTGCCGTCGCTCCGCCATGGTTCCGGCTTTTCTCGCGGAGCTAGAAACTGGTAGTAATAGGTAGAAGCTGGATAAATTTCTGTTGAGGAGAGGGTTGAGATGTCATCGAAGCGACGTCGTAAGAAGAGGGCACGTCGTAAGCACGGGGCCAATCACGGCAAGCGGCCTCAGTGCTGAGTCGAGTCCTGGCCACTTTGCGCGTCCCGTAATGATCTCCGGGTGAGTGCGGGAACGGTCCGTCGTGCGGCTGCCGACCTTTCCAGCGAGGGCGAGATTGTGCTGCCGGGCGATACCGGGCATGACGTGGTGGACGCCGTCGCTCCCGGGACGACAGTCGCGAAGGATTCTCCGCTTCTTCATCCGGGCGAAGTCATGCCCGACTCGGGCGCGGACCTGCTTGTGGGATCTGTTGTGAGCCTCCTTCCCGCAGGGCAACTGCTCGCCCGCGCGGCGGCGGTGTGGCGTTACGGGGCCGGGCCTGCGCTGGGACAGCCGCCGTCGGCGATGGTGTTTGCCGACGGCGGCCTTGGCTCCGGATTCCTCCCATGCCTTGCAGTTGTTGCGGTGGTCTGGCAGCGGCTCGCCGACTACGACGGTCAAGCGGGACCGGCGTCGATGACGGCTTGGAGGTTGGTGGATACCGGTAGTTCTCAGACTTCGAGACGCCGAACGGCGGGGCCGGCCGGCGCATCGTCAAGGTCGTGCGCCAACTGACCGCGACCAGGCAGCACGTGATCCTCCAGGGGCGGCTCCCATGGCCGGTCCCGACGTGAGGGCGTGACCCTGAACCGGAACGTGGGCACGGCGTGCAGCTCCTGCGTGACGTCGTCCGCCAAGTGGGCGGACAACCAGGACAACGCGCCTGACGTGCACTGGTTCGCTTCCCTTGGAGGTGTTCTTGAGCAGGCCCGCGTTCACCGTGCGCGCGAACGGCCCTCACTGTCGGCGCAACCCCGGTGTCGCACTCCGAAGGCGCTGCCCGGGCAGGAGGCGGCGCCTTCGCGGTGCGGCGATCGGTCAGCGCATACGCACCCGTCGCCCGTACTCCTCCGTCGGGATTGCCGAAGCCGTCGACGCTGTCGAGTCCGTGTAGTCCGTGTAGTCCACGGGGCCCTCCGCCGGAGTCGGGTCGAGGTAGAACCACTGCGCCGCCGGCCCGGGCACGTGCGTCGGACTGCCGTCCGGTGTCGGCTTCGGCTCGGATGTCGACGGGCCGGGCGGAGTCGGCGCGTTCGGTGTGTTCGGACGCAGCAGTTCCACGCGTACATCCGCCCCTCGGTGCTGTGTCACGAACTCGTCCACCTGGCTGCGACAAGCGTGGTCCCAGTGCGCCACACCCGTCAGATCGAGCCGCATCCTCGGCATCCCGGCAGCGGCGACCGTGTCCAGCGCGTCGATCAGCTTCGGCAGCCGCAGGAAGGTCGCGTTGCCGGTCATGACCAGCTTCGCGGTGTCGCCCTCCACACTGGTGCGGACCGATGTCTGCGACATCCGCAGTGCGGCAAGCACGATGCCCGCGGCGAGGCCCACGAGGACGCCTTCGAGCAGGGCGGTGGCGACGATCGCGACGGTGGTGACGGTCATGACCACGAACTCGCCGCGGTCCTGCCGCCACATCTTCGGGAACTCCTCCGGCGCGAACAACTTCCAGCCGCTGTGCACCAGCACACCCGCCAGTACGGAGATCGGGATGAGGGCGAGCACGCCCGGCAGCAGCAGGGCGAACGCGAGCAGCCACAGGCCGTGCAGCGTGCGGGACAGCCGGGTCCTGGCCCCCGCCTGCACATTGGCCGAACTGCGGGCGACGACCGCGGTCATCGGCAGCGCGCCGAGGAATCCGCAGAGGGTGTTGCCTGCGCCCTGGGCGATCAACTCGGAGTTGTAGCGGGTGCGTTCGCCGGTGTGCATACGGTCCACTGCGGCGGCGGTGAACAGGCTCTCCGCCGAGGCGATGACGGTGAAGGTGACCACGGTGGTCAGTACCGAGCCGCTGGCCAGCGCCGCGAACTGGGTCGGCCCGGGAATCTGTACGGATGCCAGCAGATTGCCGACCTGAAGCGTGGTGACCTGGACCCCCGGCAGTGAGGCCACCGCCATACCGCCCGCCACCGCAACCAGGGCCGCCGGAACCCTCGCTACCGGACCCGGCATCTTCTTCCACACGAAGCTCAGCACGACGGTGGTGATGCCGAGCCCTGCCGCGATTGCCTTCTGCGGATCGCCCAGCGTGCTGGTGACCAACTCGGGGATGCCCAGGATGTTCTCGATGGGCTTGCCGAGGGCCTTGGCGTCGGCCAGCGGGTACGCCTGGCTGAACATCAGCGGCAGCCCGATCCCGGCCAGCATGCCCTGCACCACGGCGATGGAGATCGCCTGGAACATCCGGCCCAGCCGGATCAGCCCGAGCCCGATCTGCAACACCCCGGACGCCAGCACGATTACCCCGAGGGTGGCCAGGCCGTGCTCCAGCACGGCCTCCGCGACCAGCGCCGCCAGCCCTGCAGCGGGGCCGCTCACCTGGAGAGTGCTGCCGCGCGCCATGCCGACCACCAGGCCGCCGACAACCCCGGAGATGATGCCCAGTTCGGGCGGCGCGCCAGAGGCCACGGCCACGCCGATACACAGGGGGAGAGCGACGAGGAAGACGACGAAGGAGGCGGTGATCTCGGTGGCGAGATTCACCTTCTCGGGCATTCCTCCCTTCTTACCGCCCGGCGGCTGCGGTCGTCGTGACGGCCGTGGTGGTTGCGGCGGTGGTGTTCCGTTCGAGGGGGGCACGTTGCCGGACGAGTCGTACGAACCGGCAGCGCCGTACGAGGACGGCTCTGCCCTGTCCGGCGAGGAGGCCGTCGTCTGCGTACGACTCCGTCCGCGTCCGGAGCGCCGGGCGCGGTGCCGACCGCCTCCGGCCTTGCTCTTGCGCCCCTGGGCGCCACCGGATTCCGGGGCGTATCCGTAGGCCTGCTCCTGACCGGGGCTCAGCATGCGTGCACCCGGAAGGCGTCGCCGTCCTCGCCCAGTTCCCAGAGCTCGCCCGTGTCCACCTCGTAGTACCAGCCATGCAGCCGCAGCAGGCCCTCCGCCAGCCGCCGCCGGGCCGCGGGGTACTGCCGCAGTGCAGCCAGCTGTACACGCACGTTGAGCTGCGCCAGCTCTGTTATCCGTGCGCCGTCGCTCTCGGCGGTGGAGTCGGCCGAGCCGGCCGGCTCGCGGTCCAGCACGGGAGCCAGCCCGGGCCTGGCGACCTCCAGCCAGGCCCCTACCCGAGGCAGGCCGGAGAGGTCCTTGCCGGAGGACAGCGCGCCCATGGCGCCGCAGTGCGAGTGCCCGCAGACGACGATGTCACGGACGTCCAGCACCTCCAGTGCGTACTCGACCGTGGCGGCCTCCCCGGACACCAGGTGCGGCCGATACGGCGGCACGATGTTGCCCGCGTTACGTATTTCGAAGATGTCCCCGGGTCGGGCACCCGTGATCAATGCGGGTATGACGCGGGAATCGGAACAGGCGATGAAGAGTGCCTGCGGGAATTGTCCGTCGGCGAGTTTCCGATATGTGTGGCTTTCGAAATCTACCCGGCGCCGGAACGAGCGAGCGCGTGCGAGCAGTGCCTTCATGGTGCCTCCTCAGCGGGTGGTTGTGGCCTGGACCTGGCTCAACACCGTAGGGAGAGCGATGCAAGGCGAAGGTTAGAGCAACGCTAGCGGCGCGTCAGAATTGGGCGTGGGGCTGTGATGTGGCTCCCAATGTCCGGGGACCCGGGTGCCGTTGATTCAATCAATGTACGGTGATCATCCCGGGTGTGAACCATCGGGAATTCGTGCTGCGAGGATTTACTCAGGATTTACTTTGGATTCACGGGAAGACGGAACTCAATGACCCTGCGGGCCTTGCTCATCGAGGACGACGAGACGATCGCCGAACCCCTTGTGGAGGGCCTCGGCCGCTACGGCCTGACGGTGGGTCATGTGTCCACCGGCGCCGCCGGGCTGCAAGGCCCGTACGGCGACATCGTCCTGCTCGATCTGGGACTGCCCGACATGGACGGCATCGACGTCTGCCGTGGCATCCGCCAGGTCTCCGACGTGCCGGTCATCATGCTCACCGCGCGAGGTGCGGAGGCCGACCGGGTGCTGGGCCTGGAGCTGGGCGCCGACGACTACTTGGCGAAACCATTCAGCATCCGGGAGCTGATCGCACGTATCCGGGCCGTGACCCGCCGCTCTGCCGCATGGTCGGGCGCCGCCCCGGTCGCCGCAGCAGGGGAGTCCGCCGGCGGTCCCGGGGCCTTCGCCCGTGCGGCTGTGGCGGCTCCCCTCGCCAGACCACGCGGCCGGGGGTATGGGGCACCGACGTTGCAGGACTCCGCGCCGTCGTCCCTGTCCGCACCCCTGCCCGGCCGGTCGGCAGAACCGTCACACCTGCAGCCCGCGCCGACACTCCCGCCCGAACCCGGACGCGTAGCGCCACGGTCTTCCCCCGATACGGCGGCACTGATCGTCGACCGCCGCACCCGCCAGGTCTGGATCGGGGAGAACCCGATCACGCTCACCCCCAAGGAGTTCGACCTGCTGGCCCTCCTGGCGGAGGACCCCGGGGCTGTCTACTCCCGCCAGGAGATCCTCGACCGAGTCTGGGATCCCCACTTCCACGGCCCCACCAAGACACTTGATGTCCATGTCGCCACCCTGCGGCGCAAGTTGGGCGACCCGGCCTGGATCCGGACCTTGCGCGGGGTGGGTCTGCGCCTCGCCGTACGTCCCCACAGCGACACCGTCCACCCGGAGTCACCGACCCGATGACACGTCGACTGCTGCTCAGTTACCTGACGCTCGCCGCCCTCGTCCTCATCTGCCTGGAGATCCCACTCGGCTACGTCTACACCCGTGCCGAGCGTGAGCGCGCCACCAACGCCGCCACGGAAGAAGCGGAGTTTGTTGCCGACTACGCTGCCCTCTCCCTGACCTACGGCCGCTACGAGGAACTCGCCCAACGGGTCAGCGCCTGCGCGGACCGCATCGGTGGCCGCGTTCTGGTCGTGGACAGCAACGGCGACCTGCTCGCCACCTCCCACTCGCTCGGCCCCGACCAGCAGGCCGGCCTCGCCCGGCGCCCGGAGATCTCTGCCGCGCTCCGCGGCGGTGACGGAGCCAACGTACGTACGTCGACCATCGGTGGCGTCCAGTGGCTCTCCGTCGCCGTTCCGGTACGGCATGGTGCGAGGCTCCACGGCGCCGTACGCCTCACCGTGCCCACCGACGCGATCGCGAAGGACGTCCACCGGGTGTGGCTGGTGCTGGGACTCGGCGGGCTTGCGGTGCTGACCGCCGTCGCCATGGCCGCCTTCGCGCTGGCCCGCTGGATCGGCCGCCCGATCCGTGAACTCGAGCGCGCCGCCCAGACCTTGGGCGGCGGCAGTCTGTCCACCCCGGCCTCCGTCACCACAGGACCGCCCGAAGTGCGCAGCCTGGCCGTGACCTTCAACCGTACGGCTGCCCTGCTGGAGCATCTGCTTGCTTCACAGAGCGCCTTCGCGGGCGAGGCGTCCCACCAGTTGAAGACCCCGCTTGCCGCGCTGCGGCTGCGTCTGGACAACATGGAACCCACCATCCTGCCCCATATGCGCGGCAACCTGGACGCGGCGATGGCCGAGACGGACAGGCTGGCAAGAATGGTGGAAGGTCTCCTCGCGCTCGCCCGGATGGAGGAGACCGCGCTCACCCCCGAACCCGTCGATCTGGACGAGGTGCTGGGCGAGCGTGCCCTCGTCTGGTCCGGGTTGTATGCGCGGCAGGGCGTACTCCTCCTGCTCACCGGCAGACCGGTCGGCGCCGTCCTCGCAGTGCCCGGGGCCGTCGAACAGATTCTGGACAATCTGCTCTCCAACGCCCTGCGGGTCGCTCCCAAGGGGAGCCTGGTGACCCTCTCCCGGCGGCTTTCCGCCACCGGGGCGGAGCTGTACGTCGAAGACCAGGGCCCGGGTATGACTGCCGAACAGCGCGGTCGCGCGTTCGACCGCTTCTGGCGCGCCCCCGACGCCGCCAAAGGCGGCACCGGCCTCGGTCTCGCTCTCGTCCAGCGCCTCACCCTGGCCAGTGGCGGCGAAGCCCTGCTTCTCCCCGCCCCGGGCGGCGGCCTCAAGGCCGTCATCCGTCTCCAGCCTGCGATGTCCCGACGCTCCCCTCGTGGCTTGCCGGGCCTCCCACGCCCCCGCCACCGGCCGGTGGCCGGCGCGTGCACCGGGGCGAAGGAGCACTGACGGAAATCGCTCCCACCTGCCCGACAGGCGGGAGCGCATCCGCTGCATGGTGGCCCGGCCGACCCTCGCCCGTGACCGTCGGCGGCGAGCACTCGCGGGTCAGGCGTCGCCCGGTGAGGGACGGGCGCCTGGGCGGCGCTGTTGGTATTCGTCCGTGAGCAGCGCATCCATGGTCTCGCGGAGATGGCCGATGAAGTCCTCGAACTGCTGTAGCCGTTCGGGGGTGTACCGCGACATTTCCGCGGCCATGCGCGCGGCGTAGGGGCCGAAGAACTCCTCGGCCCGCGGCCTGATGTCGGGGCTGCTGCGCAGTGTCACGATCCTGCCGTCGGTGTGCTCGCGGGTGCGGACGATGTGCCCGGCCAGTTCGAGGCGGTTCAGCAGGATGGTCGTCGCGCCGGACGACAGGGAGATGCGCTCGCTCAGCCGGGCGGGAGACAAGGGAGAGCCCTTGTCCTCGGCGTACAGGATCTCGGTCAGGGCAGCGGCGTCGGTGGAGTGCAGTCCCAGCCAGGTCGCGAAGCGCTGGGTGAACTCGGTGTAGTTGGCGCCGAACGCTCGCAGCCCCTCCATGAGGCGGTCGCGCTGAACCTCAAGGTTGCCGAACTCCGGTGTCTCCATCGGCATGCTCCACCTTCCGATCTGCGCAGACGACGCGCTCCACCACTTCGTTTGACAACCTACCCTGATCAATCTACCTTTGCCGCAAAGGTAGTTACCTTTACGGCAAAGGTATATCAGAGTGGAGTCATCTTGAACGGCAAAGCGGGATCCCCTCCCATGCGCCAGTGGTTAGGCCTCATCGCCGTATCTCTGGGTGTGGCCCTGATCGTCGTGGACATCACCATCGTCAACGTGATCCTCGCCCCGATCATCGAGGACCTCTCGATCGACTCGGTCGAGGCCCAGTGGGTCCAGGAGTCCTACGCGATCGTCTTCGCCGCGCTGCTCCTGCTCACTGGACGCCTGTCCGACCTGTACGGCGCCCGAAGGATCTTCCTCATCGGTCTCGTCGTGTTCGGCGTGACGAGCGTGGTGGCCGCTGTCGCGCCGAACGGTGGCCTGCTGATCCTGGCGCGGTTCCTGCAGGGCATCGGCGGCGCCATGATCCTGCCGACGTCGTTGGCCCTGGTGAACGCGACGTTCACCGGCAAGGCCAGAGGTCAGGCATTCGCGGTCTGGGGATCGACCATCGGCGCCGCCGCGGCCGTCGGCCCGTTGCTGGGCGGCTGGCTCGCGGATTTCTCCTGGCGCTGGGCCTTCGGCATCAACATCCCGCTCGTGGCGGTGATCATCGCAGGTGTTCTGTTCTACCTGCCCGCCTCACCTCGCACTCAGGGGCGTATCGACGGCCTCGGCGGCGTCCTCTCGGCGATCGGGCTCGGCTTTCTGGCATTCGCCATGATCGAAGGACGCACCTACGGCTGGTTGATCACCACCCAGCCGCTGACCATCGGCGGGTTCTCGTGGAGCGGTGGTCCCTCTCCCGTTTTCGCCGCGTTCGTCGTGTCGGCTCTGGTCCTGTTCGCGTTCTGGCGCCGACAGACAGCGCTCGGCCGCAACGACGACGAGCCGCTGATGGATGTGCGGTTGTTCTCCATCTCCTCATTCCGCAACGGCAACGTCGTCACGCTGGTCGTCGGCCTCGGCGAGTTCGGCATCATCGCGGTGATGCCGCTGTGGTTGCAGTTCGCTCTGGACTACAGCGCATTCCAAGCGGGGCTCGCGCTCGTCGCTCTCGCCGTGGGCAGTTTCTGCGCAAGCGGTGCGAGCTTCGCCATGGCCGCTTCGGCGCTGGCCCAGGTGCGGATCGGTCTGCTCCTGGAGGCCGCAGGTCTGGTGATGCTGGGGCTGATCGCCGCCCCCGACAGCGCCTGGTGGTTGATCGCGATCGCGCTGTTCACCTACGGCATCGGCGTCGGGTTCGCTACTGCGCAAGTCACCAACGTCGTCCTCGTGGACGTGCCCGTCGAGAGCTCCGGACAGGGTTCGGGCATCCAGAGCGCGGCACGCGAACTGGGCTCCGCGCTCGGCATCGCTGTACTCACTACGCTGTTCTTCAGCACGCTCACCTCCAGCCTGCGCGACCGCCTCACCAGCACCGGGCTCTCGGATCAGGACGCCGAACAGCTCAGCGGAGTCGTCACAAAGAGCGCGGGATCGGTGATTCCCTCACTCTCGGCCGACCCGCAGACGGCAGCGGTCGCGGACGCTGCGCGCGCGGCAATGACCAGCGGGCTTGAGCTCTCCAGCTACGTCTGCGCCGGGCTGCTGGTGCTGGCGCTCGCGGCCACGCTGTTCATCGCCCCGAGGGGCGCGACGACCGCGGAGCGGGAGCCTTCGCAGCAGGAGCCGAGCCCGCACTAGCCCTCCGTGCGAACCCCGGTGGAGCGCGACCGCTTACGGCGGCCCCTTGCCGATGGCCCAAATCCCTTTCATCCGCGGGTGACTGGGACGTTCACGCCAGAATCTGACACAGCCAACCTCCCACGAAGGACCGAGTCGATGCCCGGGGCGCGTTGGGGAACTGGTTCCGTTGCGCGTTGGGAAAAGGTCTGTTGCTGCATCCCACGGCAGGACAGCACCCTCTTCAACACGCCCCAGCCGCCCAGCCATCCAGAAGCACGACGCCCGGCCCCCGCCCTCGGCGCGCACATCTGCGCCGGGGGCGGGTCTACGGCAGGGATGCCTCAGCTCCGCAGGTGCCCCAGCACGGATCGGACCGCGCGGTCCACTGCGTGGCGTGCCTGCTCGGTGTGATCGATCGTCTCGAACCCGTGGTGGCCGAGCGGTACGTCGATCACCTCGATACTGGCCCCGCAGTCCTTGGCGGCGGTCAGGAATTCCTCGACCGTCGCAGCGATTTCGGCGCGCTCCAGCTCCACTCGGGTCAACACGATCGGCAACTGCCCCGCAGCACGCACCGCAGCCGCAGGGCGAAACCGGGAATCGGTGAGCCCCCAGTTCGGCAGCGGCGCGAGCACGGGATAGGTAGCCGCCACACACCGCAACCATGACGGAGGCGCCGCGAGCCAGTCTGCCGACAACAGCCCGCCACCGGAGAAGCACCACAGCGCGACGCGTTCCCCGTCGACGCGCGGATCAGCTCGTACGAGCTCGACCGCTTCGGCGACATCCTCGGCAGCACGCCCGTAGTGTCCGACATCGTGGAGCCTGTGATCCAGTGTCACGCCGACCACTCCAAGACTCGCCACGTACTGGCCGTAGCCGACAAAGCCCGGCCAGTCGCGCGGCGTCGGCTGCACACCGCGGGGAACCGGGCCGCCATGGACGAACACCACCGCCGGCCGAGGGCCGTCGGCATCGGGCAGGTAGAGGTCGACCTTCCCCACCCGCTTGCGAGGCCGCTCCGCTACGTCCATGAGGAAGGGCCGCAGATGGGCAGGCTGCTCGCTCACCGTCCGGCTCACTCGGTGTCCTTCTCCTGCGGCGGCCCGGAGCAGTACGTCGGCCAGCTCGTCGGGGGTGGAGAGCATCGGCCAGTGCCCGGTGTCGAGTTCGAAGAAGCTCACCCGGGAGTCGGTGAGCGCCTGGAGGCGAGGATCCCCGAGTCCCACCAAAGCCTCGACCATGGCGATGCTCGACCCATTGCCGGTGCAGAGGACCCCGGTCGCCGGTAGCCCGGAGACCGCATCCGACAGCCGGAGCGGCTGAGTGAGCGTGCCCGCCGGCTGCGGCGCGGCAAGACGGGCCACACGCGCCAGTGCGTCTGCGGGAATGCCGTCGACGCTGCCCCAGCGCTGCCACTCGTCGCGCGGCGGCGGGGGGATCCGCCAGTCGTCCTCGGCCTGCTCAGCTCGGTGCAGCAGCCGCTCGCGGACCGCCTGATCGGGCACCAGCTCGAGGGCCGGGGCACCGTCCTGGGGCATGCCGACATCCAGGTACACGATCCGGGCGATCCGCTCCGGGCGCCGGCCGGCAGCGCCGAGCACCGGGTGGATGCCGTAACAGTGACCGACCATCACCACCTCCGGGGCATCGACATGGTCGATCAGCTGCACCAGATCCTGGACATGCCTCTCCAGGTCCGTCTCGGGTCCCGCCAGATGGCTGCGGTCACCCATGCCGGTGAGCGTCACCGGATGCACTTCCGCCCCCGAGTCCCGTAGCCGAGCGGCCACCTCCCGCCAGATCCAGCCACCGGTGAAAGTGCCCGGCACCAGGATGAACGCTGTCATGGACTTCTCCTTCTACGCCGTGGTCCGCGGGGCCGGCCGTACAGGCCGCCCGCGCTCGCCGGTACGGTAGGAACTCCCCCTGAGGGAGGTTCAAGCCGTGCCCCCTGAGAGCACTTGGAGCATCGGAGAGCTCGCCGAGCACGCGGGCGTCACCGTCAAGACCGTCCGCTTCTACTCGGACCGCGGTCTGCTGCCCGAAGCCGCCCGCAGCACCGGAGGCCACCGTCGGTACGGCCCCGAGGCGCTCGACCGGCTCCGCCTGATCCGCTCCCTGCGCAACCTCGACCTGCCGGTCCCGCACGTCGGCCGGATCCTCGACCAGGAAGACGCGATGGAGGACGTCATCGCGTGGCAGCTGCGGGAGATCGGCTCGCAACTGGCCGCCCTGCGCTGGCGGGAGGCCGCCCTCCAACTGCTCCAGGACTGCGCTCCCGAGGAACGAGCCGACCGGCTGCGCCTGATCGGCGCCGTCTCCGCACCGCCCAGCACGGCCGCGCTGGCGCGCTTCTGGCGGCACTGGCTGCCGCCGCGACTCCCCGCACACCTCGTCTCCGCCATCATCGAACAGGCAGTTCCACAGCTCCCCGAGGGACCGACTCCGGCCCAGGCACTGGCCTTCGCCCGGCTGCACGCCCTGGTCTCCGCCCCCTGCGTCGGTGCCGATCGCGGCCAGCCCGCGGCACACCGGCCCGACAAGGGCTACCGGCCGGCCGTGCTCTACGACGGTCTCGGCGAGGCGTACGCGCTGGCAACGCCGGAACTGCGGGCACAGCGGCCACCGAGCCGGGGGGAGGCACTCGACTGCTTCGTCTCCGCCTATGCCCACTCACTCGGCACGCGCGACACGCCCGCCTTCCGCCACCAGCTCAGCCTCCAGCTCGCCGCGGATCCCCGTATCGACCGCTACTGGCAACTCACCGCTGAACTGTCCGGCCCGTCGCAACCGACCCCCGGCGCCGCCCACGACTGGCTCTGCGCTGCCCTGGACACCCAGATCGCCCGTCCAGCCGCCTGAACAGGGCAGCTTCACGTGATGAACTCGGTGGTGGGCGTGGGGATCTCTCGGGTGGCCCGGGGGCAGTACGGGAACCGTTGTTGCCGGTCGCGGGGTGGGCAGGGCCGTCAGCGCGTCGGCGGAAGTCGACCCGATGGATGAGGTGGCGGGATCGTCCGCCGCGACACCACCCGCCGCGAGTACGAGGTCATTCGGCCAACTCCGCCCAGGCAGCGGACAGTCGGCGTACCAGTTCGTCGAGACGGTCGGCGGGGAGGGCGAACGGCACGCGGATGTGGTCGTTGTGCGCGCCGCTCGGGTCGGTCGCGGAGCCAGGGACCACCTCGACGCCGTGCCGTAGCGCGACCTGGGCGAAGACGTCGGCGTCGGTGGCGTGCGGGAGGCGGGTCCACAGTGCCGCGCCGCCGGTGGGGGAGTGCCAGGTCCAGTCGGGGAGTCGGTCGGCGAGCAGGGATTCGAGGCGGGTAAGTCCGGCCCGCAGGGTGTGGGCCCGGGCGTGTTTGATGTCGTCGAGGCGTGGCAGCAAGCGGGCAGCGAGCGCTTGGTCGAGCACCGGGGTGCCCATGTCCGCGAGCGCCTTGAGGCGGGCGAGCCGCTCCACTGTGCCGGCCGGACCTCGTAGCCAGCCGATGCGCAGGCCGCTCCAGACTGCTTTGGTGAGAGACCCGATGGTGAGCGAATCGGTGCCGGGCGGGGCGAAGGCCGCGACCGGTGGGGGTTCCGGGGCGTCGGTGAGTCTGGTGTCGTAGGCCATGTCCTCGACGAGGGGAACTCCGTGCCGGCAAGCGAGCTCGGCGAGGCGCCGGCGCCGGGACGCGGACATCAGGGTGCCGGTCGGATTGTGGAAGGTCGGGGTGACATGGAGCAGCGCGGCCCCGGGAAGGGCCTCGGCGAGCCCGTCGAGCCGGATGCCGTCCTCGTCGAGCGGTACCCGGCGCGGTCGGGCTCCCGCTGCCAGGAAGGCGTCGAGACAACCGGGCCAGCTCGGAGTCTCCACGACGATGGGTGAGCCTCGGCGTACATACAACTGCGCGGTGAGGGCCAGTGCCTGGGTGGCGCCGGTGGTGATGAGGATCTGTCCGGGTGTGGTGGGCAGGCCCTGTGCACTGTAGTGATCCGCGACGGTCTCGCGCAGCAGGGGCAATCCACGCGGATGGTAACCCGTGTCGGTGAGGAGCGATTCGAGGCCGATGCGGGTCACGTGGTCGAGGGCTTCGCGGACTTGGGGCGCAGCGCCGAAGGATGCCATCGCCAGTGAGATCATGTCGCTGGGACCGTCGACCAGTCGCTGTACGAGAGCGGTTGCCGACCCGCCCGGAACCCTTCCGTCGGCGCCCCGCACAGGCCCGGGCCGCACGGCGATCCGGGTTCCGCTCCCGCGGCGGCTGTCCACGGCTCCCGCGCTGCGCAGGTCGTCGTAGGCGGAAACCACGGTGGCCCGGCTGACGGACAGGGCGGTGGCGAGGGCTCGCTCGGACGGCAGGCGGTCGCCGGGTGCCAGGTCACCGGAGTGGATCCGGTGGTCAAGGGCGGCCGCCAGCCTGCCGTACAGGGGGCCGGGGCCGGTCATCCAGCTGCCGAGGATCGCGGTCAGCTCGGCCGGCTGCCAAGAACGGTCCACTTTCCCCTCCAATGGCCCGGTTGCTCTCGTCCGGGTGCCGACAGGCTAGGTCACATGGCCGACAGCCGGCCCGAGCCATGAGGAGTGACCCAGCCGATGGACAGCAGACTGCGCGCGATCACCGCCCTCTCGGTGCCTCGCACCCGTGAACTGG
The DNA here is from genome assembly GCF_026341125.1 of Streptomyces sp. NBC_01142. NCBI lineage: Bacteria > Bacillati > Actinomycetota > Actinomycetes > Kitasatosporales > Streptomycetaceae > Streptomyces > Streptomyces sp. NBC_01142. The sequence goes on from NZ_JAPEOR010000001.1 coordinate 3,456,435, forward strand.
CCGGACTCCACGACGCGTACGACGGACGCGTCCAGGACCTCTCGCCCGACGGCGTACGCAGCGCGCTGTCCGCGCTGGAGGGAACCGGCGGTGCCGAGCCGTACCCGGATCCGCACGACGAGGCGCACGCCCGCGCCTCGGAAACTGCGGCAAGAGTGCACTTTGAGCAGCTGGAGCAGCACCGCAGCAACCCCTTCCTCCATATCGCCAACCTCGACACGGCCTGCTACCACCGCGCCTACGCCCCGGCCGAGGAGCGCCTGGCGGCGAAAGCCGCACACCTGCGCCAGTGGCCCGAAGCGGTGGACGCGGCGGTCTCGTCACTGGACCGAGTCAGCTCACCGGTGGCGCGGGCCACACTGCCCGCGGCCCGCGCGCTGGCCGACTGTGCCGACGGGGATGAACGCGCCCTGGCCGCACTCACCCGTCTCGTCGACCACCTCGAGCACGCCGCGGGCCACGGCGATCCCTCGGCGGCTCTCGGGGGCGAGGCGCTGCGACTGCTGATGTCCTCGGCCGAGGCCTGCGAGGTGGATCTGTCCGAACTCGCCGACAGCGCCGACGCGGAGCGCGTACAACTGCTCGGAGTACTCCGCGAGGCCAGGGCTCCGGGGGAGTCGGTGGCGGAGACCGTACGCAAGGCACAGGCCGACCATCCGCCCGCCGATGACCTGCTCGAGGAGGCGCGTGCACTGGCCGCAGAGGCGGCAGCATGGGCGGCGGAGCGCAATCTCGTCCCGTACAGCGACGGCGAATGCCTGGTGCTCCCGGCCCCCGCATCCCGCCGGCATGTGATGGCAGGTCTGCAGCCCGCAGCACCGGGAGAGGCCGACGCCGCCAGCCTTTTCCACATCACCACGCCGGATCCGGCCTGGCCCCAAGGTGAACAGGAGCAGTGGCTCTCGGTCCTCAACCGCTCCTTCCTCGCCGCGTTCGTACTGCACGAGGTGGCTCCGGGACACTTCTCGCACGGCCGGGCGCTGCGCCGGGCCGAAGGCGACGTGCGCCGCATCCTGATGTCCGAAGCCTTCACCGAGGGCTGGGCGGTCTACGCGGAGCACCTTGCGCTGGAGGAGGGCTTCAGGGCGCACGACCCCCGTACCGCGGTCGGGATCGCCCTCTCCGGTCTGCAGCGGGCCACCAGACTGTCCTGCGCGATCGGTCTGCACACGGGCGCCATGACGGTCCAGGACGCGGAACGCCGCTTCACCGAGGACGCGTTCCTTGAAGGGCCCGCGGCACGGGCCGAGGCGCGGCGAGGGCTGTGGGACCCTCAGTACGGGCACTACACCTGGGGAAAGACTGCCATCTTTCAGGTACGCGAACGGGCCAGGGCCGCCTGGGGCGCGGCCTATTCGCCCGCTCGTTTCCACTCCGCGCTGCTCGCGCTCGGAGCGCCGCCACTCGGTCTGCTCGACACGGCAGTGGAGCGCGGCTGATGCCTTCCGCCGCGCAATTGCTCGTGTTCGCCGGGGCCTCGTTGATGCTGGTCCTGGTGCCCGGCCCCAATCTCGTCTACATCCTGACCCGCAGTGTGGGTCAGGGCCGCCGGGCAGGGCTTGTCTCCGCAGCCGGAGTCGAGGCAGCAACGCTGGTGCACATCACGGCGGCCGCGCTGGGTGTTGCTCAGCTGGTAGCGCGCTCCGAAGCGGCCTTCCTGGTGCTGAAGTACGCGGGAGCCGTCTACCTGGCATATCTGGGGATCAAGACGCTGAGGGGGTCCGCTGGGCTGGATCAGCAGGTTCCTGCGCGCCCGGTCTCGCTGTGGCGGACATTCGGCGACGGAGCTCTGGTGAACCTGTTCAACCCGAAGGTCACACTGTTCTTCCTCGCGTTCCTGCCGCAGTTCGTCACCCCGGGACCGGCCGCGCGTACACACATGCTCGTGCTGGGCGGGGTGTTCTTCGGGATCGCCCTCGCACTGGATGTGATGTACGCGCTCGCCGGCGGCGCGGTGAGTGCATGGCTGCGTCGGCGACCGCGCGTACAGGCCGGACAGCACCATGTGGTCGGCTGCGTCTATCTCGCACTCGGGGTTGTCGCGGCTCTGCCGGTGTTGTAGCGCCGGAGGGCGGCTGTGGCCAGCGCGAGCCGGGACACAGTTTCCACTGGTCAGGTGGTGTGTGTCAGGGGCCGAGGAGGAGTCATGGCCCATCGGATCGTCCTGGTCAGCCCTTGTCCGGCCAGTCGTACGCACGTTTCCTCGATCCCTGGCAGGCGGGGCAGCCTCAGCTGCTCGCGGGCCCACAGCGGAAGCGTGGATACGGCGTTCGCGGTGAGGACGGCGTACGGGACACGGGCGATCCAGGGCAGGGGCGGCTGGAGGAGTATGAAGCGCGCTGCCTCGCGGGCCTCTTGGGTTGCGCGCAGCTCCGGGCGGTAGGCAGCGAGCCGGTCGGCCAGCCCTGCCTGGTCGCGCGGAGGGTCGGTCACACCGAGCGCGACTGCGACTCGTGCAGTGTCGGCGATGTATGCGTCGCACCCGGCGGCATCCAGGGGATGTGCACCGTAGCGCTGGTGGGCGCGGAGGAAGCTGTCGACCTCGGCGATGTGCACCCAGGCGAGGAGATGCGGGTCGGCGGCGTGGTACAGCTGACCGGCGGCGGTGGTCCCTTTCACGCGGTCGTGCACCGACCGGACGCGGTCGACCGCTTGCTGAGCGTCAGCGGCGGTGCCGTAGGTCGTCATGGCGAGGAATGTGCTGGTGCGCTGCAGCCGCCCCCACGGGTCACCCTGATAGCCGGAGTGCGCTGCCACCGCGGCCATGGCCAGCGGGTGCAGAGACTGCAGCAGCAAGGCTCTCAGTCCGCCGATGAACATCGAGGCGTCGCCGTGGACGGTACGGATGGGCCGGTCCGGGCCGAACCAGCGAGGTCCCGGCGTGTCGTGAATGCGGGCACGGTTGTCCGGGCCCGCGAGGCCTGCGACGCGGGTGAACAGGCTGCTGCCAAGTCGCTCCCGCAGGTAGAGGACCCCGGGCACTGACAAGTTCACCCATCAAGTATCCGCCTGGACACGCGGCAGGTCAGCAGGATTCGACGGATCCGGACGTGAGAGCGGCCGGCGTGGGACCGTCGCGGGGCGTGCTGGGGCTTCGGGCCGCCGGTATCCGGTCATGCGTGTGGGGGTGGCCAGAGCAGATGCTCTGGCCACCCCCACACGCATGTGTCCGTGTCAGGCGCGGTGGCTGCCGTAGTAGCCACCGACCTGCTCGTGGTAGCCGGCGTCACCGAGGTGCTTGTCCTTGTCGAACTCGGGCGCGTCCTTGATCTGCGCCTTGGTTCGCTCGACGTAGATCTTCTCCTCGGCTGCGTCGATGCGCGTGACGACGCCTGCGGGCAGCAGCACGTGCTTGCCGAAGATCCATACTCCGGTGTCGACGACCAGGTACGAGGATCCGACGTCGTCGGAGTGCTTGTCGACCTTGCCGATACGTCCGTCGGTCGCCTCGACCGTGAACCCGACCAGGGTTGTGCCTGTGGTGTGGCCGGTCGTCGGCTGGTAGCCCCAAATGTTGCTCATACAACGGCTCCTTCTTCGACTGTTGATGGCCTGGAAAAGCTGTTCACGTCAGCTGAGGTGAATGATTCCCATAGCCTGCGCTTGCCCAACGTTCCTGACCGTACACATCGCTCGAGGAATGCGTACGAAAGCACGGTTCTGCGGTGGGCTGCCGTGATGGAGTAAAAGGTTTCCGGTGCTGCATGGAAAACATCTCACTCACACTTCTGTCTGCTCCGTCTGCAGGGCTGTGCACCCACCTACCAGCGGTACCAGCGGCCACGCTTGCCGCCGCCGGTAGCAGGACGGATCACGAAACCGAGCAGCCACACGACCAGAATAATGATTGCGATCCACCAGAGGGCCTTGAGTGCGAAGCCCGCACCGAAAAGGACCAGGGCGAGCAGAAGAACGAGTAGCAGGGGAATCATGGCTATCAACCTCCAGGAGCCGTGTGCCCCGAGGATTCCCCGTCATGCACTCGAATCCTGCATGGCCCTTTTCTTCTCCCCGGGTGCTGTCCTGCTGTGTTTGAACGACTCATTTGCGGTGAGACGGAAGTCTGTTCACTGGTTCCGAGTCAGGCAGGACGTGAGAGATATGACCGACAAGAAGAGCGAGAAGACCCAGGCCAAGGGTGAGCAGGCCAAGGGCAAGGTCAAGGAGACCGTCGGCCGCGCCGTGGGCAACGAGAAGATGACGGCCGAAGGCCGTGGCGAGCAGGCCAAGGGGGATGCGCGCCAGGCGAAGGAGAAGGCCAAGGACGTCTTCAAGCACTGACTGCCCCCGACCGAGCACTGACCTTGACCAAACACTGACCCTGACCAAGCACTGAGCCCGACGTGCCGGCTTTGGGCCCGACAGGCCACATCTGTCGGGCCCAAAGCTGTCTCGGGCGGGCGTACAGAACGCTGTGCGCGAGTGCGCCCTGCCGGAAGTCCGTGACGAAGGCGCGGCACATCGGGCGTGGCGACTGCGCGGACGGCAGCGGCGCGGAAGGCGGACTCCACGCCCTGTCCGTCATCCGTCAGGTTTTCGTGCCGCGGGGCACAACCATCTCGGTCAGCCGGGCGGCACCGGGCGCGAGGGACGACCAGGAGCCCGGCACGTGCAGCACGGCGATCGCGGATGTCGGAAACTTCGTACGGGTCTGCTCCAGCGCGTAGCCGTCCGCCTCACCGGCAAGCATCATTACCAGTTCCTGCACGCCGGGGTTGTGTCCGATCAGCAGGAGCGTCCTGACGTGCACGGGGGCTTCCCGTACGACGCCGAGCAACTCCCCGGCGCTCGCCCGGTAAATGCGTGCGTCGTGCATCACCGGCGTGATGACGCCGAACTCGACCGAGACGAGGTCCCACGTCTGGCGGGTGCGAAGCGCCGGGGAGCACACGACGAGCTCGGGAAGGCAGTCTGCCTCGCGCAGCCAGCGGCCCGCGGCCGGCGCGTCGCGGCGGCCGCGCGGAGCGAGCGGCCGCTCGTGGTCGGCCACGTCCGGCCATGCCGACTTGGCGTGCCGCAGGACGACGAGGCGCCGGACGTTGCCCGATGTCATGGCGTCGCCGGGTGCTGGTGGCCGACCTCGCGTGCGAGGTCCAGCCCGAGGACGCGGTCGAGGTGGGCGAAGGTCTCGAACTTGGCGCCGGCCGGTACATCGGCGCGACTTTCCATGCCGCGCAGCATGTCCATCACCGCGGGGACGCCGAGATTGTCGGCAAGCGCGGCATGAGCCTGTCGCATCAGGTCGGCGGGGATCGGCCCGGACGGCTCCTGCGCCCAGTCGGCGACCTGCTGACGCCAGTGCCGCAGTGTCCGCCAGGCCTCGGCGAGCGCGGCGCGGGTGATGGTGACCGGCGTGCCGTAGGCGTGGCCGAGCAACAGCATCCTCACAGCCAGCGGATCGATTCCTTCTGGCGCGAGGGCCTCCAGCAGACCCGGGACGCCCTCGTCCGGGGGCGCCGAGCTGACCCGGCCCACGTCGATCAGGACCCCGTCAACGGCGTCCGGTGTGTCGGTGCCGTGAGCGAGCAGGTGCACGTCGGCAGGGGCGCCGAGGGTCTCGGCCGAATGGTGAGCACCGACGGTGGCGGGCGGGTGGATCCCGAGACCGGCCATGGCTCGGTCGAGCGCCTGGGCCTGCTCGCGCGGCAGGTCCGGTGTGGTGAGGACCGTAAGGCTCTGTACGCCGTGCAGCTCCGCGGTGCGCGCCAGTACGTCACCGACCAGGGGCACGCGCAGGTGGTGCACTGTGGCGATCCCGGTGTCGATGGCCGGCAGGTGGGCGCAGATGCGCAGGAGATGGCGGCGTGCGGAGGGAATCTCCATGAGGCGGCCGGTGGGGGTGTCGGCGATACGCAGCATGCTGTGGAGGCTAGTCGTGGGTGCCTCCGAAGAGCGGGAGGACCTGATCAGGGCGTCGAGGTTGCGAAAATGCGGCGCCGCGCGCGACAGGCGGCATGCGAGGCCATGCGGCCGGGCCGCGGGCGTGTGGACCTCCCCTCGGCAAGAGCGAGGCGCGCAGGGGACGCGGACTGCAGCACGGTGCGACGGGGGCCACGTCGATGTCTGTTCCCTCTGTCGGAATGCTTCCTCCGGCGTAGCATTGATTTCGGGTTGGTGCACTCTCACGTGCACGGCCCGGAAGGGCGGCCCCGGTGTGTAACTGCCGGGGCCGTTGTCACAGCCGCAGACGGACCACAGTGGCTCCGGAGCGGGCACCGAGGCGGCGGGTCTCAGCCTGTGCCGCCCCCGCGCTCACGAGGACCGCGGGGGCCCTGTGGGGATCCGGCAGCGGTAAGTGGTCACCTGGCACCCGGAAGTGAGCAGGGCGGCCCGGAACGGTGCGCGGCGCAACCACGACGGTGTCGACCCGAGGGGGCACAAGGTCGTCGTGCGCGAAGCGATCTGTGGTATGGACACACTGGCTGAAAGTTGTACCCATCGCTCTGTCCGGACTGGGTAGGCATGGGTCTGCGCGCAGCACGGGTTTCGGTATCTCTCGTAGAAGTGGGGCGAACGTGATCCGGGTGTTATTGGTGCACGACACATGGCTCATGCGGTCGGCTCTTACCGCGCTGTTGGAATCCGCGGAGGGCATCGAGGCGTCAGCCGCCTGTTGGGAAAAGGCCCCGAGCCAGGCGCGCTCGTTACGGCCCGATCTCTGTGTTGTGGACACGGACTGTCCGGGGTCTTCGCGGTTACCGGACCATCCAACGGGGCAACGATGCGAACTGCTCGTGCTGGCCACCTCTTGCCGGCCCGGCGTTCTGCGCCGCGCCGTTCAGGCGAAGGCTCTGGGCTTCGTGAACAAGGACGCGTCGCCGGCCCTGTTGCTGAACGCGATCAGGCTTGTCGCGGCCGGGAAGCGGTACGTCGACGCCTCGCTTGCTCTGGACCTCGTCCAGGCGGCCGACATGCCGCTGACCCCCCGTGAGTTGAGCGTGCTGGCGCTCGCTTCGGACGGCGCGTCCGTTCCTGAGACCGCCCGCACTCTGCAACTGAGTAAAGGGACCGTGCGGAACTACATGTCCGCGATCACTCGCAAGACCAACGCCCGCAACTGGAGCGACGCCGTCCGCATCTCGCAAGGAGCGGGCTGGGTATAGGCGGGCCGGCTCAGTTTCGCTCCGCGTGCCAGCGTCCGACCAGGTCGCGGTAGAGCGGCGAGTGGTCGAGCAGCTCCTGATGGCCCCCACACGCGGCGTTGAGGCCGTCGAGCACCAGTATCCGATCGGCACGCAGGGCCGAACTGATCCGGTGGGCAACCACGATCAGCGTTCCGGGCCGCTGCGCGAAGGCCCGTTCGGCCCGGGCCTCGGCCGCCGGATCGAGGTGGCAGGTGGCCTCGTCCAGGATGACGAGCGGCGCGGGGGAGAGATACGACCGGCCGAGCGCGATGAGCTGTCTTTCGCCCTGCGACAGGGTCGCGGGATCGACGTGCGCGTCGATCCCGCCGAGCCTGTGCACCAGGGGGCCGAGGCCGACCGCTTCCGACGCGGCATCCACCGCTGACCGCGACGCTCCGTCCGGGCAGAGGTAGAGCAGGTTCTGGTAGAGGCTGCCGGTGAAGACGTAGGCCTGCTGCGGGATGAGCACGCGCAGCCGGGAGAGGTCGGCTCCACGACCGGCTTGCGCATGCGCCGGCCGGTCGTGGAGCCGTACCTCACCCTTGTCCGGTTCGAGCAGGCCGGCGAGCAGACAGGTCAGCGTGGACTTGCCGATGCCGCTGGGTCCCACCACGGTGAGGTGCTCGCCGGGCTCGATCGTCAGGTCGAGCCCGCGCAGCACGGGCTGCGCCCCAGGGCCGTAGGCGAACGTCACTCCACGCAGTTCGACCCGCGGTACGCCGGGGCGTCGCGGAGCGTGCCCCGGCTGCTCGGGGGTGCCCCCGGGCTCCGGGGCGGCCGGGCCGGGGTCCGGCCCGGGGGACAGTCGGCCGAGGACCACGAGCAGTCGGGTGCCGGCCGCGCCCAGTGCGTTCATCAGGTTGTGCAGAGCAGGCAGCAGTGCCTGGGTCAGAAACGTCAGCGCGCCGAGCAGAGCGCCCGCCGTGACGCCGTGACGCAGCAGCCAGGGGGCGGCGACCAGCAGCAGGACCACCGGAAGGTGTCCGGCGACGCCGAGTGACAGGGAGCGGGCACCCGCCCACCGGGCCAGGGACCGTGCCGCCCGGGCCTCCTGCTCGATCAGCGCGTGCGTCTGCGCCGCCATGGGTGCGCCTGCGCCGCAGGCCACCACATCGCGCAGGCCCTGCGCCATCGAGCCGAACTGCGCGGACAGAGCTTCGTCGGCACGGAGGAAGTCGCGTTGTCGGGCAGCCATCGGTGCCAGCGTGGCCAGAAAGAGCAGCAGCCCCGTGAGCAGCGGTGGGACCACGACGACCAGCAGAGCAGGAGCGAGCGCCGCGAGACCGACAAGTGCCCCGACCGCGGTGAAGACGAAGGACCGCGCCACGAGCACCAGCCCCGCGAAACTGTCCCGTGCGATCTCCGTCTGGTTGGTCAGCCGGGAGACCACCGAGCTGTCAGCGGCCTGCGCCGGTTCGGCCAACGCCTGGTCCAGAGACCGTCTCACCACCCGGCGGACCAGACCGTCCCGCAGTGGTTCGACAAGGTCGGCGAGTCCTCGGAAGACACCGCCGGTGGCCAGGCCGCCGATGACGACGGCCAGCGCGGCCACCGCCAGCCACGCCAGGCCGGTGCCGGTACGGCCGGCGAGAAAACCGCGGTCCAGCGCCATCGCCACGCCGTAACCGCCGAGAAAGGTGTGGGCCGATTCCAGCAGGGACCAGCCACCCAGCTTCAGCAGTACGCGTTTGCGGTGGCCGAGGAAGCGCAGGGCCTGAGGCAGGAGCTGTGAGCGCGTCGTCGTCATCAGCTCCCCTCCGTGTCCTGACCCGTAGCTGCGAACACGGCCCGGTAGTCGGGCTCTTCCCACAGGCGTTCGTGCGGGCCCACGCGGCGGACGCGGCCGTCCTCGACCCATGCGACCAGGTCGGCACGTGCCGCTGAGGAAACGCGGTGGGCGATCAGCAGCCGGGTACCCTTCCGGACGTCGCGTACGAGTGCCCGGCCGACGTGGAGTTCGGTGACGCTGTCCAGGCTTGAGGTGGCGTCGTCCAGGATCAGCAATCGGCCGGCGTGGGCGAACGCCCGTGCCAGCCCGAGGCGTTGCAGTTCCCCGCCAGACAGGGGGGCGTCGGCGAGCGGCGTCGCGTACCCGCCGGGCAGGAGCTGGACGAAGGTGTCTGCCCCTGCCGCCCGGGCCGCCGCCCCGATCTCACCGACGGTGGGCGTGTACGGTCCGAATCCGATGGCTGCGCCGACCGTTTCACCGAACAGGACCGGCCGTTCGAAGGCGTAGCCGACCTCCCGGCGCAGCTCCGACGGATCGGCCTCGGTCAGCGGTACGCCGTCCAGCAGCACCAGCCCGCTGTCGGGGTCGGCCAGCCGCCCGGCGACGGCAGCGAGAGTGGACTTGCCCGAGCCGGAGCGCCCCACGACGGCCATCGTCATGCCCTCGGGCACGACGAGATCGACTCCGCGCAGCACCGGAGCGCCGCCGCGGCTGACGCTGACCGACAGCAGCTCGACGCGCCCGGGACCGTCGGCGGGCAGTGGGCGCGTCCCGTGGCGTACGGCGGGAAGGGTGAGCACTTCGCCAAGGCGACGGGCCGCGGCGCGGCTGCGCAGGAGGGAGTTGAGCTGTCCGACCACCGCACCCAGGCCGGCGGCGAGGGCGGCATAGCGGGAGGCCGCCAGCAGGTCTCCCACGGAAAGGCTTCCACTCACCAGTCGCACCCCGCCGACAGCCAGGACGGCCGTGGTCAGCAGGGGCACCAGAATCCCGCTGCCCACCGACGCGCGTCCGTAGACCTGCCACATGCGCCGCCCCTGGGCGCCCAGTTCGGAGAGCGGAGCCAGTACGCGGGCGAGTTCGCGCTCGGCGGTCCCCGCTGCGGCGACGGTACGGGCACCGCCGAGGGCCTCGAGGAGGCGGCCGGCGATGTCCGCCTGCACGCGCTGGTACTGGGAGATGCTGTCGGAGGACCCGCGGGCGAAGGCCCGCAGCAGCAGGGCCAGCAGGGGGATCCCCGCGAGGAAGACAACGGCCAGCCAAACGTCGATGAGTGCCAGGCAGACCAGACCGCCGACCGGGACGAGGAGTGAGGCCAGGCCGATGGCCGCCGTGGTGGGCGCGGTGCCCGCCTCTGCGGCGTTGCCGGTCAGCCGGGTCACCAGGTCGCCCGGGGTGAAGCGGTCGGCGGCGCGGTGCGGCGCGAGGGAGAGCAGGTGGTCGGCTCCGCAGCGGCGCAGCCAGGCGGTACTGCGGGCGCTGATCGCACCGCCGGCCAGTGCCTCCAAGGCGTCGAAGAGGACTTCGGCGGCGACAAGCACGGCGCACAGCACGACGGCCCGTTGTACCCCCGCGGCATCTTCGAGCAGCAGGTCGAGCGTGTGCCCGAGAGCGGCGGGCAGTGCGACGGCCGCGGCGGCAGATGCCGTGCTGAACAGGAAGAGGGCGAATGTGCGGCTCGCACTGTGCCGTGCCGCACCGAGCAGGACGCCGGAAGCACCGGCGAGGGGCGCGAGTTCGGCTGGGTTGCGGGGCGGGGCGGGCCGGGGCGTGGGGGCCATGGGGGTGCAGTCCTCGCCTCCGTCGGTGAGATGCGGGCCGGTCACGCCGCGGTCCCGGGCGAAGTTGCTCGCCCGGGACCGCTGCGCGCGTGTCACCACAGAGCCGAAGTCCCGTGGTGACCACGCGTCAGTTACAGGTGGTGACGCTCAGGCTGCTGTTACCGCAGAGCAGCAGGCTCGCACGGCTGCCGCCGGTCGCGAGCTCGCCGGTGTCCTCGGACTCGGGGATCTCCATCGTCTGCAGGTCGAGAAGTGTCATGGTGGTGTTCCTCTCCTATTGGGGACGGATCTTGCTCAGGTCCCCCCGTGCAGGGGGACCGGCTTCAGGGCCGCGGTGGCGGCGGGAGGAAGGGCAGATGCACGGGCTGGTCGTGCAGCGCGCTGCCCAGCGCGAGCAGGCAGCCGGCTGTGCCGGTACTGAGGTCCATGGACAGGCGCATCATCTGCTCGCCGGCGAAGGCGAGATGCCCCTGGTAGGGGACCGCGCCCCACGAGAGCGAGTCGATCTGACGGTGCAGATCGGCGGCGTGGGTGCCCGGGCCTCCGGTCGTGGTGCGGCTCAGGTGCAGCACCATGCCCGCAGCGCCGCGGAACAGGCCGGGCTGGGCATAGAACTTGGCCTGCGCCGCCTGCACGATTTCGCCCCTGGCCTTCTCGAACTCCTCGTCGGCGCGGTGGACGAGGTAGTCGTCGAGCACCATGCCGATGCCGACGCTGCCGGCGCCCAGGTAGGGCATGGTCCGCCAGCCCTCATTGACCTGGAGGGCTCCTCCCACGCCTCGTACACAACGGGCCAGGTCGCGGCGTAGTGCGTCGGCGGCCAGGTCCAGCAGGGCGTCGTCGCCGGTCGCCTCGTACAGGCGCAGGTGGAGCAGCGCCGTTCCGGTGGCTCCGTGGAGGAGTCCGGCACGCGGGGCCCGGGCGCCGACTGGCCCGGACGGGGGAGCGCCGGCCTTGTCGGCCGTGAGCCGGGCGCATTGGAGCGCCTTGTCGCGCAGCGCGCTCTCGCCCGTGGAGGTGGCCAGGGAATCGAGGGCCAGGCCGAGTCCGGCCAGTCCGCTGTGCAGGTCGGGGGCGATGTCCTCCCAGCTCTGGGAGGTGATCGTGTCGACGAGGTCCAGGGCGCGTTCGCGGTGTCCGAGCCGGTCCAGGACCCAGGCGATGCCCGACAGGCCGTCGTAGAAGCCGAGTGGGCTGCCGGAGGCAGGGGTTCTCGCGGCCCTCAGCAGCCACTGTTCCGCTTCCGGAGCCGGTTCGGCGCCGGTCTCGGCCAGCGCGTAGAGGACGCCGGCCGCTCCGTAGGCGAAGCATGCGCCGCCGACCGTACCGAACTGGGCTATGTCTCCGGGAAAGAAACGATCCTGCCGCTCCGGAGAGGCGGAGGCCAGGATCGCCCGGGCCATGGAGTCGCGGCTGCGCGGCCAGTCGGCCGGCTCCACGGGTAAGTAGGGGTTCGCCGCCCCTTGGATCCGACGCTCCGGTATGTCCGTACGGTGACCGCGCAGGATCTCGTCGACGGCTTCCTGCAGGAAATCGCGCGGCACCGGGAACTGCTCGGCGGCGATCTCCGCCAGATGCGCGGCTTTCGCCCGGTCGATGGCGAACAGACTGGTGAGGGGCAGGAACAAGGCCAGCCGCAGGCACGCCAGGGCGTACCGGTCGACGTCGAAGCCCCTGCGGTCGGCAGGTGCGACGAACCCCGGATTGGCGATCACCTGACGACGGTTCACGTCGTCGACCGCGGCTGCCTCGAAGTCCAGCAGCACCACCGAGCGTTCGTCCTCGGACAGCATGATGTTGAAAAGGTGCAGGTCGTTGAAAGCCACGCCCCGCGCATGGATCGCCGATACGGCGTCCTCCACCAGGCGGTGCACCCGCATCGCCCACTGGGTGTACTCGGCGAGCCGCTCCGCGCTGGGATCCGCTTCGATCAGCGGGTGCCGGTGTGCGAAGAAGCTGTTGAGCGGACGGCCCTCGATGAATTCCAGTACGAGGAAGGAGTGGTCGCCCAGGGTGAACCAGTCGCGCACCTCGGGTGTGCAGCCGAGCCCGGACAGCCGCTGCAGTGCGTCTCTCTCCCGCTCCAGCCGGGTCACCGCGTCGGCTTCGTCCGCGGCCAGGCCGGCGTGTGGCCGGGCCTCCTTCAGGACCACCTGCTCATCGGTACGCAGGTCCCGTCCGACGAACACGCCGCCGCCGTTGGAGAAATGCAGCGCGCGCTCGAACCGGTACGGGATGTCGGTGAGCGTCGTGGCAGAGCGGGCGGCCAGATGCGGTTCGAGGAAGGCGGGGAGGGTGACCCATTCGGGGACGTGGAACGTCGGGTCCCTGCGGTCGGGAACAAGTCGTCCATGGTTGTCTTCGACCGCGGGGCACAGCTCGCCCCGGTCGTCGTAACAGTGCCGTTCCGTGAAGCTGCCGTAGCGCACATGGACCGGTCCCGCGCCCCAGCGTAAGTCGGTGAGGATGTACGGGCCGGGCTCGCCTCCGAGCAGACCGTCCAGGTCTTCGGCGATGGTGCGGCACTGATCGTCGTCGGCGGGGTAGATGGTGAGGAACTTCCCGCTGGCGGCGCGGTCGGCGTACTTGGCGTTGCGGGTGTGCAGCAGATACCGGCTCGGCATGCACTTGAAGGCGATGGATCGAGGGACGCAGTAGTCCCAGACCTGGGCGAGCACCTTCTCTGCGTTGTCCAGGCAGGCGGATATATGGATCTTCCATCCCTGACTGGGCAGTGCACTGTCGAGCGGTCGGAACGCCAGCCAGTCGCCCGACCGGTGGCGCTGCCAGCCGGCCGGGAGCTCGCGCCGCACGGTCTCGTAGAGAGCGGCGGAACCACTGCCTTCCTCGTACGACCGGTGCGGAGCGTCGTAGAACTGCCGGTTCGCGTCGCAGAAGACGGCGTACCCCTTGTTCATCGCACTCCCTCGGCCGGTGTCGTTGAGACGTTTTCACGCCGCCAGGGCATTCAACAGTTGCGATTGTCATGAACCACCCATGAAGAAATGCATGGGTGGCAGAGAGGCGCAGCCGGGGCATCCCCGCCCGGCGGCGCCGTCGGTTCGCCCGCCATCAGGTTGCGGCCCGTACCGTCACTGTCGATGTCCCCATCGGATGTGCCGGTCCTTCGGGAACGATGGCGCGTCACCGCCGTTTACGGGCGGTGCCGGCCCGGCCTGCCCGATCCCCGGTGGATGGCCTTTCCGGTCATCTGCTGAGCTGTCCGAGCTCGGCCCGGTAGTCGGGGAGGGCGATGGTGCTGACCTCCTGTCCTTTCTTGAGCATCCAGTTCAGGAGGGACTGCCTGCTGAGCAGACTGTTGCGGATACGGAGACCGGTCGCCGTGGCGGGGGCGAGGAATTTTCCTGTGCGGTCGCCGCCCTTCTGGCAGCCCAGGGCGTAGCTGCGAAGCCTGTTCTCGTATCGAGTGAAGGCCGTACGGTGGTCGCCGTTGGCCAGTGCGAGTTCACCGGCCAGCACGTAGGCGGCCACCACGCCGGTTCCTGTGCCCATGCCGCCGATGGTCGCGCCACAGGCGGCGTCCCCGACGAGGCCGATCCGCCCCTTGGACCAGGTGTCCAGGTCCGCCCGGCTGATCGAGTCGAAGTACATCTCCGGAGCGTTCCGCAGGGAGTCGAGGAGTCGTGGCACCTCCCAGCCCAGCCCGGCGAACGCCTGGGCGATCGATGCCTTCTGCTGCTCCGGGTCGTGGCGGTCGTACGAGAGCCGGGGGGCGGCGAAGACGAAGAAGGCGCCGGCCTTCGTCGCGTCCCGGTGGTCGCCGCCGACGCTGGCGAGCCGGCCCGGTGCGTTGTAGCCGACCGAGCCGCGTCCGAGCCCCAGATAGTTGGGCAACTGCCAGGTGGCGGCGTAGTAGCCGAGATGGCGGACGAACGTCTCCTCGGGCCCGAAGGCGAGCCGACGTACGTTGGAGTGCAGCCCGTCCGCACCGATCACGAGGTCGAACTCGCGGGGAGCGCTGTGCCGGAAGCTCACCTGTACGCCTGTGGCTGTCTCGGTGAGGCTCGTGATGGAATCGCCGAAGAGGTACTCGGTGTGCGGGAGGCTGTGCTCGTAGAGCGCCTGCGCCAGGTCGCCGCGGAGCACCTCCACGTCGCCGCCCGCGAAGTCGGCCGGCAGGTGCAGCAGTTGTCGGTCGTGTGCGTCGACAAAGCGAATCGGGCTGCCACCGGTCTGGATCCCGCGCAACCGCCCGAGTACGCCCATGCGTTCCAGGACGGTCAGGTGCGTCTCGCCGCGGAAGTCGACTGCCTGCCCGCCGCCGCGCAGAGCCGGCGCCAGCTCTACCACCGTGGGCTCGAACCCGTACCGCCCCAGCCAGTAGGCCAGAGCCGGACCGGCGATGCTCGCACCGGAGATGAGGACGTTCTTGCTCATGAACCACTCCTCGGACAACTGTGTCCAATGGACACTGATTATTGATGTGTACGGTAGACACAGTTTCGGGGACTGGCAAGACCGTTGAGGTGAGGAGTGGAGAGATGTGTGCCGACTGGAGTGCGAGCGTGCGGTTGCTCTGGGGCCCGCACCCACAGCCCTCGCGGGGCCCCAGGCCGGCGCTCAGCCTGGATCGCATCGCGCGGGCCGGTGCCGAGATCGCCGACGCGGAGGGGCTGGCTGCCGTGTCCATGCAGCGGGTCACTGGGCTGCTCGGCGTCACCAAGATGGCCATCTACCGGTACGTGCCCGGCAAGGCCGAGCTGGTTGCGTTGATGGTGGAGAGTGCGATCGGCGAGGCCCCGCCGCCGAAGGGGTCACCCTGCGGCTGGCGAGAACAACTCGGCGACTGGGCCCACCAACTGGCCACCGTCTTCCACCGGCACCCATGGCTGCTGGACGCAACCGTCGGCCCGAGGGTCATGGGCCCCAGGGAGCTTGCCTGGATGGAGCAGGCCGTCGCCGCACTGGACGGCACCGGTCTGTCCGGCGCCGAGCGGATGGACGCGGTCGTCCTGGTCGCCGGCCACGTGCGGGGGATCGCCCAGCAGGCCCGCGCAGCGGATCCGTCGGGCGACCCCGAAGAGCAGTTCATGGTCATTCTCGGGGAGCTGATGCAGGCGCACGGCGAGCACTACCCCGCCATCGCTGCCGCAGTGGCCTCGTCGATCCAGCACGGCGGGCAGGGGCAGGCACTGGAGTTCGGCCTGCAACGCATCCTCGACGGCTTGGGCCTGCTCATCGCCCAGCGCTCTGGTTGACCCCGCCCGGCCCGGGATCACATCCCCGCCGCCGCCGGCGGTACGGCACCGTCGGCCCGGCCGGCTCCGCCAGGCGTGCGTGATGTGGTGTCCGAACACCGGGGGAGCGTACTCACCTGCCGCCGGCCGTCTCTGCCGCCAGCCGTCCCTGGCGCCGGATGCGGCTGTGCTGCTCCGACTGGCCGCGCACCGCGCGGCCTGACCGAGTGCCAGCCGGTATTCAGGAGGCCCAAGCGCTGCCCGGCGTGCCTGACCAGGAGACCGGGCACCATGACGATTCATGCCGACGCAGAGAGCAGTCAGCAGGAAGGCGTGTCTCCGGAGGGGCCCGCGCGGCGCCGGGTCTCGAGCGACCACATGTGGGTGCAGCGGGGGCACTGGAGGTGGACGAGGGTGCCCTTGTTGGAGATCAGATAGCGCCAGTGTTCACGGCAGTTGCGCATGTCGGCGCACGTGGCGCAGTCCCGTGCGTCGTCGCAGCCGGGGCAGGGCACCCACGCACGGCGGGCAATGTCCGCCTGCGGATCAATGGGCAGCCGCATGGCCTGCGTCCCCTCCGGGAAGTATGCCGGCCCTCACGAGCACGTCGTACGTGCGTTGCTGGTCGGCGTCGAGCCCGGAGTAGAGCAGTGTGTGGGCCTCGTCCTCGCTGCGCAGGGCGGCCACCGGGTCCCAGTCCGGCCCGAGTGCGGCGACGACCTCGGCGCGTCGTCGGGCTTCTTCGAAGGTGAGGTCGATCGAGAAGGGGATGAGGTCGGGGGCGACGTCGTGATCCATGGGGCGACTTCCGGTGGTGCCGACGGGGTGCACTCACACATACCAGCGACCGCATCGTGCGTGAAGGGATGCGGAAGGCAGAGTTCCGCCCTGGTGATCACCTGCCGGGGAGGTCGATTTCCGGCAAATATGCCCATCGCCTATCGAATTCTGCCATTGTTTTGCCCGATTTTGATGCGATGTGCCTTCTGAGTTCCATTCGTGCGGCTGTGACGTACTTCATGGCTCTCGGATTCCCCTGGAAGCAGTGTTTGCTCGGAGGACGCGCTTGTCGAGGTCACCGACCACTACTGCGAGGGCGCCGAGCAGGTCATCGCGGCGAAGGCTGAGGGCAGCGGCCTCCGCAGCCCGAGAGGGCGCAGGAACCGGCCGGCCGGGTCGTCGACGGGCGGTGGCTGTCCGTCGGCCTGAGGTGCCCCGTCGACGGTGCGTTGCGCCTGTACATCGACAACGCGCGTGTGTGGTGCCGAGGGGGGGCTGACGCTGACCGGCGGGCGAGGCCGCCGGACGGCGGTGAGATACCGGGCTCGTCAACTCGCTCAACCCACTCATTCACGAGTCGACGAGCCGTAGACCCCTCTGACGCCAGAGCCGACCTTCACACACCCACGTGCGGACGGCCGCGGCGCGCAGCCCATTCTCGGTCCAGAAAGGACATCCGGATGGAGTCGACCCACTCGCCTTCGTGCAGCAGCGTTTCGCGCTCAGTGCCCTCGGCGACGAACCCGACCTTCTCGTAAACACGGTGGGCCCGGGGGTTGAAGGTGAAAATATGGAGGGAGATGCGGTGGAGACCGAGTTGCTCGAAGCCATAGTCGACAGTCAGTTGGGCAGCCTCAGTGCCACAGCCGCGGCCGCGGCCTTTCGGGCCGATCAGAGTGCGAAAGTTGCAGCTCCGATTGGGCTCGTCCCACTCGTTGAGGACGACCTCACCCACCAGTTCGCCGGTCACTCGATCGACGACGGCCAGGTCGATCCGGTCAGCCTGGTCATGGCGGCTTGAGTACCAGGAGCGTAGATGTTGCTCGTCGAACGTGGCGTCCATGGACCCGGTGAACTTCCGCACTTCGAAGTCTTCCAAGATCTCGGTCATCGTCGGCACATCGTCGGCGGTGAAAGGGCGCAGGAGCACCTTCTCGCCCGTCAGGACCGGCTTGATCGAGAAGTTGGCCTTCGGGTGTGAGGTCAGCGGCGTCATCGACAGATTCTCGGCGATGACCTCCGGCTGAGCAATCACTTTTCGCGGCGGCTCCGGCCCGGGGCGTGTTGGCAGGGCTCTTGGCTCTGCCACCTGTGCGTGACCCGGTCGCGAGCAGTCGTGTGCCGGGGGCGGGCCCGAGGCTTCCCCGAGCAGCCCACCGGACTGGACAGCACCTTCGGAGCACGCCTCAGCGGAGCTCGCCGGCCAGCAGTCCCATCGTGAACATGTCGTACCACTTGCCCTCGCGGCGGAAGACCTGGCGCAGGCGGCCCTCGTCGACGAAGCCGACCTTCTCGTAGACCTTGTGAGCCGCATGGTTCTCGGTGACCACTGTCAGCGTGATCTTGTGGAGGCGCATGTCCTCGAAGCCGTAACGGCAGATCGTCCGCATTGCGTCGGTGGCGTAGCCGCGGCCCCAGTACGCCTTCTCGCCCAGATAGATGTCGAGCTCCGCGATACCCTTCTCCGGGTCGGCGTCGTGCAGCGCGACGAGGCCGATGAGCGTACCGTCGGCGAGCGCTTCGACGCCGAGGAGCAGGTTGCCGTACGTGTTGCGGGGGCGCTCCTCCAACCACTTGCGGACCTGCTCCACCGGCTGGGCATACGTGTCGTCCATCCAGCGCATGACCTCGGGGTCGTGGTTCCAGCGCCACAGCGCCTCGGCGTCCGCGGGGCCCATCGCCCGCAGTTTCACCAGATCTCCCAGCACCCTGCCCACCCGCCCCTTGCGCTTTTCATGATCAGCTTACGAACCTCGTAGTGATAACACGGCCGGGCCCGCACGCTCAAACGGTTTCCGCACCGCTGAGGCGGCGGCCCCAGTCGCGGTCAGACACGGACTTGCAAGGCTGTGCCGCGCGTCCGCGCTGCGGTGGACCCGGCAGAGGCATGGTCGTCATCCAGTGCCGGGTCCGGGTCCGGCGCTAGCCGCACCTACGGCCGGTGTTGATGCAGTTCACTGCATTCCTCGTCTGCGACGAGGACATCACGTTGATGAAGTCACTGTGGTCTGTCAGAGGCTTGTGCAACTGCTCGGGAAAGCTGTCGACGGCAAACACTGAGCCGGGCGAAATCTGGTAAGTGATCCGCTGGACCAGCTGGGGTATGGCCCGGAATCCCTGGGGACACGCGCCGTTGGGGCGGGCGAAGGCCACATGTGTGCGGTGGTTCGCACTGTCGGCGTTGGTGCCGTCCCAGCAGCTCTGGAACGCGAACGTACGCACCACCTTGCTGCCCCTGGGGCACAGCGGGTACTTGTCCTTCAGCTGTCGGTTCTCGAAGCCGGTACAGCTCCAGGAGGCATTGGCGTTGGCCGTCCCGTTGGTGAACGCCTTGGCGTCGCCGGTGATGATGCGGAGGAACTTGGGCATCGCCGTCACCTTGCTGACGGGGCTGCCCCGGAAGGTGAGCTGCACCGAAGCGGGCTGGAGAATCCGTCCGACGTTGCCGTCCTGCCCTCCGCCGGGGAGGTTGGCGTCGGCCTCGTTCTTTCCGTTGCGCAGTCGCAGGACCGGCCAGTAGTGGGTGGAGCGGTCGCCGTTGGTGCACGTCGTCCCGGCAGCGGCGAGGTCGTCATTGGTGGAGAAAGCGTCGGTCTCGAGGTTGCCGACGTAGTCGTGCATGTGATGGGCGCCGTTGCTCACGCCGGGGGCGACGATCACGTTGTCCGGGTTGAAGTGCTTGTTCTCGTTGCGTCCACAGCGCGACGTGAAGGTGCCGCGGGAGGCGTTGCCCTGCACGCGGGGCTTGGCGACATTCGGCCGCACGTTGCGGATGTCCACGAAGTCCGACCGTTGGGGACCGGCCTGCGCCTGACCGCCTGCGGCCGGCGGAACGGAGGCGCCAGGAGCAGGGGCGCTCGGGGCTGCAGTGCCGGAACCGGCCGCGGGAGCGGCGGCCGCGGCGGTCGTGGCGTCCCGCTTGACCGTGCACGAAGCCAGCGAGCCCAACCCCTCGGGCCGGCTCGAGACCCTGTCGATCTCAGCGGCGATACGGTCCAGTGTGCGGCGACGCTGGGACGAGAGCGGGTCCAGCACTCGTGTGCGCACCCAGTTGGAGTCGGCTTGCGCGCTGCCCGTGGCGAGCTGCCCATAGGCATCTGCCACCTGGCTGTCCAACTGCGCGAGTTCGTTGTCCACAGTGGGCCGCGCCGGCTGCGGTACGTTCGACAAACGCACGGAGATGTCGGGGCAGTTGATGGTCATCGCCCCCTGTGCGGTCGCCTGCCGGGGCGCAGATTCCCGGCTAGCCGAGGCGTTGTTGTCCGTCATCAGGAGAGCCCCGCCCCCGACGGCCGTTGCTGCCACGCAGGCGACCGTCATGGCGATCAGTCTGGACCGCCTACGTCTCTGTCTGTACCTCATGAGTCCGGCCTTCTCTGGTTGTCGTCGCATCCCGGGGACTTCATGCCCGTGGTCGAGAGAGATACGGAAGCCAGGACTGTTCTGTTCAGCAGGAACTGAGGTTCGTTGAAATTTTCGCGCCGGGCGGACGTCGAGGGGCTCTTGCGTCACGTCGGACGGCCGAGATGCGTGGCGTTCGGCGGGAAGCGGCGAAGGACAGGCCCAGCTCTTACTGCGCCAACTGCTCATCCTGCGCTGTGGCGCCGGCGTGGTTCTGTGGCTGAGATCTGGTGCCGGCTCCCTCGCGCGTGGGTCCCCGGGCGAGGGGAGCCGGAGGGCGAGACGCCTCTGTGCCAGGTGACAGCATGACCACGGACATGACGGCTGCCCCAGAGGCCATGGCGCTCGACGACTTCTGGCAGTTCGGCCGGTCCGGTGTCCGTGGGTGGACCGCGCGAGGCCGGTGACGACGCCGGCCCTGGATGGATGGGCGTCTCCCCGCCGACCGCGAGGTCTCCGGGCGGCACAGCCGGCGTACAGCCCGACGTGTCTGCCGCACCCACCTTTCCGGGCGCCGCGGCCCGGGGGCGCCGTTCAGCCCAGCGCCCGGTCGAGGTTGAAGGCCGCGCTGATCAGTGCCAGATGCGTGAACGCCTGCGGGAAATTGCCCTCCTGCTGGCCTGTACGACCGATCTCCTCCGCGTACAGGCCGAGGTGATTGGCGTAGGTGAGCATCTTCTCGAAGGCCAGCTGGGCGTCTTCCCGGCGCCCGGCGCGGCTGAGTGCCTCGACGTACCAGAAGGAGCAGATCGAGAACGTGCCCTCCTCGCCCCGCAGTCCGTCCGGGCTGGCCTGCGGGTCGTAGCGGTAGACCAGGGAGTCGGAGACCAGCTCCTCGCCCAGCGCGTCCAGTGTGGAGAGCCATTTCGGGTCGGTCGGAGAGATGAACTTGGCCAGCGGCATCATCAGGACGGAGGCATCGAGGACGTCATCGTCAAGATGCTGGACGAACGCATTCCGTTCGGCCGACCAACCACGCCGCATGATCTGGCGGTAGATGGTGTCGCGCTCCCGGGCCCAGCGCACCATGTCGGCCGGCAAACCCCGGTGCTGCGCCATCCGCATGGCCCGTTCGATCGCCACCCAGCACATCAGCCGCGAGTAGAGGAAGCTCTTGCGCCCGCCGCGGGTCTCCCAGACGCCCTCGTCGGGCTGGTCCCAGTTCTCGCAGACCCAGTCGACCAGATCGCAGACGGTGTCCCAGTGCGTGCTGGAGATCGGCTCTCCCCACTTGTCGTAGAGGTAGATCGAGTCGATGAGCGCGCCGTAGATGTCCAGTTGCAGCTGGCCGACGGCGTCGTTGCCGACGCGCACGGGGGCGGAGCCCCGATGGCCCTCGAGGTGGGGCAGTTCACGCTCGGGCAGGTCGCGGCGGCCGTCGATGCCGTACATGATCTGCAGTGGCCCAGTGCCGGGGTCCGAGAGGTAGGCGTGCTCGATCAGGAAGCGCATGAAGGCCTGGGCTTCGTCGGTGAAGCCCAGCCGAAGCAGCGCGTAGACGCCGAAAGCCGCGTCGCGGATCCAGACGTACCGGTAGTCCCAGTTCCGTTCGCCGCCGATCTGCTCGGGCAGGCTCGTTGTCGGTGCGGCCACGATGGCGCCGGTCGGCGCGTAGGTGAGCAGTTTGAGCGTCAGCGCGGAGCGGTGCACCATCTCGCGCCAGCGGCCGCGGTAGCGCGACCTGGACAGCCAGCGCCGCCAGTACCGCACGGTGGCCTCGAACAACTCCTCCGCCTCGGCGACGGCACAGCCCCGCGGGGCCACCTCGCCCCCGACCTGGTCGAGCGCGAAGACTGCGCTCTCACCTTCGTGCAGCTTGAACAGTGACCACGCGTCCCGGCCGTCGATCTCGACCGGCACGCTGGACGTCAGCGCCAAGGTCAACGAGGCCGACTCGAAGACCGGGCAGCCGTGCTCGCTACGGACGGTGTGCGGCTCGGCCCCGTAGCCGAAGCGGGGTGATACATAGGCGCGGAAGGGCAGTGATCCGCGGACGCAGACCACCCTGCGGATCAGCCGGTGCCGGTCGGTCTCGCGCGAGTCGTCGACGATCGGCATGAAGTCCTGGATCTCGCCCACCCCGTCGTCCGCGAAGAAGCGGGTGATGAGCACATTGGTGTCGGGGAAGTAGAACTGCTTCGTGGCGGCCGGCACGTCCGGGGCGAGCTCGAAGCAACCCCCGTTACCTTCTTCGTGGCCTCGCAATGAGGCTCCCGGCCTTCGGCCCCGGTATGACTTGCGCCCCCAGTCGACATGATCGAAAAGGTGGTGTCGCCGGGTGCCGGAGGCATTGGCAGACCGCTGATTAGAGGCACGAGCGCCCCTTGGGCAGTCTCTTCGTAACGTGGATGCCGGCACGCTGATGCCGCAGGTGAGGCCGGGGAGGACGCGAGCACGGGAGCGAAGGGCATGACGGACGAGACTGGCATCGACGTCTATCTGGGCCTGGACGTCGGCAAGGGCGATCACCACGCCACCGCCGTGAGCCGGGCGGGGAAGAAGGTGTTCGACAAGCCGCTGCCCAACAGTGAGCCGAAACTGCGGGAGCTGTTCGACAAGCTCCGGGCCAAGCACGGCACGGTGCTGGTGGTCGTCGACCAGCCGGCTTCCATCGGGGCCCTGCCGCTGGCGGTCGCGCGGGACACGGGCTGCCAGGTCGCCTACCTGCCCGGTCTCACAATGCGACGGATCGCCGATCTTTACCCCGGTGAGGCCAAGACCGATGCCCGCGACGCGTTCATCATCGCGGACGCCGCCAGAGCGATGCCCCACACCCTGAGGACCATCGATCCCGCCGACGAGACCGTCGCCGAACTCGCGATGATCGCCGGGTTCGACGACGATCTCGCGGGCGAGTCCACCCGGATCGCCAACCGGCTCCGCGGCCTCCTCACCCAGATCCACCCGTCGCTCGAACGGGTCCTGGGCCCGCGCATCCAGCACCCGGCCGTGCTCAGACTGCTCGACCAGTTCGGCTCACCCGCCCAGATCCGCAAAGCCGGACGCCGTCGCCTCGTGACCTTGATACGTCCCAAAGCGCCGCGGATGGCGGAGCGGCTGGTCGAGGACGTCTTCACCGCACTCGACGAACAGACCGTCGTCGTTCCGGGCACCGAGGCTGCCGCGCTGATCGTCCCCAGCCTTGCGAGTTCGCTCCAGTCCGTTCTTGACCAGCGCAAACTCCTCGCCGCGAGGATCGAGGAACTCCTGGAGGCCCACCCTCTTTCCCAGGTCCTGATCTCGATGCCCGGCATCGGGATCAGGACCGCGGCCCGCATCCTCGTCGACGTCGGAGACGGCAGCGGCTTCGCCACCGCCGGCCATCTCGCTGCCTACGCCGGCCTCGCTCCCGTGACCCGGAACTCCGGCTCCTCCATCCGCGGCGAACACCCCTCCCGGCGAGGCAACAAACAGCTCAAGAGAGCCTTCTACCTCGCCGCGTTCGCCTCACTCTCCCAGCCCGAGTCACGCGCCTACTACGACCGCAAACGCAGGGAGGGGAAGCACCACATCGCCGCCCTCATCGCGCTCGCCCGACGACGCATCGACGTCCTCTTCGCCATGCTCCGAGACGGCACCTTCTACCAACCACCCACAGCGGCTACGGCTTGACGAAAACCATAGAGGCACCTTTTCGGCGTCGAGAATCGAGGCGAAAACGCTGGGTGCGTCGAAGCGGCCGCAGCAGTACCAGTCGATCGTGCCGTTCGTGCCCACGAGAGCGGCGCTGCGCAGATCCCCGATCAGCCCGTGCTCGGAGACCGGCAGATACCGGGGAGTCCCGGCGCTCCCGGGGCCGCGCGCCACACCGGGGACTTCTTCCGCCCTGTGAGCCTCAGCAGTCACGGATCCTCCCTCTGCTGTGGCGGTTATAGGCATCTTTATGTCTGCATTTCATACTAAGACGTACGGGTCGGAGCCACCCGGGCATGGGGGCGCCGCCGTGACGCCGCAGGCCACGACCGTGGGCGACGCCGCCTCGGTGCTGTCGCCCGGCCGGAGCCGTTCCTGGTCAGGCCGAGGGTGGACCCGGCACTCCGCCGAAGACCCACTGGCACCCGAGACGGCGTACACCCTGCCGGGGAGCGGCGGCCGCAAGAGCGCGATCCGCCAGTTCCGGTGCGGCATCCAGACCCGAGGTGCAGCGCTCTGCGGTACCCACGCGGTAACAGTGGGCTACCGCGGACCTTCCACGAGTACCAGCACGCGGTCTGAGTCAGGTGGATGATCAGTCGGCACGCGCAGCATCAGCGGGGGTGAGCACCATCCGGAACGGGGCGGCGCCGGACGTCATCCCTTGGTAGGCCTCGGCCGTCTGGTCCGGCGACACGATCTCGGTCAGCGGGCGGATCCCGTGCTGGACGCTGAACGCCATGATGTCCTGCACATCCTGCACATCCTGCACTTCCTGCGCCGTACCGGCCAGGTGGCCACGGACGATCCTGCCGAAGCCGCTTACCGTGAGAACACCCAAGAACCCCAGGTCACACTGTGGTCCGGTCGATGCCGCCCCGGCCAACAGCCGAAGCGGCCGGTCGGCAGCGCGGTCCTGATCTGCTCCCGCGGTGTCGTCCGGGTTGACCAAGCCGCTGTCCTGGTCACCTGAGCGCGGATGTCCTGATCACGTAGGCTCGGCGGATGGCGAAGTATTTCGACGTGCATCCCGAGAATCCTCAGCGGCGCACCATCAGCAGTGTGGCGGACAGCATCCGCTCCGGCGCGCTCGTCGCGTACCCCACGGACTCCTGTTACGCATTGGGATGCCAGCTGGGCAGTCGTGACGGCATCGGCCGAATCCGGTCGATCCGGAACCTCGACGATCGTCACCACTTCACCCTTGTGTGCCAGAACTTCGCGCAGCTGGGTCAGTTCGTGCAGGTCGACAACGATGTGTTCCGCGCGATCAAGGCAGCGACGCCCGGCAGTTACACCTTCATCCTCCCCGCGACGAAGGAGGTGCCACGCCAGCTGCTGCACCCGAAGAAGAAGACGGTCGGAGTCCGGATTCCCGACCATGCCGTTGCTCAGGCTCTGGTCGCCGAACTCGGTGAGCCACTGCTCTCCAGCACCCTGCTCCTGCCCGACGAGGACGAGCCGATGACACAGGGCTGGGAGATCAAGGAACGGCTCGACCACGTGGTGGACGTTGTGCTCGACTCGGGCGACTGCGGCACCGAGCCGACCACGGTCATCGACTTCTCCGGCGGCGACCTCGAGATCGTACGCCGAGGGGCAGGCGACACCGCGCGGTTCGAGTAGCCGCGTCGATGGCATCACCCATCCACTGAGTCCCGCAACGGGATCGCGCACTTCGCCCACCACGCCGCGATTGCCGGACCCGTCCGGTTGCCAGGCCCCGTAGCAGGGTCGGGACCTACTCAAGCCCATCACCTGCGGCTTGTGCCAGGAGCGAGGACCGGTGGTTCGTCATGGTCGCCCACGTGGCGGTGGACGTCGCCGCCCCGTTCAGATGACGCTGTGCCGCGATTCGCTATCACGGTTCAGAGGATGAAGGCGTGAGCCATGACGGCTGTCGCTGCTCCGCCCACGACCGGCGTGCGAGGTCCGGCAGCCGGCGGGGTAGCGGCTCCCGTAGGCGTGGGGACCACACCATGTCGCCCTTGAGAAGGTCTATGGAACTCACGAACCTGGGACGGCGGCGTAGGACGCAGTGCCCGGATGTCACTCGGCAGTTGGCGTAGTGTCTGTGCATGCTTCTGTGGATCAACGGGCCATTCGGTGGCGGCAAGACGCAGACCGCATACGAGATTCAGCGGCGGCTTCCGGGTAGCGTCATCTGCGATCCTGAGCACGCTGGTTTCGGTCTGCAGCGGATGCTGCCTCCGTCCTTGCGTGGCGACTTTCAGGACCTCCATTCCTGGCGGCAGGCCGTCTACGAGGTGCTGGATCTGGCCCTGACCAAGTACGACGGGACCGTGATCGTGCCCATGACGATCGTGGAGCCGGGCTACTTCCAAGACACCGTTGGCCAACTGCGGGCACGTGGTCATGATGTCCGGCACTTCGCCCTGCTGGCCGACCGAAGAACCGTTCTGAGACGACTCCGCGAGCGAGGTTTCGGTCACGCCATGCAGCTCATCGCGGGAAAGGACGCTCCCTTGCGTCGGGAAAGCTTCGCTGTGTCGAAGCTCGACCTGTGCTTGGAGCGTCTGCGTATGCCGGAGTTCGCGGAGCACGTGTGGACCGATCGGATCACCGTCCCGCAGGTCGCTGATCACATCGCTGCCTCCGTCGGCTTGACCCTCAAGCCGAACACGGACGGCACTCTGCAAGGACACCTGCGGCGGGCTTGGACAGGAGCCAAGCACATCCGGTTCGATTGAAGGGCAGCCTCAACTCACCAGCGAAATGTATCGCCAGGATTTCAGGCGCAGGACACTAGCCCGTGCGCGACACTCGGCGGCGGTACTGGCCCGGGGGCATGCCGTACTCGCGCTTGAAGGCCTTGGCGAACGAGAACTCCGAGGTGTAGCCGGAGCGTTCGGCCACCGCGCGCAGCGGGGTGTCGGCCTCGCGGAGCAGGCGGCCCGCGGTCGTCATGCGCCACCAGGTCAGGTACGCCAGAGGCGGCTGGCCGACCAGGGTGGTGAAGCGGCGGGCGAAGGCTGCCCGGGACAGGCCGGCCTCGGCGCCGAGCTCCTCGACCGTCCAGGGGCGGGACGGCTCGCGGTGGATGGCCTGTAGCGCGGCCGTGACGGCCGGGTCGCGCAGGGCGCCCGCCCAGCCCCCGGGCCCCTCCATCCGCTTCTGTTCCGACATTGTCCCTGTTCCCCCTGTTCTCTCCGGGCGCTCCTGGATCCACCAGGTGCGCAGCAGGTACACCAGCAGAGTGTCGAGGAGGGCGGGCACGATCGAGTCGGAACCGGGGCTGGGGTCGGCGAGTTCGGCGCCGAGCAGGTCGACGGCGGCGCGGAGCCGGGGGTACGTCCCGACGCGTGCCGGGATGTGGACGAACGGCGGCAGTTCGGAGAGCAGGGGGTGCGCCCGGGCGCGACTCAACTGGTAGGCCCCGCAGAGCAGAAGTGTCCTCTCGCCGGAGGCCGGCCCAGGATCGGGCAGTGCCGGCCAGGACCCGTCGGGCGCCAGTTCGGCGTCCTGGAGGGGGGTGTCGGGGGCGTCGGCGAGCCCGTGACCGTATCCGTGGGCGAGAAAGACGACGTCGCCGGGACCGAGCCGGACGGGATCGGCGGCCCCGGGGCGCAGCAGCCAGGCCGTGCCTTGGAGGACCACGTGGAATCCGGCGCCGTCGGAGGCAGGGAACCGTACGCCCCAGGGGGCCGACTTGACCGTGCGGGAGGAGTGGGGGCGTCCGGTCCGCATGGCCGCGATCGCATCGCTGAGTACGTCCATGAACCTGCACCGTACTCCTGTAGTGCAAGACGTTGGGACAGAAAGAGAAGCTCTGTGGACATGGATCGTCTCGCGTCGGCTGCATACGGTCGTCCCCATGACAACTTCTTCTTCCACCAAGGCAGTTCTCTTCCACGAGCTCGGGGGGCCTGAGGTCCTGAAGGTCGAGGACGTGCCGCTGGGCGGCCCCGGCCCCGGTGAGGTCCTCTTCCGGGTGGAGGCGATCGGCCTCAACCGGGCCGAGGCGCTGTTTCGCACGGGGGCGTACTACTACTCTCCGACGCTCCCCGCCTCCCGGCTCGGCTACGAGGCCGCAGGCGTGGTCGAGGCAGTCGGCGAGGGCGTGACGGCGTACGCACCCGGCGATCCGGTGATGGCCGCTGCCAACTTCGACTTCGGCGTCCACGGGGTGTACGCCGAGCGGGTGGTTCTGCCCCAGGAGTCGGTGGTCCGCAGGCCGGAGGGGGTGGGCGCGGTGGAGTCCGCCGCCGTGTGGCTGACGTACTCCACGGCGTACGGCGGCCTGGTGGAGGCCGCCGAACTGGCTGCCGGCGACCATGTGGTGATCACGGCCGGGTCGAGTGGGGTCGGCACGGCGGCGATCCAGACTGCGCTACGGCTCGGAGCCGTACCGATCGTGGCCACACGCGGCGAGGCCAAGCGGCAGCAGCTCCTGGACCTGGGCGCTGCTCATGTCATCACCACGGACTCCGAGGACCTGGTGAAGGAGGTCAGGCGGCTCACCAATGGCAGGGGTGCCGAGGTCGCCTTCGACGCCATCGGCGGCCCCGGCTTCGCAGCGCTCGGCGACGCTCTCGCGCCCGGCGGCACGGCGGTGCTCTACGGGTTCCTTGACCCGCGCCCGATCGAGCTGTCGATGAACTGGCCGTTGACGGTCCGCGCTTACAACAACGGCGCTCTGGCCGGTACCGAGGCCTTCCGTCGCCGCACCTCCGCCTTCATCGGGTCGGGACTGAGCGGCGGGACGCTGGCGCCGGTGGTTGCCGAGACCTTCGACGGTCTGGAGCGCATCGCGGACGCCCACCGCCTCATGGAGTCCAACGCCCATACGGGCAAGATTGTGGTGACGGTTCAGGCCTGATCCGAAAGACAGGCCTCTGGCCCGCGCGCCGCTGCCGCAGCCCGCTGCTGGAAGCGGGACTCCCGGACGTGCAGGGGTGATCCGCACCGGCGTGTTCACCGACGCGATAATGCTGCCCGTGCCGGCCGGCATCGCTGAGGCCGCACGCGCCGCAGACGCGGTCACTGGTCCCGAAGCCGAGGCGTCGCGGCGGACCGGACGTTTGTCGCGGGTGGTTCCCTTCTCGCCGCGGATGGGACTGTGCGTTGATGCCCGTCGCGAGAGCTCCAGGCATCCAGGAGTTGTGTGCGCGACTATGAGATCAACGGGTTGCTCTTGTAGGCGGGGCGGGTTCGGAGCCAGTAGGAGCGGGTGGCGGCAAGCAGGGCGACGCCGTAGACGGCGAACGCGCCCAGGCCGATCCAGCTCATGAGCAGGGCGTCCGCGGAGGAAGGGAAATCGCCGCGTGGGAAAGTCACCACGCCGGGCGTGCCAAGGGCGGTGTAACAGACCCTGATCGAGCCGTACGGTGCGAGTGTCGCAGCGCCGATGGGTGCCGGGGTGAGCGGCAGCCGGCGTGGCACTCTCCTGCCGTGCAGAATGAAGGTCCAACGGGGAAAGACTTGGCCCCAGGGTCGGACCAGCCCGAAGATCAGGAACACGCCGAGCGCGGCAAGCAGGGCGGTAGCGTCCAGGCCCCAGGATTGCAAGGTGAGCCACAGCCCGGAAGCTCCGTTGTGCTTGGAGATCGCGAGCATCTCCGCGCCGCTCGTCCCGGCGAAGGTCCCGTCCAGCGCCCAGGTCAGCTTCATCCCCGCGTACGGGAGGAATGCCACGGTTCCGGCGTAGGCGGCGAGCTCTGCACGGCGGGGGCCAGGGATGGTTCCGGCCTGGCCGTTGAATCGTGCACGCCACCGCATCGGGCACAGGTGATGGGCCGGTGGGAGCGGGCGGTGGCGGCGAGAAGGACCACCCCGAGCATGCCAAGTGCATGGTGCATGGTGCGTGGCGGCAACGGTGCTGTCGACCTCTTGGTTGACGAGCAGTGTGATCACCTCGAACAGCAGGTCGAACGCGGAGACCATGGAAAGTGCGCAGGTTCCAACCGGACCGTGACTTCGCCGTCCTTGGTGCGGACTGGGCCGGTGGGACGTGTTCCACGACCCGCGAGCGCAGGGGGGCGCCGTGCGCGTGAAGCAACGGCCAGCACTGGTAAGGCTGTTACCGCCGGACCAGGACTCGGGAGCCAGTGCTCCGGGAAGCTTCCAGCGCTACGCTCATGTCCTCATCCTTTCAAGGCTGCGGCGCTGAGCCACCTGCCGGCGTCGCACCGGAAGGATCCGCAGTCGGCGGTGCGGCGCAGACATTCGGTGATGACGAGGCTTCCCGTACGCGGCGGTGAGACGGGACGGTGAAAGAAGACGGTGAAAGAACCTGACCCCGTCTACGGCATCACGTCCTCGGCGTACTCGCGAAAGCTGCGGGCCGGGCGTCGCGTGACGCGTTCGACAGTATCGGTAATGCGGTCTTCGGCCCCCTGGGAGATAGAGCGGTCCAGGCCCGCCAGCAGCACGGCGAACTCCTCGGGCATGTCGGTGGCCAGATGGTCGCGCATCTGCTCGTAGGTGAGCGGCCGGTGGGAGACGGGCCTGCCGCTGACCTCGGTGATGATGGCCGCGACGTCCTCGTAACTCAGCGCCTGCGGCCCGGTGATGATCAGCTCGGTATTGGGTGCGGGCTCATCGGTCAGAGCGCTGACTGCGACCGCCGCGATGTCGTCGGCGTCGACGAAGCCGACCCGGCCCGTACCGGTCGCGGACATGATGACGCCGTCGTCGCGGATGCTGTCCGCGTGCACGTGCTGGTCGGTGAAGTTCTGCATGAACCAGGACGGCCGCAATACCGCCCACTGACCGAACAGATCGGCGAGCGCCGCGTGCACCTGGCCGACGCCCGGCCCTCCTGCCGGGATGGCCGAGGAGCTGAGCAGTACCGCTCGCTCCACGCCGGCCGCACGGGCCTGCCGGAGGAAGGGCAGCATGACGGCCGCCGGGTGCGGTTCGCCGATGGGAGGAACCAGATACACCCGGTCCGCGTCGTGCAGAGCGTCAGCATGGGTAGCCGAGTCGTACCAGTCGAAGCGCGCGGCCCTGACACCGTCCCGTGCGGCGGGGCGGCGACTGGCTGCGGTGACCAGGCGGCCGAGTGCGGTGAGTCGGGACACGATGCGGCTGCCGGTATTGCCAGTGGCCCCGGTGACCAAGGTGGTGCGGTCAGTCATCTCTGTCTCCGTTATCGCGTGGTGGGGAAGAACGTTGCATCGTTCAAGGCGCCCGGGATGGCGGACGGGTTCCAGTAGTCGCGGTAGTGGGTGATCAGGCCGTCGCCGACCGATACCACGGCGACGTAGGGCATGTCGTAGGGCGCGTCGGTGGCCACGATGCGGCCGACACCGCGCCACTCAGCCACGATCGTGTCCTGATCGGTGGTCTGATGGATCTTCAGGAAGGGGATCTCTCGAAGGTCGACGTGCTCGGGGTAGTCCCGCATGTAGTCGGCGACGGACGCCCGGCCCTCCAGCCTTGTGGGAAAGCCTTGCGGGGCGAAGGGAAACTCGAAGACCACGTTCTCGTCGCACAGCCTTACCCAGCCGTCGATGTCCTTGGCCAGCAACAGGCGCAGGCTGTGACGGTACACATCCGCAGGTGCCATGGGGACAGTCATCATTGCGGGCTCTCCATCCTCTATGATTCGGACTGTGAGTCCACTTAGAATACGGACTGGCGGTCCGATTATGCAAACGGAGAGGTCATGACCCCACGCAAGGAGCGCGCGGACGCGGCGCGCAACCGCGAGGCCGTCTTGGCTGCAGCCGACGATCTCTTCGCTCGCAGCGAGAGCCCCCGAAGTGTGTCCATGGACGACGTCGCGGCGGCGGCCGGTGTCGGCAAAGGCACCCTTTTTCGCCGTTTCGGCGACCGTACTGGCCTCATTCGCGTCCTTGTCGAGAGGCGGATCGAACCGCTGCGGCAGGCCGTCGAGGCGGGACCGGCACCCCTCGGCCCCACTGCTGAGCCGCGCGAACGGGTACTGGCACTGCTCGACGCCGTCCTGCAGTTCAAGCTCGACAACCGCCATCTCGCCTTGGCCCTGGAAGAAGCCGGCAGCGCCAGCCCCTACCAGGCGGATCATTACGCGTGGTGGCACACCACGCTTCAGTGCACGCTGCGACGGCTGCCCGGCATGGCCGACAGCGGCTTCACCGCACACGCCCTGCTGGCCACCACCCGCGCGGACCTCGTCGAACACCTCGCCGGCCAGGAGCACATGACCCCAGAGCAGATGAGAAGCCACCTGGCGGCCTTCGCGGCCAGGATCCTGGACTCATGACAGCCGCCGCCGGCTCTCACCGGGGCCGAAACGCGGATGCAGTGCGGCGCCGGCCCGTGATGGGATGCACTGCGTGAGCGATCTGTCCCTGCGTGCCTGCATCGAGCGGTACTACGCCACCGTGCCGCTGATGTTCGCCGACGCGGAGGAGTTCGGCCCCTTGCGCCTGTTCGTGCGAAAGGCAGCAGGCGCCCCGTACTACGGCGGCCCGAACCACGCTCAGCCCACATCGGCAGGATCCGCGACGGTCACCACGGCCGACATCGCCCGGGTGCGCTCCCGGCAGCGTGAGCTCGGCGTGCCGGAGGCCTTCGAGTGGCTCGCCGAGGTGGCTCCATCGCTGCGCGCCCGCATCGAGGCCGCGGGCCTTCCGGTGACGGAACGCCCGTTGATGACCCTCGACCCCCACCACGTACTGCCCCCGCAGGCCCTGCCCGAAGGCGTCACGATCCGCGCCTTGGAGGCCGACGACCCGGCTCTGCCTGCCGCCCTCGCCGTCCCCCACCTGGCCTTCGATGAAGAGGGCACCGCAGTCGGCTCTGCCGGGCGCCTGGAACTGGCGGCGGCTGCCGAGAAGCTCACGGCGGACGGCACGGTCGCAACGATCCGCCCCACCATCCGCGCCGGTCACAAGACGGTCGTCGCTGCCCTCGCCGCTGACGGCACGCCGCTCGCCGTGGGCCACTACCACCCGGCAATCGGCACTACCGAGATCGGCGGTATAGGCACCCTTCCCACTGCCCGCCGGCAGGGCCTCGCCGCCGCCGTCGCGGCGGCCCTGGCCGCCCATGCCCGCGACCATGGCGTGCGCACCATCTTCCTCGCCTACGGGGAGGAGGCCGTTGCCCGTATCTACGCCCGCCTGGGCTTCCGCCCGGCCGGCACCACTCTGCTGATCGCCAACCAGCCCGCCCGTTCGTAGGGGTGGGACTGGAATCGCCCCCCTGTCTCCTTCACTACGTCGTCCCGCCGCTCACCCAGGTGCCGGCGCAGCACGGACGCTCCTCTGCCCGCCGACTCGCCGTGTCAGCGCCCAGGATTCGGGCGGAGGAGTTGTTCGGCAGAGCAACTGATATCGGGGTCCTGGACCAGACAGAGGTTGAATCCCTGCTCGTTCCGCCGCACTTGGGCTGATACGAGGCAGCTGTCTCCCGGGTCGTCGATACTCAGGGCGATGTTGTCACCGCTGGTGAGGGCTTCATCGGCAATTGAGGTGCCCGCATCGTTCGGGGGACTGAAAAAGCTCCACCGCCCAACTGTCGTGTCAGGGCACGATGTGCCTCCCGGCGTGGCGCTGTGCAGTTCCTTCCCGGTCATGCGGCGGTCGGCTTCCAGGTCGAGACGTGCGCCGGCTTCGTTGGTCCAGCTGCCCACGAGCATTGACTGCTCTATCTGGGCAGCTTCTCCTCCCGTGCCGGCGCAGGCCACGCAAGCCCATGCCAGTACGGCGGCGAGCGCCGGAACCCGTCTCGCCCCTGAAGTCGTCATCAATACCCCTACCCCATGAGAAATTGAACGTGTTCAGTATGGAAGGTGGCCGGTGGCTTCTGGGCGGGGTGCTGGTCTTGCGCCGATGGCGGGTCGGGTTGGCCTTCACCTTGGCGCTCGTGCACAAGGCAGGCGAAGGACCGGACGTGCTCCGCACCGTCCACTCGTCATCGGGTCCCCATGCTGATCGCGCCCTCATTTCGTGTCGGTGGCAGCGTGTGGGCTGTTGGGTAGCAGGTACACCAGGACGGTCGCCGCGATCGCGGCGATGAGGGTGGATAGGGAGGACATCGCCAATGCGTGCGCTGCCGGCTCGGTTCTGTCTTGTGTGGAGGGATGGAAGGAGTTGGAGAACACGACTCCGATGATGGCGACGCCGAGTGCGCCGCCGACCTGCTGGGCGGTGGAGAGGACTCCCGAGGCGATGCCCGCGTCGCTGGGATCGATACGTCTCAGGACCGCGTTGAGCGACGGGGTGATGAGCAGTCCGCCACCGACGCTTTGCAGCATGAGCGTCGGGATGACCACCGCTGGCTTGAACGGGAGGCCGCCGGCCAAGACGATCGCGGTTGACGCGTAGCCGGCGGCGAGCACGATCGCCCCGATCTCCAGGACGCGGCGGCCGTGCTTCGGCACGAGCCTGCTCGCGATCATGCTGAAGACGAAGAAGGTCACCGCCGCCGGGGTGTAGACCAGTCCGGCCTCGAGGGCCGACATGCCGAGTCCGTCTTGCAGTGCGATCGACAGGACGAGGTAGTAGGAGGTGAGGACGGCGTAGAGGGCGAGGACAAGGACGATGCCGACAGAGAATGACCGCGTGGCGAAGAGGGAGATCCTCAGGAGGGGGTCGCCGCCGCGATGGCCGGTCCTGCGTTCGATATGGACGAAAAGAGCGAAGCCGAGGGCGCTTGCGGCGAGGCAGGCCCACGCCCACCGGGGCCAGCCCGCTTCG
Source organism: Streptomyces sp. NBC_01142 (assembly GCF_026341125.1). NCBI lineage: Bacteria > Bacillati > Actinomycetota > Actinomycetes > Kitasatosporales > Streptomycetaceae > Streptomyces > Streptomyces sp. NBC_01142. Next base: position 3,490,950 of record NZ_JAPEOR010000001.1, read on the forward strand.
TGGCCCTGGATGAGCGGGAAGGAGAGCAGGAACAGTGCGGCGCTGAGGACCACGACTCCGGGGATGTCGAGCCTGCGGGCGAGTGCCGCCCGGGATTCCGGCAGGTGTCTGGCCGCGAGCAGGACGGTGATGAGCCCGATCGGGACGTTGATCCAGAACACCGGTCGCCAGCCGGAGCCGAAGAGGTCGGCGCCGATCAGCAGACCGCCGATGAGTTGGCCGCCGATGGTGGCGAGCCCGATCACAACTCCGAGCACGCCGAAGGCCCGGTGCCGGTCCTTCTCTCCGACCAGCACGGTGATGACGGCGTAGACCTGGGGGAGCATCAACGCGGCTCCCAGGCCCTGGACGAGACGCGCCATGATGAGGCAGGCCGCCGTTGGTGAGACGGCGCACGCGACGGATGCCAGGGTGAACAGCGTCATGCCGGCGATGAACATGCGTTTGCGCCCTTGTATGTCGCCGAGGCGGCCGCCGGTGATGAGGAACACCGCGAAGGAGAGTTGATAGCCGGCCAGGATCCATTGCAGCTCGCTGCCGGATGCGCCGAGGTCGGCTTGGATCGCCGGCCCGGCCACGATGACGACGAAGGAGTCGAGGACCGCCATGAACGCGCCGACCAGCACGATCGACACCGCCGGCCACGGTGTGGGGGCTGCGGTTGGTGGCGCGGTGGTTCGGTTTCGGACGGGTTCATCGACGTCTCTCACGCGATATCTCCTTGATTCGTGTCGAGCGCGGCCGCGAGTGCTTTGACGACCTCGGCGGCCAACACGGCCTGGCCCGAGGTGGAGAAGTGGATGCGGTCGGCGCTCAGCAGGTTCGGCCGGGAGTTGACCGGGTGGTCCCACATGTCGACGAGCACGGCATCGTGGTCTGCGGCCAGTTGGCAGGTGATGGCGTTGAGCCTGCGCACCCTGTCCGGCCAGTTGGGGAATTTCGGCACTACGAAGGCTTTGCCCAGCGTGAAGGCCGTCAGCTGGGCGCCGGTGCCTGCGGCGAGTTCGAACACGCGCCGCAACGTCTGCTCGATTTCCGTGAAGTCGGGCTCGGGATGGAACAGGTCGTTCGCGCCGCACGGCACATGGACCAGGTCCGGGCCGTACGCGACCATCCGGTCCGCCTGCGCCGCCAGTGTTCTGGCGGTCGTCGCCCCGATCTCCGCGGCGTTCAGGTAGGCCAGACCGGGGTGCACGCGGCGAAGGATGCCGGCGACACGATCGGCCCATCCCAGGGTGGTGTAGCCCGGACTTGGGTCTCCGGTCCCCGCCGAGAGGCTGTCGCCGATCACCGCGAATCGGCGCCAGGGCGCGTCGGCGAGGAGCTTCGCGGCGCTCGTCGGCAACAGGCAGAACGGGTCGGACTCTTCGGTGAGGGAGGTTGCGGTGGCAGTCATAAAGTAAACGTACGACCGGTCGTACGTTCAATGCAAGAGTGTGGCAGGATGAGGACGTGAGTGAGCCAGCGGAGCGATTGGGCGCCGACGTGGGCGCGGGGACGACCGACCGGCGCCTCCTGCGCGGCGCGCAGACCAGGCAGACGATCGCCCGCTACGCCGCCGACGTGGCCTCGCTCGAGGGGCTCAACGGGCTCAGCATCGGCCGCCTCGCCACCGACCTCGGGCTCAGCAAGAGCGGCGTCCAGACGCTGTTCGGGACGAAGGAAAGACTGCAGGTCGCCGCCGTCGAGTCCGCACGGGCGGCCTTCCTTGACGCGGTCGTCCACCCCGCGTCGTCCGCCCCTCGCGGTGTCGCCCGGCTGCGTGCGCTGACCGAGCGTTGGATCGCCTACGTAGAGGCGCCACTCTTTCCCGGCGGCTGCTTCTGGACGGCGAACCTCGCCGACTTCGACAGCCGGCCCGGGAAGGTCCGTGACGCGCTGGTCGGCCACCACCGGGACTGGCTCGGTGCCATCACAGGCGAACTGCAAGAAGCCGTCCACACCGGGGAGATCGCAGACCTGGACGTCGACCTCGCGGCATTCCAGATCGACGCGGTGCTCACCGCCGCGAACATCGCCTTGCGCCTCGGCGACAACGACGCCGCGGACAAGGCCCGCCGTGTGGTCGACGGGTTCCTCACACCTGCACGCTGAGCGAGTCCCCTCACTTCGGACCCGTAGGGCCGCGGTCGTGCGCGAAGTCCAGCAGTTGGGCGGCCATTGGTCGGAGCCGCCCGCCTGCGATGTGGTTCACACGGCGTACGGCCCCCAGCGCCTGATCTCCGCATCATCCACGGACTCCGTCGTCCCCCGGCGACGTTGGTGCGTTCGGCAGGGGACTGGTGACTGCGCCGCACGGGGGACCGGCGGGGGCGCAGGAAGTGCAGGCTCACGCAGGTGCGCTGCCGGTCAGGTGGCGTCTCCACGGCCCGGGGGACCTGCACGGCGTTGACCTGGGGTGTCAACTGGCTGGCCACACACGCCTGTTCAGGGGAGCTCCTCTATCATCTGATCGACTCCCGGGCGCCGACTGGTGAATGCGGGGGTCGAGAAGCGTTTTTGGTGAAAGGGCAACGGGGACTTGCGATTTACAGGTAAGCGTCGAATATCCATTGTCGCCACGTGCGCCGTGGCGGCGATCGTGGGGAGTCTGCAGATCTCGTCCAGTGCGTTCGGCTCCCAGGACGAGGAGCCGGAGGTTGCGCACTCGGCTGAGGCGCGGGAGGGCACGGGGGCGGACGGCTCCGATGCGGGGGACTTCGGTACCTCCGACACCGACGGGACGACCTTCAAGAACGGGGTCATGTCGCTGAATGCGGCATCCGTGTCGAGGATGGCCGCAGCCGCGCCGCCCCAGGGCGAAGGGTGGAAGCTGAACGGTGCGACCAAGTGGCTGCAGACCGGCTACACGATCAAGTTCTACGACCAGAAGTCCGCGGACTGGCTGGCCCGCTATGTGAAGGCGTCGGCTGCGGACCTGCAGCGGGTCACCAACCTGCCCGTCACCGTGGATACCAAGCCGGTGGGCTGGGACTATGTCAGGCCCAAGGGCGAGGTGGTCGTCGGTGTTCTGAAGCGTCCGTGTGTGCCACCCGCGGACGGCGGGAACAAGGGATGGAAGATCGTCCGCGACGGGTCGGGGAGCCCGAATCTGAGTTGCGGTCTCACCTCCTCGTCTCTCCCCGCCACCGTGACCAGCGGACACGCGTACATCGACAGCGAGTTCTTCACCACAGACGGCAAACCCGTGCCTTCCAGGGGTGACACGTTCATGCGGAACCACATCAGCCACGAACTCGGGCACACGCTGGGGCTGACGCACGCGAACCGCAGCGCGACGAGGGGTGACTGCGTCAAGGGCAGCGACTCCGGCCAGAACCCGGTCATGTGCACGCCTGCCGCTGCGTATCAGGACAAGCGCGCGGGCACCTACGTCCAGCAGTTCGACATGCAGGGTCTGCGCTACCTCGCCGCCGGTGCCGGCGCGGCGCTGCCGGCGCAGGGCAAGGTGACCGGTCTCGGCAACAAGTGCCTCGACGTCAAGGGCGGGAAGGCGGCCAACGGCACGCAGATCCAGCTCTACACGTGCAACGGCTCGGTGGCACAGTCATGGATCCTGGGGAAGGACGGCACGCTGCGTGCGTTGGGCAAGTGCCTGGACAACGCGCGCAACGCGACTACTGATGGCAACAAGATCGACCTCTACGACTGCACCGGCCAGCCGGCGCAGCGGTGGTCGGTCAATGCGAAGGGCCAGATAGTGCACGTTGCATCGGGCAAGGTTCTCGATGTGAGCGGCGGCAGGACCACCAACGGCACCAAGATCCAGCTGTACACGGCGAACACGAACAAGCGCCAGCTCTGGGTCGCCCCGAAGTAGCACCCGTCACAGGGGAGGGGGCCGCCCGGGCACGAGCCCCGTCCGGCCCCTTCATCGTCCCCACATTCAGGAGCGTGTCGGCGGGCGCGTCGTCCCAAGAGTCGGCGAGGAAGACTCGTACGACACGATCCTCGTCCCGAGGAGTGCGACGACGTCCGGTGGACGTGGGGCGTGGACGTGGGGCGTGGGGCGTGGGACGAGGAGGCGCCTGCCGAGTCCGCGGAGAGGTTCCGGCAGTGGGCCGGTGGGCTATTTCACCGCGGTGAGTGCCGCGTAGATCACGACGTTGCCCCGGTAGCCGGTGTGACGGGAGTAGCCTCCGCCGCAGGTGATCACCCGTAGCTCCGGCAGGTCGGAACTGCCGTAGACCTTCTCGTCCGGGAACTTCCTCTTGTCGTAGACCTCCACGGCGTACACGGCGAACACGGCCGTGCGCAGGTCTGTCCGGCTGATCTCGATGATGTCGCCCTTGGTCAGCGCACCGAGGTCGTGGAAGACGGCGGGGCCGGCACGCGTGTCCACGTGCCCGGTGGTGATGGCTGTCCCTACCGAGCCGGGAGCCGTGCCGTCGCCGTACCAGCCGGCAAGGCCTGGTGTGTCGGCGGGCGGTGGTTGTAGTGCCCCCGCCGCGTCGAGGTCGAGTCTTGCCATGGGGGCGGCCACGCCGATGGCGGGGATCCGGAGCCAGACCGGATCCGACGGGGGCAGTTGCTGGACGGCGGGGAGCGCGGCCGCCTCCGTACGGCTGGGAGCCGGCCGTACAGGGGCGGAGAAGGCCTGGGCAGCCGGTGGCTGCGGTGGCTGCTCGTCGCGTGCCCCGTTGGTCACCAGCACGGCCCCCGCCACCAGTGCGCAGGTCAGAAGTTTGACCGAAGGGATGAAGGAGTGTGGGGAGGCGCTGGTCGTGTGCCCGGTTTCCATCGAGGTTGAGCCTCTGCTTGGCAGCGGGGTGGGGTGGGTGTGGCCCTCGCGGCCCCCGGCACCGATGCGGTGTCCGGGGGCCGTTCGTGACAGGACGCCGGCGAGTCAGATTCGGACACCGCTTGGGCGGCGGCGCATCCTGACCACACTCCCGGCGGCGGCTCCGGCGAGCAGTACACCGCCCAGGGCGATCTGGGTACCTTTGTCGACGTCGGCTCCGAAGCCGGCGTCGACCGCGCCGCTCGGGTGGCGGCTGGTGATCTCGTACGTGTCCGTGATCTTGGTCCGCGGTGGGCACTTCAGGGTCACTGTGTCGCTGCCGGGCCGGGCCCCTTCCGGTACCTCGAACTGGCCGGTGAGCACACCCTTACGGTCACCTTCGAAGAAGTGGAACGCCCCTGCCGCCTCCGACTCGCCCTTGCCGTAGGTCACCTCCGGGCCGCAAGCCGTGGTGGTGACGGTGACGGTGGAGCCCGGGGAGGCGTTCCCCGGGTGGATGCGGATGCCTGAGTCATCGGCGGCGGCAGCGGCCGGGACGGACAGACCAAGGGCTCCGAGAACCAGGCCGATACCGATGACGACACGTGCGTTACGCATAAAGATCCTCCAACGGAGCAGTGTCCGGCCTGTCTGCGCGGCGCCTCTGCTGTGCTCCGTTCACGAGGCAACCGACGGACCGTCAACTCCGCAACCTGACGTACTGCCACATGTGTCACCCGGGCAGGTGCAAGGCCTGTTCCGGCTTGATCGTTTACGCAGGTCACCCGCGCAGAGACCCTCGCGGTGAAGGAAGCACCACAAGGGCGGCGAACGGGCTAGCGCCGACTGTGACGGGGCCGTCCGCGGGCCGTCGGGCAGCGCCCCGAGGCGACCGGCAATGACCACTGACGACCTCGGCCCCCGCTGGGTCGACGGTGTGCCAGAACCCGGCATCCCGCAGTCACCTCGGCGTGTCAGTTCTTCGACTTCTGACAGGGCAACCACCGAAGGTGTCAACCCAGCTGATCCTCAACTCCCAATGATCGGCAGGGAGTCGGGCAAGCGCCGACCCGGACGACTCCTCAGCAGCGGCGCAAGGCGGGCGTACGGCGTGCTCCTGAGGCGGAGTGCCGCGGCCCCGTCCGGGCCGGACGGGGCCACATGATCGCGCCATGGCAAATCCCGCTCGTTGCGGAAGCAGGCCAAGGGTCAACTGGTCTGAGGGCTACTACGAGCAAGCGCGCGCAGCCGCGCCAAACTCGCTATCGCCTACCGGGCGGCACGCGGCCTCGCCGCGATCTTCGTCCGGACCCGCTGCTGATCCAGGGGGCGACCTGACGGTAGAGGGTGCGGCCGCCGGCACCGGAGGAGAGGGACCGGACCTCACTCATCAAGCCGCTGGTGACCCTGAGGGGGTCCGCCCCGCTCCTGGCGATGGTCCGGCCGTCGTCGTCCGTGAGCGCGCACCATAGGGGCGGGCGACAGGGGCGGGCGACCGGGCCGGTCGGTGCGCCGTCGGCGAGTCGAGGTCCACGACCGCCGTACCCTCGGCCGCGAAGCGGAGTCCGAGGCGGCTCTGATGCCGGACTGTGATGAGGGTGGGCGGGCTGCCGCGGCGTACGGGCATCGTCGAAGGCCTCCGTGCCTGCCTGGGCATGGCGCAGGGTGAACTCCGCAGACATGATCTCCTCGGCGAGGTCCACATCGCCGTTCCACATTGCGGTCCGCCGGTTGTGGATGTGGACACCGAGTCGCCGCGGGTCGTCGCGCCCGGCCGCGCGAGCGTCACAGATCGCTCCGGCTTGCGTCCACCGACCGGCAAAATCGGTACAAAATGGGCGTAGGCTGGTCGGAACGCCGTATTGCACCGTGAGCGAGGGCTGGAGGCGGCGCATGACCGACCCTCACGGCTTCCTCAGAACCCCCCGTCGGCCCGTCCCGGCGCGCCCCGTCGAGGAACGGCTGAGCGACTGGAACGAGGTCTACGCGGGGCAGGTGCTGCTCCCGCTCGTGTCCGAACAGGCGGGGCGCTGCATGGACTGCGGCATACCGTTCTGCCACAGCGGCTGCCCGCTGGGGAATCTCATTCCCGAGTGGAACGCGTACGCGTTCCGGGGCGACTGGCGGGCAGCGGCCGAGCGGCTGCACGCGACGAACAACTTCCCCGAGTTCACCGGGCGGCTGTGCCCGGCGCCGTGTGAGGACGCCTGTGTGCTGGCCATCAATGCCGATCCGGTGACGATCAAGAACGTTGAGCAGGCCATCGCCGACCAGATCTGGGAGCGCGGGTACGCGTCACCGCAACCGCCGGAGCGGCTCAGCGGGAAGACCGTCGCCGTGATCGGCTCCGGACCCGCGGGACTGGCGGCGGCGCAACAGTTGACCCGTACCGGTCACACCGTCGCCGTGTACGAGCGTGCCGACCGCATCGGCGGACTGCTGCGCTACGGCATCCCCGCGTTCAAGATGGAGAAGCGGTACCTGGACCGCCGCATCGAGCAGATGCGGGCAGAGGGAACCAAGTTCCGCACGGGTGTGGACGTCGGCAGCGATCTCGACGCAACCGAGCTGAGAGGGCGCCACGACGCGGTCGTCGTCGCCGTCGGAGCCACGGAGCAACGGGAGCTCCCCGTCCCCGGCCGCGAGCTGAACGGCATCCATCAGGCCATGGACTACCTGACCCTCGCCAACCGGGTCAGGGAGGGCGACTACGCCTCGCCCCCCGTCACCGCCGAGGGCAAGCACGTGGTGATCGTCGGCGGCGGGGACACCGGCTCGGACTGCCTGGGTACCGCCCTGCGCCAGGGCGCGGTCTCCGTGGTGCAGCTGGACATCAACCCGGAACCGGGCGATGCCCGGACGGACACCGAACCCTGGCCGACGTATCCGAAGGTCTACCGGATCTCCCATGCCCATGAAGAGGCCCGGGGGCGGAAGGGCACGGATCCGAGGGTCTTCTCCTCCGCCACCCTCCGCTTCGAAAGAGGCCCGACCGACCACGTGCACGCGCTGTGCCTGACGGAAGTGGAACCCGAGGCCAGAAGGCCGCTGTCGGACACCGAGCGGGTGATCCCGGCGGAGCTGGTGCTGCTCGCCCTCGGCTTCTCCGGTCCTGCAAGGGGCACCGGCCTGATGGAGCAGCTCGGGCTCACGCTGGACGGCCGGGGAAACTTCGCGCGGGACGCCGGCTTCGCGGCAGAGACGGTGGAGCGGGCCGGGCGGTCAGACCGCACCGAGGCGGATGGGGTGTTCGTCGCGGGTGACGCGGGACGCGGCCAGTCCCTTGTGGTGTGGGCCATCGCGGAAGGACGGGCCGCCGCGGCGGCCACGGACCGGTATCTGACCGGCTCCACCGTGCTCCCGGCCCCTGTCACCCCAAAGGACCGGCCCATGGTGGCGTGAGGCGCCCCGGCGGGGCAGAGAAGGAGCGCGGGTAGCCGCGGCTCCTGCTGCTGCAAGGGCGGCCGGCAGCACGCCTTGACCGGCACCAGTGCCGTCGCGCGCCGGCCGAGTGCCGGCTTCGACGGCGATCTTCTCCACCTCGCCGGTGCCCACCACGCCTCGCTCGGAGCCGGGCTGCCGGGCCGCACCAGCGGTGCGGCCCGGCAGCCCTTGGCGTTGCGCCGGGTTACCAGGTGTGCGCGACGTCCACGATCAGCTGGTCGCCGGACTGGAGCACCCGGAACGGCAGCTTGGCGCGAACGCCGACGCCGACCTGGGTCTGTCCCTCGAAGCTCGCCCCGAACTTGGTGTCCTTGAACGTCTTGTATCCGGTGATGTTCACGCCCGGCAGCGCCTTCGCGGCCTTTCCGGCGTAGGTCGGCTTACCGGTCGCCGGGTCGTAACTCGGCGCGGACACATAGACCTGCAGGATGGCGCCGCCGGTGACCGGTATCAGGTCACCAGACCCGTCCTGGTGGAACTTGTCGACGTAACCGACGTGGTAGCCCAGCTTGCCCGTCACACCACTGACGTCGAAGACCATACGGTCGTAGCAGGTGTTCTGGCTGGTCTTGATGTTCTTCAGCGGCCTGGAGTCCGTGTCCGTGGCCGACTTGCCGCCGCTGCCCCAGGCGGTCGAGCAGGCGCTGGCCGAGGCGGCCTTCCCCACCTGGCCGGTCGCGGCGCCGGCCACCCCGGCCGTGCCCACAAGCCCGGCACCCGCCAGCGCGAGCGCCGCGGCTGCTGTCGTTAACCTTCGCATGACCTACCTCCAACTATGAGCTGAGTACACGTACTCGCGGTAAGACGGCTGGGTCTGTGGCGACGTTGCGTGTCGGTCGGCTTTCCGCCAACGGTGCGGCGATGTTGGCTCGAAGGCGGTGCTGTTGATCACCGGGTGCCCTTCAGCGGGACTGCACGACGCATTCAAGGGCGACGCCGTGCGGGCAACCAGTGAGTGACTGACCGACCCCGCGGCAGCGGGTCTTGTCCACGCGGTACTCACTCAGCGCGCATGCACCACAGAAGTTGAGCCATACCCGAGAGGTGACGGTGAGCCCGACTGACAGTGAGGATGTACGTGAGCGTTCCCCGGCGGGGTCTGACCCACCGACTGACTGACTTCGGGTCCTCAACGGGATTTGTCGGCTCCGGCCGGGGGGCGCTCGCGTGCATCCGCCGGACCGGGGGGCGTGACTTCATAAGAGCCTGGCCAGAGGCCCCATCACTGTCTTGTCCGCCCTCCCGGCCGACGGGTGCCATCCTGCCCGGTCGAATGGAGAGGACGGCACGATCCACGATGGCACAGCATGAGGTCGAGGTCACCGGCGGCGTCGACACCCACAAGGACACCCACACCGCGGCCGCGGTCGACGCGGCCGGCCGGGTCCTGGGCTCGGCCCAGTTCCCCGCCTCCGCGCTCGGATACCGCAAGCTCCTGACCTGGCTCCGCTCCTTCGGCGTCCTGGTCCTGGTCGGAGTTGAGGGCACCGGAGCCTACGGCGCGGGCCTGTCCCGCCACCTGCGTGAACACGACGTGACGGTGGTCGAGATCGACCGCCCGGACCGCAAGACCCGTCGCTGGCAGGGCAAGTCCGACCCGGTCGACGCCGAGGCAGCGGCCCGGGCCGCGCTGGCCGAACGCCGCACCGGCACCCCGAAGTTTCGTGACGGCCGCGTCGAGGCCCTGCGGGCCCTGCGGGTCGCCCGCCGCAGCGCGGTCCAGCAAAGGGCCGACGTCACCCGGCAGATCAAGACCCTGATCATCACCGCACCGGAAGGGGTCCGCACCATGCTGCGGCACCTGAAGGACAAGGACCTGCTGACCATCTGCGCGGCATTCCGCCCCAGCCCCGGCCAGGCGGGCGACCCGGTCACCGCGACGAAGATCGCCCTGCGCTCCCTCGCCCGCCGCCACCGCGACCTGGGCCAGGAGATCGACGAACTGGACGAGCTCATAGCCCCACTCACCCAGGAGATCAACCCGGTCCTGAGCGAGCTCAACGGCGTCGGCCCGGACGTCGCGGGCCAACTGCTGGTCACCGCGGGCGACAACCCCGGCCGGCTCCGCTCCGAGGCCGCGTTCGCGATGCTCTGCGGCGTCGCCCCACTGCCGGCCTCATCCGGCCGCACCCACCGCCACCGCCTCAACCGGGGCGGCGACCGCGCCGCGAACGCCGCCCTCTACCGAATCGTTCTCTGCCGGCTGCGCTGGGACCAGCGCACCCGCACCTACATGGAACGACGCACCAAAGAAGGCCTCTCGAAGAAGGAGATCATCCGCTGCCTCAAGCGGTTCATCGCCCGCGAGATCTTCCACGTCCTGACCACCACCAACGCCACAGCAGCGGCCCCGAGTCACCTCACAACCGCCGCTTGACATCCATAAGAGCATCCCTCAGCCGGGCGAGTGTCGCTGGATCCTGGTGCGCCGATGCGAGGGGTAGATCGCTGCCTCAGATGTGGAGGTCGGGCGGGAAGCCGGTCCAGCGAAGCTCTGCGGGAAGGTGCCCCATGTCGTTGTAGAAGAGTACGGAAGCAGGCCGTCCGGGTGCGTACCGGATGACGGTCAGTGCGGCGTTGGCGTGGTTGAGGCCCATCCAGCGCCACTTCGGGGAGTCGAGGGCGGCTCGAACGAGCCAGCCGATGAGGAAGTTGTGGGTGACGATCAGTTCGTGGCGAGGCTTGTCACCGTCGACAGGTCCAGCGAACCGTGTGAGAGCTGTCTGAGCCAACTGCGGACCTTGCCGGCGTTCTTCGTCCGGGAACTGGGACAGGCGGGCGAGCATGGCGTCGGCTGAATCCGAAGGCAGTTCCTCTCTCTGCGGCAGGTAGGGGATGTAGTCCCCAGCGAGCTCCGACGGCTGCAAGGGGACGCCGTCGAGTTGGTCGCAGATCAGCTGGGCAGTCTGCTCCGCTCGTGGAAGCGGGCCGTGACAGATGGCCGTGAGAGGGTTGCGCTGAAGCCGCTCACCAAGCAGCACGGCTTGTTGGCGGCCGTTGTCCGTCAGCTTGCTTTCATCCGGTGAAGCCTCACCGTGCCGCGCGAGGTAGAGGTAGCGGGTAGCTGTTCCAGTCATGGGCCAGATCCTCTGTCAGCGTTCATGATCTTGCGGATGTCGGGATGGACGTTGACATGCGTTGTGTGGTTCCGCCGCCGACGGACGCACCGGACGCGCCGGGAGACGTCACGCGCAGGCTCGGCGAGGACCGCGAGCGGCTGAGTCGCGTTGCCCTCGAGAGGGTGCACGACCGAGCCGCTCACTGCCTGAGCGGCTCGGATCCCCAACAGCCTTGCCCGCTGAACGACGACGATGGCCCGGCTGCCGGCCGGCCGCCACCTCGCCCGTCGGCGTGCGCCGCGCCAGGGCAGCCTTGTCACCGACTCCCTCGAGCACCGCCCCTCCGGCCTCGATCCCAGGATGCGCTTCCATCCCGCCCGTCCCCGGCAGTTCGAGATGCCGACACACGCGTACGAAGCGCTGATGAAGACCGGGCAGGCCGCCGCCAGGGCATCGCTCATCATCGCGAAACAGACCGGCGCAGTTGCTCCCCGCGCGCTGCTCGACGTCGCCGCGCACCGTCTCATCGCCGGGCAACAGGACCGGGCACAGCAGGATTCGCCGGCTGAAGCAGGGCACCCTGACAGCTCCTCCACCGTCGGCCATACCCAAACCCGGACGGGCTCTGCGCAGGATCATGACGCACCCTGAGCAACTCCGGTCGCACGAAGCCGTCGGGCTGAAGGCGATCCGCGCTGCCTGCCCCGAACTCGACGCAGCCATCGGGCACGTCCGCGTCTTCGCCCACCCGGCGAAGGCCCGAGATCGCTCAGACGGCGAGGGGTTCAGGAACGGTGAGATACCCGGCAGGCATCCAGGACCCCCAGCCATCCGGCGCCGGAGTCACGCTGCGGTGACCTTGGCCGCGAAGGCATCCAGATTGCCCGACATACGTGCGAGGCGCTCGTCCAGGGTCAGAGACTCCTCGTACCCTCCGGAACGGAGCTTCGGCTGCCGCTTGCCACGCAGATACAGGGGGCAGGCAAGGTCCGCGCAGACATAGATACCGACCGTGTTGCCCTCGCGGCCACGGGCGCCCGCCAAGGGCGCAGCGAGCAGAGCGACCCCGGAGGAAGCGTGACCTGTCAGGCAGATCTGGCACAGACTGGACTTCACCGCACTGGTGCGGCTCACGGAGGGAACACGCAGAGAGATCCCCAGCGGACCCTGCGCTCGCGAGAGCACGAGATGTGCCCGCAGCGGCGCTCCCGGATCCACCCACCCCAGGAAGTCCAGGTCCTTCCAGGGCAGTTCGGCGAAGTCGAGCGGCAGCCGCAGCCGCGCGGCCTCGCCCTTGGTGCAGTTCACGAAGGACGAGCGGATCTGTTTCTCACTGAGTGGTTCCACGGGCGTCGACCCTATGCCCGCCCTGACCAGCCCGCATCTCAATATCGGCATGATCCGCCGAGCAGGACCTCATGGTCGGGACTCTGCTGGGAGGAGGCTGACCGGCAGTCCGGTCTTCAGCCGCTGGCCTGGAATGCGGGTGTGCCGTCGTTCAGTATTGGGGCAAGGAGCGGGGCTGCTGAACGGCCGCGGGGCTGCATCCGGATCGGTGAACGCGTAGGTGGGCCGGTGGCCGCCGCCGAAGATCACGTACTGCGTCTCGGTCCGCTCGGTGTCGAACCGTCGATCCGGTCCGCTTCGAGGGGCGGGGAGGGCAGTTGGCCCATACGGCCGGTCCTGTCAGACCCCTTATCCTCGGCGACCGTGAGTGAATACTTCGCGGCCAGCCCCGCACTGCGCCCCGGTCCGGGGTACGCCGCCGGGCGGCCCGTCACCTTGACCGTCCACAGGATCGGCAATGTGTCCGTGCCCAGCGGCGCGCTCGGACTCGGCGACCCTGGCTACCCCGCCCCGGACTCGCTGCTCAAAGTCCCCGTCGACCCCGGGAAGTACGCGGTGGTGGTCACTCGGTTCGACACCGCCCGCAACAACGGCACACCGTGGACGGTCAACGCCACACTGAGCGTCGTCCTGGCGGACCTCCCCGAGCAGCGGCGGGGTCCGCTGCCCACCGACGACCCGTCGGCGAAACCATCCGAGATGGACGTCGTCGGCGTGGACGGGGGAGTGGTCGCGGCCATCGACTGGAGTGCCTACGCGCTGCTCTGCGAGCAGGACGAGGAGCAGCTCGAGTCGTTCTTCCTGGACGACATGGCCTCGCGGCCCACCCCCTGGAACGCCCCGCTGCCCGGCCGCACCGAGAACGTCGTGGCTGATCAGTCCGGCTACGGCGACGGCGGCTATCCGGCGTACGGTGGCTTCGCGGACGACGGCCGACTGGTCGCGGTGCACATCGACTTCAGCAACGCGGCGTTGACCCCCGACCGGTACCGGGACTGACGTCCTCGCCGGCCGGGCAAGGAGCGGTCCAGGTCACGGCTGGACGCCGGTCCCTGGATCAATCCGAGCGGGCGGATCGCCGATCCCCGTGCGATCGGCAGTACCACAGGCATGGAGCTCTTCACGGACAGCGGCATGGCACAGGTCTGAGGCCCGGTCTGCAATCCGACCGGATTCCGGTTCCGAGCACGCGCGCGCACTGAGACGGTGGCCGCTCCGCCCTGCGGCCCCGCGGCCCCGCGGCCCCGCGGCCCCGCGGCCCCGCGGCCCCGCGCGGCTTGGTCCGGCTTGCCACTTCCCGGCCGATGCCCCTGCAGATGGACTACGACGGCGGCTTCCTCAGGTAGCCGACGGCGCCGAGTCGTCGTTGTCGTGGCCGGCCGCGACGGTGGCTTGCAGGCGGTCTCGGACGGCCTGGAGCAGAGGGCCTGGGGCAGCGACTGGGCGCGCGAGCACGGTAGAGCCACAGGGCGTCGGCGCCCTGGCAGAGGAACGAAGCGCCCTTCAGGCGATTGCGTTGACACGGCCATCGTCGTCAGGCCCTGATGTGCGGCTTCCAGAGGTGGGGGTTCCACCACCTGCGTACGGATTGCCCAGCACCTCGAGCGCGACCGCACGCATCTGCCGTCGGCCGCGCCTCCAGCCCCTACGACCGTTGCGGCTCGCTCACCAGGCCCTCCTTCTCCGCTTCTCCGAAAGAGGAGGTGCGGCCTCGGGCCGGCGGGGCAGAGGTCAGCGGATGATCGGGGTCACAGGAGAGGGAGTACTGCACAGGGCATGTACGGCTGAGTGTGCTGCCTGCTCCACGGCGGAGATGCCGTGGGACATGCTCCGGCTGCCGTGGGAGAGGATCACGAGGTAGAACGTTCTCCCGTGTGCTGTGACCCGCCCCATGCTGTTGATTGCCCAGCGTTGGGACTGGCTGCGCTGCAGCCAGCCGTTCTTGAGTTGCGAACGGCTGCCTTCCGCGGACACCCCCCAGTCCTGGTCGGCGTCGATCTGGCCCATGAGGGTCTGGATCACGTCGCGTGAGGCTCGATTCAGCGGTGAATGGTCGCCGAACACGGCTGACAGCAGGGTCAGTTGGTCTGCCGCGGTGGTCCGGGTGAGGCCCCAGTGGGGGCCCGGTCCCGCTTGGGTGGAGGTCAACCCCAGGGTCCTGTTGGCGTCATTGAGTCCTTGGCCGCCGCCGATACGCCGCCACAGGGCACCGGCGGAGTCGTTGTCGCTGCTCTGGATCATCGAGGCGGCGGTCGATGCCTCCCACTGGGTGAGCGGTCGTCTCTCGCGCTGGGCATGCAGCAGAAGGGCGGCCAGAATGTCCACCTTCGCCAGGCTCGCCGTGATGTGCGCCTGCGAGCCGGACACCGCTCGGCGACCGTTCCTGGGCTCCAGAACAGCGACCGACACCTGCGTACCGCTCCGTGTTCGGATCGGTTCGAGGGAACGGGCGAGCGCACTGTTCACATCCGCTGGGGCCGGCACCCGCGTGCCGAGGCTGCCGTGCGGCGCCTTGGTCGGCTTCGTGTTCCCCGCCGTCAGAGATGCCTGGCTCTGAGCCGGGGGGTGTCCACCCTGGTCGCCGACTCCGTTCTGACCGGCTGCGAAGCAGCCCGTGAGCAGCATGCCCGCAGCTGAGCATGCCAGTGCCCGCTGTATCCGCCCCCGGCCGACGAGGGCCTTGTCGTGTCCGCCCGCATCGGGCGGGACAGGCTCCTGCCCCATCCCTTGGGGCGAACAGGCAGTACCAATCGGATCCATCGGGAACCTCACTCGCACAAGTGGGCGGCAAACAGAACGGAAGATGTGTCCTTAGTCTTTTCCGTCGGGAGGCGCGCCGCATCCCGACGCGGTTTCCTCCCAAAGGCGCAACGCGCTCACCTCGCACAGCCACCTGACGGCCCCTCGGGACAAAACGAAGGCCCTCTTTCCCTGCCCGCTCCGCACCTGCACCGCGCCGCTGCGTCGCGCAACGTCGTCCCCGGTACTGGTGCCGCGGCCTTTCCGCGTCACCCTTCCCGGTGAGCGCCTCGCGGCGTTTGGGGGTGAGTTCGATGGCGATTGCTGCGCGTTCGCGTGGTGTCAGTCGCGGTTGCACCGGCTGCTGGGGAGTGCGGAAGAGGTGTCTGGGGGCGGTCGGATCCGTGGTCGGCCGGTCTTGACTTCCGTTCGGCGCGGAGCTGAGGGACCTGCATGAAGGGACACGCTCGGTGCGGTCGCGCGGTTCGGTCCGGGGACCGTGCTGCGTTCGACGGGATATTCGATGCGCATGCGCGGGTGGTGTACGCGCTGCCGTCCGAGTGACCGGGAACTGGGCTGCGGCCGAGGACGTGGTGTCGTTGACGTTCCTGGAGGTCTGGAGGCCTGGAGGCTTGGCGGCTGCCGGAGAAGCTGCACACCGAGGTAGTGAGCGTGCGGGCCTGAGACCATGCCCGACTTCGCCGACGAGGTGGTCGGCCGGATCACCGACACCGAAGAGCTGAAGGCAGCAGCCCGCGCGCTGGGCAAGCTCCGCCGCAGCGAGCGTGAGGTGTTCACCTGTGCGTGTGGAACGGGCTGGGCTACGCGGCAACCGCTGAGGTGCTCGGGATACCGGTGGGCACCGTCCGCTCCCGCCTGTCCCCGCGTCCGCGGACGGCTGCGCAGACTCGCCGAAGCCGAGCTCGGCCACGGCCACAGCAGGAATCGTGAGGAACCGCCTGCCGGCAACGGACACATACCAGGCGGCCGCACCGTTGCGGCCCGTTCATCGAAGAGTACCAGCCCGAGCGGCGCGAGCGGGCCGAGCTCGAGGAACTGGCCCGGCTGCTGCCGGCCCCGGCCGATCCCGACCTCGCCCCGGACCGCCACCGCGTGGTGACGCCGGGGATGCGAGCAGCGGCCCGGTACAGGGCGGTGCTGGTCTCGGGCGGGGCAGCCGTGTCCCGCAGGAGGTCTCCGATGGTGACGAAGGCCTCCTGATCCGGGCGAGTGGGAGGGCCGGACGGTCCACACACCCTGAGGAGGCTTGGACATCGCCGATATCTGATTTGCGGTGATCCGCTTTGCCGGGAAACGATTGCGGTCATGGAGCGCCCGAAACAGATCATCGACTGCGGAGACTTCGCCCTGCGGCGCTGGCAGGCGGAGAGCGACTTCGATCCCCTGTTCCGGATGATCGAAGAATCGCTCGACCATCTCCGTCCCTGGATGCCATGGGTCGCCCGCCACAGCCCGGAGCGCATCCGCAACTTCCTCGCCCGCTGCGACCCGAAGTGGCAGAGCGGCGATGCGTACAACTACGCGATCACCGCGAACGGCACACTCGCCGGCAGCTGCTCGATGTACCGGGTCGGCGATCCACAGGGCCGAGGCGCGGGGTACTGGCTGCATCCCGCCGCCACGGGTCAGGGCATCGCGACCCGGGCGACGGCAGTCCTGGCAGCCGAAGCATTCGCCCTGCCAAACGTGGAGTACCTGGAAATCGCGCACGACCTGGCCAACACCTCCAGCGGCGCCGTACCGCGGCGCTTGGGCTTCTCTGAAGTCCGCCGCGAACAGGTAACGACGCCCCCGGCACCCTCTGACAGCGGGATCGACGTGGTCTGGCGGTTGAACCGCCCCACATCGCCCCTCCACGACACTCTCGGCCCCTGACCAACTGCCCGAGCGACGTAGGCACAACGCTGTGCATGCATCGGACCATGTTCGCGATCCCCAGCGTGCTCGCTCCCACCGTCCACGCCTCCACCGCCCGGGCTGTCGCCGCCACGGATCGCACCGGCTGCCACGCCCTCCTCGCGGAATCAGACTGGAGCGAGGCCGAACACGCGGGTCCCGGCAAGTCTTGCCAGGCCCGGCAGAGCGCGGGTTCGCGCATCCTGCGGGTCCTGGCCGCTGGGCCGTGGCGAGATCGAAATGTCCGGCCTTACGACGGGATCGGCGGTCGCCTCAGCAGAGGCTGCCACCTCGGCCACGGTCACCCGCCCGCGCGTCTGCAGGAACAGCAGCAGCGTCGTCACCGGACGATCAGCTCGCACGCCGATCATTCTCTTTCAGGAACTGGCCAGAAGATGGCCTATTTGACTTCCAGGATGGGAGTCATGACCGAAACCGCGAACGTTGCCGAGACGGTGACTGCCATCACCGCCGCAACCGCAACCGCAACCGCAACCGCCCCCGGCGCCGACCCCCGGCCAGGCCTCGCGAAGGCCGTCGCTCTGGCCGGCCGTACTCTCGCCGCCGTGAGTGCCGATCAGTTTGACGGACCGACGCCCTGCACCGAGTACACGGTCCGGCGGATGTCCAACCATCTCGTCGCCATCCTGCGCAGGGTTGCTGTGATCGGGCGCGGCGGTGATCCCCTGAGCGTCCCGGCCATCGCCGACGGCGACTGGTCGAAGGCGTGGGACGCCGCCGCCCGCGAGGTCGAGGCCGTGTGGTCTGAGCCCACGATCCTGAGCCGGCCGCTGCGGCTGCCGTTCGGCACCCTGCCGGGTGCGGCCGCCGCCGTTGTCTACACCACTGAGTTCACCCTCCACACCTGGGACTTGGCCGCAGCTACCGGCCAGCGCCCCTCATGGGACCCCGCGGTGCTGGCGGTCTCCCTCGCGGCCATGCGGCGCGCCGTGCCTGCCGAACCACGCGGCGGCCAGGTGCCGTTCGCCGCTGTTGTGGACGTCGATGCGAATGCGCCGGACATCGACCGGCTCGTGGCGTGGTACGGCCGACAGCCGTAAGCCGGAAGACGCGGTGATGGCGCCGACGCGTCGGCGGGGCCGGTGCATGTGGTGCCAGAGCGCGTAGCCGTGCAGGACCGACCGGGCGCTCGGCGAGATCGGTGCTGTCCTGGTCACTGCTCCTCTGCCGGGCATGGCGGTGCCCAGTTCGACGCCGAGTAGCTGCTGGGGCAACTGGCCGGATCACCGACTACCGTCGAAAGGGGCTTGAAACCTCAAACCATCTGACTGTTCAGGGGTTGCGATCATGACTTCCACCTCCAGGACGCCCACTCCACCCGCTACCGCCCGCGACGCCCCCTCCCCAGGCGCCTACGATGTCGGGCTTTTGCTGCTGCGCCTCGCGGTCGGCCTGACGATGGCCGGACACGGCGCGCAGAAGCTGTTCGGCTGGTTCGACGGTCCAGGCATCCACGGCACCGGACAGTTCTTCGAGCTGAGCGGCTATCCGCACGGCGACGCCATGGCCCTCTTGGCCGGTCTCAGCGAGACCCTCGGAGGCCTCGGTCTGGTCCTCGGCCTGCTCACACCACTGGCCGGCGCCGCGATCGTGGGAACCATGATCAACGTCATCGCTGTGAAGTGGGGCGGCGGCTTCTTCGGCCCCCGGGGCATCGAGTTCGAATTGCTGCTCATGGTCTCCGCTGCGACCCTCACCCTCACCGGCCCCGGTCGCTACGCCCTCGACCACTTCATCCCGGTGCTGCGCGCGCACCGGCTGGTCTACGGCGCCCTCGCGATTGTGCTGGCAGCGGTGGCGGCCGCCGTCGTCCTCCTTATCCGCGGCTGATCCGCGCCTCATCCGTGGCCGGCAGTGGGCAGACCTGACCACAGTCACTGGTTACGGACGGACAGCAACCGGACACCCCGTGGGGCGTGGGTCACCGAGCGCGCGGGTGGCGTGCAGGGCGCCGGTCCCTGTACACCCCGTATGGGTGGGAGCTGCAGTTCGCCACCCATCACCTCGGCCACTTCGCCCTGCACCAAGCGCGCTGACGCGTGGAGCCCGGACACGTATCCGGGCTCCCAGGAGCTTCAGGCAGGCAGGGAGGCGAGCCAGTCGGTCAGGAGCCGGTTGATCTCGGCGGGACGTTCTTGCTGGATCCAGTGGCCGCAGCCGTCGAGTACGTGGGGGGAGACCAGGCCGGGCAGCGTGGTGGGGTATGCCTTGATCGCGTCGGCCATCCAGCTGGTGGAGGCGTCCAGGCTGCCGCCGATGAACAGGGACGGCTGGGTGATGGGGGCGCCGTCGAAGTCGGCGAGGTCCTCCCAGTCCCGGTCCATGTTCCGGTAGCGGTTGAGCGGGCCGCTCATGCCGGTCCGCTCGAACTCCCCGGCATAGACATCGAGGTCGTGCTCGCTCAGCCAGGCGGGCAACAGGCCTGCGGGGAACCGGGCGCGCAGCGTCCCGCCTCGGCCGACGAAGTGGGGGTCGGGTGCGCCGGGTGCGGGCATGGTGTCGGCGGACAGGGCGGCATAGAAGCCCGCGAGCCAGCCGCGCACGTCGGGCTCGATCTCGGCCTCGGCGCGATCGGGCTCCTGGAAGTAGGAAACGTAGAACTCTTCGTCTCCGCCCATCTGCGCGAAGACCTCGCTGGGCCGCGGTCCGCCGCGCGGGGTGTAGGGAACGCTGAGCAGCCCCACCGCGCGAAAGACGTCCGGCCTGACCAGGGCGGAGTTGGCGGCGATGGCCGACCCCCAGTCATGGCCGACGATGACCGCGGACTGTTCGCCCAGGGCATGCACCACCGCCGCGTTGTCCTCCACCAGCTCGAGCATCCGGTACGAGTCCGTGTCGCCGGGCTTGGAGGAGCGGCCGTAGCCGCGGACATCGATGGCGACTGCGTGGTACCCGGCGGCGGCCAAGACTGGCAGCTGATGGCGCCACGAGTACCAGGACTCCGGGAAGCCGTGCACGAGCAGCACCAGGGGCCCGGTGCCCTGCTCCACCAGATGGATCC
Source organism: Streptomyces sp. NBC_01142 (assembly GCF_026341125.1). NCBI lineage: Bacteria > Bacillati > Actinomycetota > Actinomycetes > Kitasatosporales > Streptomycetaceae > Streptomyces > Streptomyces sp. NBC_01142. The sequence continues at coordinate 3,511,198 of NZ_JAPEOR010000001.1, forward strand.
GGCCTGCGGGCGAGGAGACCAGCCGGTGAGTGACGTCCGTGGCCTGCTGCGACATGAATCCTCCGTAAGGGCTCTTGATCTGCAATGCCGCATGATCGGTGCACCGATCATGCGGGGAACGGAGCGGTTGTTCCGAGTCTTATTGCCGTTTCAGCAAAATGGCACCGGGGGTCACAGCTCACGCCCTCCGACGTTCCTCACCTGCCCCGGAGCGCGGCCGGACGAGCGCCTCCCGTTCTCCCGGTGTGAGCGGAAGAGCGGCCGGTGCCGGGCAGCCGGCTGTCGTGCCTCTCGCTGCACGGCGGCCATGATGATCACGCCTCATGGTCAACAGCGAAGGAGCCAAGATGCCCGGAGTCGGTGGCAAGGTGCCCGAGTCGGCCGAGTCCGGCGCCGGCTCTGCCATATCTCAGAGCGGCCGGATCATCTTCTTGAACGGGACATCCAGCTCCGGGAAGTCGAGTATCGCGAAGGAACTTCTTCAGGTTCTCGACGAGCCGTACTTCCACATGCCCGTGGACGCCTTCCACGCCATGCGGTCTCAGCGTGAGGCCGCCCCTGACGAGCTGCGCGATGTTCTTCGGCGGACCTGGATGGGCTTTCACCGCGCGGTCGCCGGTATGGCTGCGGCCGGGAACAACGTGGTGGTGGATCACGTGCTGAGCGAGCAGTGGCGTCTGCTGGACTGCCTCGGGCTGTTCGCTGCCAGGGATGTTGTTCTGGTCGGCGTGCGCTGTTCGCTCCTGGAAGTGGAACGCCGCGAGCGGGAGCGTGGCGATCGCCCGGTAGGCCTGGCGGCTCGTCAGTTGGAACAGGTTCACGCCCACGGGCTGTACGACATCGAGTGCGATACGACCACGGCCGACGCCGTGGACTGTGCTCAGCAGATCAGGGACTGTCTGCCACGGCGACCAACTCCGACCGCGTTCGAACAGCTCAGGGCCGAGCTGCGACCCGATCTGTCGGCCGCCGGTTGATGCGCTTGCCCCGCTGTCACGCCAGCACGACGCGCTTGCTCAGCAGGGGGAAGCCTGTGCGGCCGAACATCTGGCGCTTGAGCATCTTGATCCGTGACGTGCCCTTCGACCAAGCCTGAGCTCCAGGCTCGGCAGGTCGTCTCCTCGGACCGTGCGGGAAGACGGTGGCCTGGGACCGGCCGGCCGGCCGACCGCGGCGAGAGGTGCGTTCGGGGCAGATGCGGGCGCGCGCAGGCCTCCGTGCTGCCCTGGTGGACACAAGGGGTGATCTCCTCCCAGAGAGTCCCAGCGTTGGTGCAGCCCTCGGCCAGGCGGTTGTTCAGACAGAGCTTGAGCCCATCGAGTTTGCCGGGGCGGTTTTGCCGTTGCCCCTGGAACAGATCCTCTGCGGTGGCCACGTCGCGTTTCGCTTCACCGTCCGGTGGGTCATGTCGAGCCGGCGGGCGACCGCATGTCGGCTGTGGCCGGCTTCCCTGAGCGCGTGGACTGCCCGCTTGAGCGTCTTGACCCGGCTCGCATGGCTGACTCGTCCCACCCGCACACCGAACCCCGGAACAGCATGAACTCTGGCCCGGCTGCCACGCGTATCCGGCAAGGACGACGGTTTCCGCCCAGGGGGGAGGGGTAGGCGAGTCACTGAGCTTCTACGGAAGGACCGACATGAGTGCCGGAGAGAAGGCCAAGGCCAAGGCCGAGCAAGTGGTCGGGAAGGCCGTGAGGAAGGCCGCCCACGCCGTCGGCAAGGAGACCACCGCCGCCAAGGGTGCCGCGCTGGAAGCCCGGGGCAAGGCCCGTGACACCAAGGAGAAGTCGAAGGACGTCTTCAGGCGCTGACCACGTCAGACATGGGCGGGGCCTGGCGCACGTCGTGCAGGGCAGCACCGCCGCGCTGCCCTGCACGCTTGCCCACGTCGCCGACAAGCCCATTGGGTCCACCGAGACATCGGTTGCATGATCCATCTTCCGGGAGCAACGTGCGGCCGCCAAAGCGCGTCTTCCTGGGCGTGATCGAACTTCACGACCTCCCCAGCCCTGACGACGACGAAGAGACCGTGCTGCCTGGCCCGCTGTGGCGCCACGCCTTGTGGGTGGCGGGCATCACCATCCTTGGGGTGGGCCTGGGTTGGGCCAGCGCCTTGTTCCGTATCGGCCCCGAAGAATACGGACTGCCGTCCGCCGCTCCGGGTGCAGTCTGGCCGTATCTGGTCGCCTGGACCGCGATCGGCCTGGCAGTGGCAGCCGCACTACGGGCTGCCGCCGCCAGGGTGCCGGTCTACGCCCCGGGGCAGATCGCAGTCGTGCTCACGGCCCTGGGCACCCGGCTCTCCCTGGGCTGGCGGCCGGAGGCACCCGTGCTGGGTGCGTTGGCCGCGGCCGCACTGACGGCGGCGGCCATATGGTGCGCCCTTGCGCTGCGCTCCGACTCCCGTGACAACCGCGGCCGGGGCATTACACCTGGCGCATGAGGGGGCGGAAGCCGACGACCCGGGGGATCAGGGCGAGGAGGTCGATTGACTCGGCTTCCAGCCCTACGAGCGGCTGAGCGAGCAGGCGTCGCAGCAGCTGCTGTGGCCGGTGGCCGGACCCGGGAGCGGGGTGGTGTGAGGCGGTGGGCCGCTTCGTGCTCAGCCGGTGAGGGCACGCAGGAGGGGGCGCAGGGCCTCGGCGAACGCGGCCGGGTGGGTGAGGTAGGGCACGTGCCGACCCGGGAGTTCGAGGAGTTCGGTGTGCATCTGAGTGGCGAGCCACTGCGATTCCTCGTACCCGTGGTGGTAGACCGCATTCGGGTCGCGGTTCTCGGCGCCCGCCGTGACGATGCGCGGAACCTTCACACGGGAAAGCTCCTCAGGCGTGGGCAGGTACTCGATGAAGGCCCCAAGCTCCATGCTGAGGAACACCTCCGCGTTGGACAACATCCGTTCACGGACCTGAGGTTCGACGGCGGCCAGACCTTCCTCGCCCCAGGACCAGCGGAGCAGAGCTTCCAGCGCACCCGCCAGCCCACCCGTCGTCAAGCCCTCCTCGAACAAGGCACCCATCAGTTTGCCCACCTCATCGGCCTCGGAACTGACCGAGACGAACGGCGGCTCATGGAAGACAGCGGCGCGCACCACATCGGGGTGACGCAGCACGAGGTTGGTCAGGATGACTGCACCGCCGCTCGCACCGAACACCACGGCCGGGGCGAGACCGAGCCCGCGCAGCAGCCCCGCGGCGTCATCGGCCTGCTCATCGACGGACGTCGAGATCCAGCTCTCGGGACGCGGACTGCGTGAGTTGCCCCGCCGGTCGTAGGACACCATCGTGAACTCGTCCGCGAGTGCCTCGGCCGTGCCCGTCCACAGCGCGGAGTCGCCCGTGACTCCCGAAATGCACAGCACCGCAGGACCGCGGCCACGCTGCTCGTAGTAGACAGTGGCGTCGCCGATGTCGATGGTGCTCATAACGGACGTCTCCCGGAGTTCGCCCCCGCCTTCAGGGCCATTCTGCCTTGCGGCGACATTGCCCGGCCGGAGGCGGGGGCTGAGAGAGGAAGCCGCTGAGCAGCAGCTCGGACTGTCTGCGCAGCCCGGGGCTGCCTCGCACCCTCGGCCGCGTTCCCCAGGCGCTTCCGACCCCGGGGCAGTGGGCGAGGATCGCCCACCCCCCCATCCGCTCCGACCGGAGCGTCGACGCTCATGTGAAGGCCGGCCTGACGACCTCCGTCCACCCGCCCGGATCACGGGTAACGAGGGGGGAAGCGCCGGAACCGGGGACCGGTGACCCCATTGCAGGGCCCGACGAAGAAGGCGATGGTGCTAGCCGTTCGGCGTACGTGCGGACTCGAAAAGCGGACAGCGGCGGCAAGCGGTGAGGAGCTGCCCGAAGCCGCGGCCGTCGGCGTCGTGCTTGTCCCCTTCAGATCGCATGACGTGCCCCAAGGTGATGCTCCGCACCTGCGGTGCGGTGGTTCAGGGCCGGGGGGCGGTGCGAAGCCGGGCCAGGGTGCGGCGGCCGCGTTCGACGAGCTCCGGGTCGCCGTGCGTGATGCCGTTCTGGATCCCGAAGACGGCATCCAGAACGGAGTCGACGGCCAGGCGCTCCTCTTCCGCCGGGGTCAGCTCTCTGCCGTAGCCGTGGCGAGAGCAAGTACGGCACGCCGTCCGGGATCCCTGCCGCCTCGAGCCACGGTTCCGGATCGCGAGGAGCGCCCTGCAGGAACCGGGAAAGTTCATCCAGCAGCGGCAGCTCTCTGCTCGTGTAGTGCACTGACCACGCGTCCCTCGTGAGCACCGTCCGACCGTAGATGGTCAGTGACCACTCCACGCGGCAGAGTTCCACAGGTGAGCGCTCTTCTCATGTTCTTACCCGTTGCCGACCGTTCAGGGACGGCCTATTGCCCGCCTGATCGACGAACGGACCGGTTCGGGACCGTCGGGCCGTTGTCAGTACCCTGCGTCACGATGAAGCTCATGAGCGACCAGCCCTTCCCCCGCGCCCGACAGATCTCCGGCTTGGACGTGCACCGGCGGCGTCGGCTGGCGTCCGCTCCTCGCCCAGCGCCATCACAAGATCGGGTCGTTGTCCGAGAGCGCCGCCCCCCTCATGCTGATGCCGCTATTCGGTATCACCGAGCAGACCGCTATGCGTTACGGCCCAGTACTCCCGAAGCTACGGCGAAGTGGCAAGTAGCCGAGAGTGATGCTCTGGTGCTGGTTCCCGTGGGTGGGTTTGGTGCCGGTAGCGTGCCACCGACTACGTGATGCGAAGAGCGGGGCTCCGGTGGCGAAGCGGTGGGTCCGGTACGTGATGCCGGTGATGGTCGAGGTCGACTGCGACGACGACAAGGTGACCGGGATGGTCACCCTGCCGGAGGAGGTCCGCGAGGTCCGCGACGACATGGGGCACTTCCTCATCTACGACGAGAAGTTCGTCCGGCGGGACAGCGACGGGCAGCCCCAGGTGCACGCGTTCTGTGTGTTGGGGGGGAACCACGCTGGGAGCACCCGCAGTTCCGCGTTGGCGGTCCGGTGAACTGGCTGGAGACCTCGGCGTGGGAAGAAGGCCTCGACCTGACCGAGGCAGACGACCGGTACGCGGAGATCAACCCGTATGAGCTGCGTGAGCGGTAACTGGACGTGGTTTCGTACGCGAAGCCCGATGCGGGGCTCGGTCAGCGGCGGGTGACGCTGAAGCCCGCGTCGTGGAGGGCGTCGGTCCACACGTCGCGGTCGAACCACCTGCCGCCGTCGGGCAGCAGCGTGCGGGGTCATTTTTCCGATGTACCGCGCGATGCCCCGTGGTTCCTGGCGAACGCCATGACCCCACCTTTTCAACAGAGTTCGGGTCAAGGGCCGACAGCGACGCCATACTGATCACACATCAGATGTTGTGCGAGGGACGGATGCCTGCCATGTGGGTGCTGGTTGAGTGCGACGACCCGGCCGAAGGACTTGCGGAGCTGTCCGACTGGTTCGGTCAGGAGCCCGAGTTCAGGGGTTTGGTCAGTGGGAACACCACGCCGAGGCCGGGCGAACTCGGGGCGATGACCGATGCGCTGGTCGTCGCTGTGGGCAGTGGTGGGGTGTTGACCGTGCTGGCCGCGTCACTCAAAGCGTTCCTGGCTCTGCCACGCCGCTCCGATGTGCGGATCAAGGTCACCGGCAGGCCGGATGGACGCACGGTGGAACTCGACGCCAAGCGCGTGAGCGACGTCGAGACGCTGCTGCGAGAGGCTCTCGGGCAGGACGAACGAGCGAGCGAGTGATCGATCCCGCCCGTTCGAGGATCGTGTTGGTCGGGACCCCCTACTACCAGGACCCGGCGCTGGAGAACAGACCGGTCATCGCCAACAACATCACCGATCTGGTTGAGGTACTCACCGACGAGAAGCTCGGCGGCTTCAGCCCCTTCCACTGCTTGCCGGTTCCCGCGGCGGCCAGTGTGGCGCAGGTCGGCAACGCGCTGGTGCGTGCGGCTGAAGAGGCGGAGGACCTGCTGCTGTTCTACTACAGCGGACACGGGCAGCTCGGCCCACGGCGCAGGGAACTGTATCTGAGCCTGGCCGAGACCCGGCACGACCAGCTGGCATTCACCGCGGTGCCGTTCGAGGCGGTACGCGAGGCGTGTCTGCAAAGCAGGGCTACCAGCCGGGTGGTGATCCTTGACTGCTGCTACAGCGGGCGGGTGTTCGGAGACACGCTTGCAGGCGATGACGAGGCGGTGCTCGGCGAGATCGAGGTCTCCGGTGCCTATACTCTGACCTCGGCCCCGGCGAATCGAGCGGCGTTGGCACTGGACGGGGAGCGGCACACCGCGTTCACCGGGCGGATGCTGGCCATGCTGAGGGCCGGCAGTCCGGCGGCCGGGACGATGATCAGTCTCGGAGACATCTACCGACACCTGCACACCACGCTGCGCGCCGAGGGCTTGCCGTTGCCGCAGCGCTGCGGCGTAAACAACGCCGATCTGCTCGGGCTGGTCCGCAACGTCCAGTCTGGCCATGCGCCGGGCGACGCACCGGCGACGCCCGGCACCGCAGAACCGGAATGTGTTGCCAGCACAGACATGACCCAGCGCCTGACACACGCCGAGCGCATCGCCCACACGATCGGTGATGGACTGTGGAGGACACGGGCGCTGACACGGGTGGCGTTGGCAGCGGCGAACACCTTCGACTCCGAGCGCTTGGGACGCCTGATCGACCAGGCGGAGCAGGCCGCGATCACGGCCAGTCGGACTACGGCGGAGGCGCTGACCGCCGTGGTTACCGCAGTGGCCGCCCTCGACCCCGGTCGGGCCGAACGCATCGCCCACACAGCAGCCAACACGGTCGCCAATGGCGACGCTCTGACTGCTCTGTCCAAAATGGTGGCCGTCAGTGATCCGGACCGAGCCGAGCACATCGTCGGCAGTATCACCAGCACATACCACAAGTGGCGAGCGCTGAGCGCCATAGCCGCGGCCATGGCCCCCAACGATCCCGACCGGGCCGAACGTATTGCCAACACCATCACTGACACGGGCTCCAGGTGGGTAGCGCTCAGCGCCGTGGCGAGGGCGGTGGCCGCCAGCAATCCCGACCGGGCCGAGCACATCGCCAACACCATCACTGACACGGGCTCCAGGTGGGTAGCGCTCGACGCCGTGGCGAGGACGGTGGCCGCCAGCAATCCCGACCGAGCCGAGCACATCGCCAACACCATCACCAACAAGTACCTCAGGTTGAAGGCGCTGAGCGCCATAGCCGCGGCCATGGCCCCCGACAATCCCGACCGGGCCGAACGTATTGCCAACACCATCACCCACACGGGCTACAGACGGTCGGCGCTCAGCGCCGTGGCGGTGGCCGCCAGGGACCCAGAGCGAGCCGAGCACATCGCCAACGAGATGGCCCGCAAATGCAACAGGTGGTCTGCGAGGTTCTTCGCGGAGACCACTCTGGCCACAGCGCTCAGAGAGGTGGCCGCGGTGGTGGCTGCCGATGACCCTGACCGGGCCGAACGCATCGCCAACACCATCACCCACAGGCGCACCAGCGAAGGCGTGCTGGCCGTGGTGGCGAGGGCTGTGGCTGCCGATGACCCTGACCGGGCCGAACGCATCGCCAACACCATCACCCACAAGCACACACAAACGACGGTGCTGATCGCCGTGGCCTCAGCGGCGGCCAAGGGGGATCCCGAACATGCCACCAGCCTGATCGGCCAGGCGGAACAGACCGCCAGCATGGTCAAACTTCACGCCAGGACGGAGGCACTGACCGCCGTCGCTACCGCGGCGGCCGCCTTCGACCCCGGCCGGGCCGAGCGCATCGCCCGCGCGATATCCAACAAGCCCACGAAGGAGAGCGTGCTGACCGCCGTAGCCGAGGCGGTGGCTGCCGACGACCCCGACCGGGCCGAACGCATCGCCAACACCATCAGCGACGAGTATTTCCGTGTGAGGGCCCTGGCCAGTATCGCCAAGGCAGTGGCCGTTGCCGATCCCGACCGCGCCCGGCGCATCGCCCACCGGGTCCCTGGCCAGGCCCAGGCTCAGATCCTGCACTCGGTCGTACATGTGCTGGCAGGCCAGACAATGGTGACGCCCTTCACCACCCCGCGCGTCCGGGAATGAACCAACCCCCTTGTCATCGACCACCGCCTTGCGCCACTCATCGCGCACCACCCCGGAAAGCGGGATCTTCTCCGCCTCGTCGAAGTACGCACCCTCCTTGGCGATGGGCTGGTCCAGGTACCGCTTGATCAGGTCGATCGCGTCCATCACCGGCCGGTAGGCCGTGTTGTTGCACTTCAGCTCCAACGCGCCCAGCAGCGGCGAGAGCATCCGGCGCCAGTGGTTGGAGTACGACGAGCGCAACACCGTGCGCACCCTCGCGCGGTAGCGAGCCTTGTTCGCCGCGGCCTCCGCCGCCAGGGCCTTCAGCGTGGACTCCCCGGCCACCGGATAGATCACCTTGCGGACGGTGCCGCCCGGCTCGGCGACCGCTGCCTCCGCGAGCCGCAGCAGGACGCCCTCCTTGCCGCGGACCCGCTTGAGCTCCTTGGTGCACTCGTTCTCGACCTTCTTCGCCGCCCGGGTGTTGATCTTCTGCACCAGCCGGATGAACAGCTCGACCAGGGAGTCGGCGATCTCCGTCTCCCGCACATGGCACAGCGTCGACAGCAGCGTGTACCGCACCGGACCGGCGGCCACCCGCAGGTCCGAGGGGTACTCCTTCGCCGCCCGCGCCCGCCATGCGGCCACCAGCTTCTCCGAGACATCCGCGAACAGCTCCGGCGGCAACTCCAGCCCGCGTACCCGCTGGAGCTTGTTCACCTCCGCCAGCAGACTGTCCAGCCCCAGCGCCCCCGGGTCGGCCTTCAACTCGGTGAAGAACGTCCCGCCGCCGCCGAGTTCCCTCGCAGGACCACGAGCCGGGTCTCTTCACTTCCCACGATCACTCGGGGCGCGCTCCCGACCCCCCCGCGAAGTCTGCGGCGCAGCGTTCGAGCGAGGTCAGTGACCACCCGTACACAAGCCCGGACCTCCCGGGCGTGGAAGCGCTCGTTCTGGTGGACTTTGACGAACCACACGCCGCCCTTTGCGCCACGCGCCCGCCACACCCGGCTGCCTTCCCGGGCCGAGGACGCCTCGGACCAGTCGGTGATGCGCCCGACCGCCCGCTCGGCGAACTCCCGCACCGGGGCCGCGGGCAGACCCGCGCCCGTGTCGCCGACGCCGGTGACCACGCGGAGTCGGTCCGCTCCGGCGTCGTACGCGATCGGATCGCCGGCCTGATGGAAGTGCACAGCGAGCCGGCCGCCGGCCCGGTACGTGTCGAGCCCGGCTCGGCAGTAGGCCACCATCGGCGCGGGCAGCGCATCGAGCCGGTACCAGTCCATCGCGTCGCACACCTTGGGCTCCATGACCCGCGGTGTGCCCTGCCAGCGCCGGACCTCGAAGAAGAATCCGACCCGAGCGCCCCCATAGGGACTGCGGTGGTGCACCGTGACGGCCGCGCGGACGTCGGCCGGGTCGATGACCACGCCGGTCTCCTCCCGGGCCTCGCGGATCAGCACGGCAACGACGTCCTCGTGAGGGCCGTCCAGGTGGCCCGACGGCAGATGCCACAGCCCGGCGGCGTAGACCTGCCCGGCCCGTCGGGACAGCAGCACCTCCGGTCCCTCGTCGCCGTGGCGGAGCAGGATCAGGTGGACGTCGATGTGCTCCTTGTGCCGCTCGGGTGTGCTCGTCGCGTGCTCGCGGGGTGGTCCATCCAGTGGAAGGCGGCTCATCGGGAGTCTCCGGTCTCGTCGTCGCGGTGGTTGGCGGCGGGCAGGGCCCAGGACAGCTCGTTCGGGCCGGCACCGGCGCTCACCTGCTGCGTGCCGTCGGAGGCCAGGTGCAGCCGGTAGGTTTCCGGTTCGCCGGCGGCCTGCCAGCGGGCAGCGGTGTCCTGGATCTCGTCCCGGATGCCGCGCGGCCCGGCTGCCGTGAAGGCCCAGCCGCCAGAACGGTCCGGGCGGACCGTCAACCAGGAGCCGCAGGCGGGAGCGCCGATCACCAGATGGTCGGCGGCCCAGTTCCTCACAAGGCCGGGGTGGAGGTGGTCCAGCGCGAGCCACATGCCCCGCGCGCGATCCGAGGGCGGCGCGGTGCGGCTGTGCGTGGTCAGGCCGCCGCCGGCCGCGATGCGGTCCCGGAACATCGCCGAGAGGAAGATACGGTCGAAGCCGTGCACCGGCCGGTGCCCGAACTCCACCGCCCGCAGCTCCGCCTCCACCCGGCCCTTCGGCGTCTTGGCGACCACAGCCAGCCCCGGCCACGACGGCGATGTCGTCGAGAGGTTGGCCAAAGCCAGCCCCCCGGAGGCCAGTTGCGCCACCCACGCCCAGGGAAAGCGCGGCACGGCGTAAGAGACGAAGACCCGGTCGTACGGGGCCTGCTCGGACCAGCCGGCCGCCCCGTCCCCAGTCACCACGACGGGAGTGTGACCGAGATCGGAGAGGCGCGCGCCGGCGGCAGCGCTGACGTGAGGGTCGCGGTCCAGGGTGACCACGCCGGCATCCCCGCAGACCCAGCACGCCACTGCCGCGGTCACCCCGGCGCCGGTGCCGACATCAAGCACGCGCTGCCCGGGGCGCAGGTCGAGCAGTTGCAGCAGACCAGCAGTCATGGCGACCGTGCTGGACATCGACGTGATCGAACCCCCGGACCGGGGCCCCGGCAGCTGCTCCAGGATCGACTCGTCATCGTGCTGGATCAGCACACTGTCCCCGCCGTACAGCACGCCGAGCAGCTCCTCCTGGTTTTCGGCAACTGCCCACTCCAGCAGCGCCCACCTCGGCGGGGTCTCGTCCGGCGCGCTGCGCCGCACATACGCCTGGGGCATCAACCTCTCGCGGGGCAGCGTCAGCAAGGCGTCGCGCACCTGCCCGGGGCTCAGGTCGCCGGAGGCTTCCAGGCGGGCGACCATTGCCGCCCGCGCGGCAGCAACGCGATCCCGTGCCGTCGTTTCGGCTGTGGGATCGGTGACGGGTGGGGACGGGTCTCGCATGGGTCCTCCTTCAACAGGCTTAAGTGGCAGGGTGGTTGCCGAACGCGTCAGGTCCAGCCCATCTCGGTGTAGAGGCGGCCGGCCCGGATGCCTTCGATCGCGGCCCGCGTGTAGGGCACGACGGGTTCCGGGAGCGCGCCGACGGGCCACCAGTCCCAGCTGACGCACTTGTCCGGTTCGCGTACCTCCGGCCTGCCTTCCCATCGCCGAGCGCGGAAGACCATCTGGAGACGCGGCTGCGTCCCGGGCTCGTCGATCAGATGGACGGCGTGCACGAACTCGACGTCGTCCGCCTCGATCCGAAGGCCCGCCTCTTCCCGGGCCTCCCGGATGAGGCAGGCGACCGCGGATTCCTGCTCGCAGTGCCCGGCGAGAAAATGGTGGGTTGATCCGGCATACGCGGAGTCGGGATGCCGCAGCCCGAGCAGAACCGTGCCGTCGCGCTCCAGGTACAAGTGGACGCCGATGACGTTGAGGACCGTTTGCCCGCCCGGGGCCGGTGCGGCGGCGGTGGGGGCTGCGGACAGCCGGTGTACGGCCGTGTGGGCCTGGTGCTGCGCGATGACGTCGGCGGCCCAGGGAGACATGGTCAGCTGCTCGGTGCTCGACGCTGCGAAGTGGTGGAACATGATCCCCTCGGTCACGGGCAGCGCCGAGGCGTCGCCGTCCCAGTGCCCCAGGTAGACCTGGATGTGTCCCTTGGTGATGCCGTCGGGCCCGGTGCACTCGACGACCGTGAACCGGCACAGGTCGGCGATCGTGAGTCCCGTTTCCTCCTTGAGCTCGCGGGCGATCGCCTCGTCCAGGGTCTCGGTGCCTTCCCGAGCGCCGCCCGGCACCGACCAGGTGCCTGGGTCGCAGATCTTCTTGTGGGCATCGCGCAGGTGCAGCAGGTACTCACCGCGCTGGTTGACCAAGAGCGCGGCCGTCCCGCGAGGCTCGACAGCTGTGGGCATGGGGACCGCCTTGAACTCGGGGGTGGGGGTGTGTCGGATGACGGCCGACGCCGACGGGCAGCGCCGGCGCAGCACTTCGTGGCTGCGGAAACTCGACCGTTGAACCGTCGGGGAGCAGGTGCCCCAGGGCCGCGTCGACCGTGACCAGAACAACAGCCTGCGCAATGCCCCCGGCCCAGCTCGGCGATCCACACGGTACGCAGCGCCCGCGCGTCGGCCCGGTGCGCCAGCGGGACTGCGGTGCCGACCAGTTGGGGCAGCGTGCGGGCCGTCGCCCACAGGTCGAGTGCGAGCCACGCCCGCCGGTATCGGTTCCGGCCGATGTCGTACGCCGGCTCGCCGCCGAACAGCAGCCGCTCGGACTCCGAGACCCTCGCCTCGCTCTCTGCCTTGGCAACGGTTTCCTCGCTCATGGCCCCACCTCGTATCCGGTCGTGGTGCGCGGCGGGCATGGGCCGTGGGCGCGTCAACAGCGTGCCCGGACAGGGTCAGGGGCAGCGGCGTCGAGGCGCTGCCGTTCGAACAGGGCAGGGTCGTTCACGGGAGCAGGCACAGGATTCATGGTGTCCTCCAGATGGGTGCGTCAGGGGTACTGGTGCTCCAAGAACGGTCCCGTGGAGGGCTCGTAACGGGGGAATCAGGGGCAGGTTGTGAACGTATGTTCTAAATTGCGGTGGAGACCAAGCAACCTCTGGCCTGGTGTGACGCCGACCGATAGTTGGCCATGTCGTTCGATGGTTGGCCGGCGTCCCTTGGTGGTGGACCGTGATCGGCTGCCACCGGAGTTGAGGAGTGGTCCTACCACCGCCATCCCGACGGCGAAGGCATCCGAGAGGGACGGCTCCGCCGATGGGTACCGGCTGCCGACCGAAGCAGAGTGGGAGCACGCCTGCCGCCGGTACGACTGAACCGTGTTACGGGCCCCTCGACGAGATCGCTTGGTATCGAGGCAACTCGCAGGAGCGGATTCGCGAGGTGGGTGGCAAGCGCCCCAATCCCTGGGGCCTTTACGACATGCTGGGCAACGTGTGGGAGTGGTGCTGGGACGTCTACGACGCCGAGGTCTACGGCACCTGTCGAGTACTCCGTGGCGGTGGTCGGTTTGACGAGCACTGGAGCTGCCGGGCATCTGTACGGTGCCGCAGCCACCCGGGCCTTCCGCGTCGACGACGTAGGATTCCGCATCGCGCGTTCCACGGTGTGTTGATCTGCGCAGTCAGACGGCCTGTCATCAAACTCTGCCGAGGATCGATCAGCGTTCGTTCATAGGTGGAAACCAGCTTCTCGTTCACTTGGTCGTCGCTACTGACCTTGTCGGCGTGATGTCGCGGGGCTGACAAGCTGTGGTTGTCGCGGTAGGCCGGTCGCATGAGATATCCGCAAGGGGGCGGGCTGACTGCGGAGCGACGGGCGTTTTGCGAACACATCCGGATGAGGGCGGCCGAGCTGTTCGCCCTGGGGCACGACAATGCCGCGGTCGCCAGGCAGTTACGTGTCAGCGTGCGGTCGGTACAACGATGGCACCAGGCATGGGTACAGGGCGGAAGCCCGGCTTTGGAATCGAAGGGACCCGCGTCCAGGCCCAAGGCGCTTCGTCCGCGTTCGTCGCCGCGGCCGGGGCGCCGGGCGCGGAGGTGATCAAGGAGGACAGCAGGGCCGTGAGGAGCTCGTAGCAAATGCCGGAGAGGAGCCTGATGGAACCGATGCGGGCGGGCCGGACGGCGGTCGCCCCACCGTGTCGCTCAGGCGCGCTCGTCGAACAGCGGGACCTCGGCCGGCGCCAGGTCGGGGCGAACAGCTGCTACCCGTCACATGCCCGAGGTTGTTGCCTGTCGCCCGCAGACGCGGTGGCAGGGCGGAGGCCGGCGATGCTGCGGAAACCGGCGGTGTTGGCTGCGATCATTCTCGTGGCCACCCACCCGGCGCAGCCGTCAGCAGCGGCCTTCGTCGTTCGGGTTCCCGGGCCCGACGGCTCACCGCGGGTTCGGCGAGTGGTTCACGGCCCGGGTCCGGGCCGAGCCGCACCGCCGGATACTGGGCGGCCGGGCGCCGGTTCCAGGGAGCATTGGCGACCATCGAGCGCAGCAGCGGGTGAGGCTGCTCTTGCACGAGCTCGTCGGCCGACGTCGAACTGGCCAGGAGCCGCCAGTTCGTGCCGTCGGAGATGAAGCGCACGTCGCCGTTGGTGGCGGTGGTCAGCACCGACTCGTCGGTGGCCCAGACTTTGTAGGGGAGGCCCTTGCCATCCGAACAGGTCACGTCGTGACTCACGGCGCCCGCGAGGCAGTACTTCTCCAGCAGTTTGATCGTTGCGCAGCTGGGGTGGGCGTAGGCCATGTTCGTGCCGCTCGCCGAGATCACGTCGACGTCGGGGTCCAGCGCTTTGGCCCACGGGCGTCCCGTCGACTCGGCGGCACCGTGGTGGCCGGGCATGAGGACGGTGCAGCCGGCGAGGAGCTTCTTTGGGACCTTGCTCAGGATGAATGCCTCGGTGGTGGTGTCCGCGTCGCCCGGGAGGACCACCACGTGCCGGCCGAAGCGGATCAACAGCACGATGCTCTTGCTGTTCGGCGACTTGCCGTAGCTGGCGGACAACACCATCACCCAGGCCTCACCCGGCGTCGTCTCCGATGCGAAGTCGGCGTCCGGCTGAGGCATGCAATAGTCCGCCCGGTACCTGAAGACGAACTGGTCTTTCTGCCCCTCCTGTTGATTGATCCAGTCCTGGACGTCCTCGCTGTAGTCACCGATCGGGCCGCCGTAGTGCACGTAGGTCGGCCTGGCCGCCTCTGGGATGTAGGGGACGAAAGCGGTGTGGTCGTCATCGCCGTGGCTGAGGACCACGCAGGAGATGGCGTTGCCACCTGTGACGCTCGTGATGTAGCTCTTCACGTGCCTGAACGGCTTGCCTTTGGTGCTCGTCGTCTGTGATCCACAGTCGACGAGCATGAAGTCGCCGTTCGGGTAGGTGACGAGGACGGCGTTGCCCTGGCCGGTGTCGATGAAGTCGACGGTGAGCTTGGCGCCAGGGCCGAGATTTGTCCCGCTGGTGCGAATGACCTTGCTGGGTGGCATGTGGTCAGCCTCCGGTGATCCGGGCCGTGCCCTCGATCGACGTCAGGCCGGCGAACGTCGCGAAGTGCACGTCGGTCGGCGTGACGACGAGGCGCACGCCGCTGGTGTCGATGGATACGCTCGGCAGGGTCGTCACCGGGAAGGAGAGCCCCTCGAACGCCTTGGTGATGAGCGGCGAGAACGCCGCCGTGACCGCCTGCAACAGCGGCGCGGTCAGCACCGAGAGCAACCACTCGAACGGATTGCCACTGGGGCTGAGGATCAGCAGGAACGTGTTGACCTGCTGGGTTCTCGCGCTCACCCGGGTGCCGCTCAGTTCGAGGCCGATCCTGCCGGTCGGCGGCGGTGCCGCCACCAGCGTGTAGTTCACACCGAAGGTCGTGCACCCGATCGTGATGCCGGCCCGTACGTTGCCGCTGATCGCCGCGTTGAACGCGAACTGCGGCGCGCCCTGGTCGGCGAGGCGGATGTCGATCGCGGCGATCCGTGCCGTTCCCGCGTACTCGGCGGTGCCGATCCCGATGTTGACTCGCCCGCTGTCGCCGAACGTCCTGCCGACCAAGGACCGCACGCCCGCACGACCGATCGCCAGCTTGGCCTCGTCGCTCATGACCGCGAAGAACGGGCTCTCCGGCCAGCTCTCGGGAAACGGCGGCGTGGGCACCGGTTTGCCCTCCAGTGCGGCAAGGACGACGACGTGCCCGGGTGTCACGTCGACGGCCGGTGCGGTGAGACCGACGCCGGCGAAGGTGAATGGCGGCAGGTCGATCGCCGGCAGGAACTCCCGGGCGATCTTGACCGCCTCGGGCAGAATGATGTGGTTGAGGAACCAGTCGTCGGTGGGGTTGCCGGTCGTCCCGGTCGCCTTCAGCGGACGCAGCGTCAGATGCGCGCCGAACGAGTCGACCTGCACGTACAGGATGACCTTCACCGGGACGGTGGCGGACTCGCCGCCGCCCTGGATGGTCATGGTCATGTCGTTGGCGACGACCCGGAACGTCGTGTGCTCGAGTGTCGTGACGTAGGCGTCGATGAGCTGCTCGACGGTGAGGCCCGGAGGTGGCTCCAGGTGCTCGACGAGGTGCTGGGTGACGAGGTGCTGGGCGACGAGGCGGCGCCCTTCGGGTGGCGGGCCGAGTGCCACGGTCGGGGGCGCCGTCACATCCCATGAGACGTCGAACTCAAGGCCTGACCTCTCGACGCGTTGTGACCCGGTGAACACCTTGGGATACAGCTCGTGGTAGACGGCCGCCATGGCCTGCGACATGGCCGCCTCATCGAGCCCCACCGCAACGTCGAACGTCGTCATCGTGCGCCTCCTTCCGGGCGCGCAGCGCCGCTGTAGATCACCGATTCGTTGCTGGCCAGGGCACAGGACCTGCCGACAGCCCGAAGGGCGTTCACCGCGTCGTCGTAGCCCACCCCGAGCACCTCCATGAGGGCGTCGACCATGTCCGTGAAGCCGAGCCGAGCGGTGTCGACGAGGTAGCCGGCCATGTCCACCACGTTCGTGATCCGGAATACGTGGTAGAGCGCCTGGGCGATCTCGATCGCGCTCTGGCCGGCCCAGATGAGGCCGTCGGCCAGTGCCTGGACGTACTTGGTGACATCGGCCAGCAGGTCGGCGAAGAACACCTTCGGGTTGTTCCTGATCCAGGTGACGATGTGGCCCCACAGGTCGGTGAGCATGTCCTTGACCTGGGTGGCGTCGAGCGAGAACGTCGGGTGGAAGTGGAACGAGTTCCAGTGGAGGTCGAGGTCGAGTGCGACGCTCGCCTCGGTCGTCTTGAGTACGAGGTCGATCGCCAGCGACGCGTTCGGCCCCTTGACGACGACCGGCGGCAGCACCGGCCAGCCGTCGATCCGCACGCCGTCCGGGAAGTCGAGCGAGAAGTCGAACGAGCCTTGTGTGTGCCCCTCGAACCCCGACCCCTTCGAGAACGACGCCATGAACTGCGCGCGGTACAGGTTCGCCAGCTGAGAGTGGAAGTTGACCTCGAAGCCGTCGGAGGTGACGGATCCGGAGAACGACTCCTGCAGGCCGAGCACCTGCACCGCGCCCGACGCCGTGAAGTACGCCTTGTCGGACGCCCCGGTGGTGAGAACGGCGTACGGGTTGACCGGCATGACCGCGTACGACACGCCGTCGGGCAGCGGACGGGCGCGCCGGAACGTGATCTCGTCGATGCGGCTGCGTACGGGGATGCCGGTCAGCGCACTGGTGTCGATCTGCATCCGCGGCCCCTTCACCCCGTCGGCATCGGAGATTTTCAGGAGGTCGGCGATTTCGATCGGCTTGCTCAGAGCGCCGTCGGCGAGGATTCCGTGCTTCTCGTCCACTTCAAGGCTGAGCGTGAGCTGCCAGTCGTAGAGCGTCAGGTCCGCGTAGATGCCGATCCCGGGCGGATAGTAGCCGCCCGGTCCGGTCCACCCGGTCGGGTTGGCGACGATGTAGAAGTCGAGCTTGGTGAACGCCAGGCCGTCGAGGAGCGGTACCTCCGACAGGTCGATCGAGGTGTACTGCTTGATGAGGTCGGTCATCTTGAGCGCCCGGTGCGATACCGACTCCAGTGCGCACACGAACGCGTCCGGCACCTCGAAGTCCTTCACGTCGCCGCCGACCGAGAACTCGAACTGCGTCGCGGGGTCGTCGCCGATGATGAAGTTCCCGAGTACGCCTACGCCCAGGCCCTCCGCGTCGAGCGTGACGCTGAGCCCGAACGTGCGGATCGTCAGGCCGGTGATGCCGAACGGGTGCTCCCAGTCGGTGACGCTGATGGCGAACGTCCCGCTCGGTGGGGGCCCGAGTTCGATGACGCCGATGCCGCGCAGCGTCAGCGACTCCCCGTACATCACGAACCGAGCGCCGGCGGTGATCGAGAAGTGGCCTGCCCCGGGCTTCATGTCGACCTCGAGGCCGGTGAAGTTGACCGCGTTCCTGCCCGCGTCGCCCGGTAGGGAGGCCTTGATCTCCGAGTCGACGATCTTCGAGGGGTCGATGCGCGCGTACAGGTCCAGTTCGAGGTCGTGGTCGAAGAGGCGGCGCAGCATGGAGAAGACGTCGCCCTTGAGCTCGACGGCGCTGAAGAACGTCACGCCGGGCTGGATCTCCGAGGGCACGTAGGGCAGGTGGTCGAAGCCCGGCAGGGTGAACTGCTGGTCGGTGATCGAGGACAGGACCAGGCCCGCGTCCTGGACCTCGAGTACCTCCATGACGCTGCGCAGTCCGCTCCAGAGCTGGTCGGGCTTCCACTCGGGCTGGAGCACCAGGCCTGCGGCGAAGCCGGTCCGGCCGTCCGTGCCACGGCGGACTGCGAACGCCAGCGCGGCCTGACCGATGTTCGTGACGTCGACCGTCGTGGCGAGGTCGAAGCGATAGCTCGTCGTGCCGGTCAGCCGCTGCCGCCGGCCGGCCGCCTCCTCCATCCGAAGCCGCACGAGCGAGTCGCGCAGGACGATCTCCGGAACCCCCTCGGCGTTCGGGACCCCGCCTCCGGTGAGCACCGTCGCCAGCCGCGTGAGGTCGATCTCGGGGAAGGTGCCCTGCAGCACGAAGTCGGCGCCGGGCAGTTTCCAGTCGGCGAAGAACCGCGCGATCTCCGTGTCGTCCTGTGCGAAGAGCACGGCGTTCGCCGCGACCTCACCGCTGAAGCCGCTCCCCGCCGCGGCGCCGTCGTACCCCAGGGCGAGCGAGGCCTGCTCAAGCTCGAACTGCGCGATCCCGATGGGGATCTTCCAGCCGCTCAGGATCGCGAGCTGGAATGCGTACCGCTGCTGCCCGAAGTCGGCGGCCACATAGAGCTGATCCAGACCCAGCGCGGGAAACGACGTGACGCTCGGGACGAACTGTTTGACGATGTGGGCGAGCGGAATCGGCTTCTCCGGCTGGAGGCTCCCGGTGAAGAGCATCTCCGGGTACGCGGCGGTGATCGTCACCGGGATGTCGTCGAGGAAGTCGAACGTGCCGCTCAGCAGTGCGGTGACTGTCGGAGAGTCGGCCGGGCTGTTGACCATGAAGTCGACGTGGACATCCGGGATTTTGACCCAGTGCGGCACGATGCTCAGCGGCTTGGTGGTGCCGACACCGAGTCCGATCGCCGCGAGTGACGGCGGGTCGGTGCCGATATGGACGCTGAGGTCGCGCAGACCGACGTAGCTGCCGATCTCGAAGACGTCGTCGAGCATCGTGCTGATCGGCGCGCCCCGGACGAACTGCTGGAGGGCGCTCATCGCGTACTGGCTGATCTGCCGCAGGTCGGCTCTGAACGTCAGCATGGCGCCGACTCCCGCGAAGCGCAGCGACACGGGGATCGACGGGGCGCTGCCGATCTGCACCTCGGAGACGAACTGCAGGTAGCTCTCGACCGGCGGCGGCGGGACCTGGATCTTGCCGTTCCCGGACGGCGGCGCCGACACGGCGGTGAACTCGAGCGGCAGGTCGAGGCCCTGGATCGGGACGGGCGTGACCGGAGCAGCCTGGAGCTGCATGAGCGGCGCGGTTGCCGGACCGGTGATCGCGCCGTCCAGATCGAGCAGTTGCAGACCCGTCAGGTGCGTGAGCGCGCCGAGGACGCCCTCGAGTTTCAGCGCGGCGGCGGAGAACGTCAGGCCCACGGCGACCGCCGCCCTGTCGTCCGTGGCAGCCCGCTCGATCGAGCTGTACCAGAAGGCCGGTGCGTCGAACACGAGCTGTGTGAGGACCGACCGCTGCTCGCTCCACACCGGGAAGGCGTTGCCGAGGTTCCACGCCGGGAGGGGGCGCGGCTGGTCGAGCGGTGCCAACTCGGCGAGCAGACTCGGCAGCCCCGCGTCGGCGAGGTCGAAGGAGACCCGCAGCCGCGCCGGCGCGAGGCCGAGCAGCAGGTCCATGGTGCCCATGAGGACGACGGCGGAGCCGTCGATCCGCGGATCGCTGGGGGCTTGCAGCACCCAGTCGCCGTCGGTCAGGGGGAACGAGTCGGCGATGAGCGAGGCGACCGCGGGGGAGCCGAGGTAGCCGGGTGCCATGGCGAACCGGCGGCCCTCGCCGCCGCCCGTGATGCACTCCTGGACGGCGGTGAGCAGTTCCTGCAGGTCATGTGGCGGCATGTCGCTCCTGCAGCCCGAGGTCCTTCAGACCGGCGTTCAGCGCGTCGCTGAAGTGGCCGAGCACAGCCCTGCTGTTCAGGCCTGAGTTCAGCTTGCTGATGAGCAGGTCCTGGAAGCTCGGCGTGTTCGCGATCCAGTTGGTGACCTTGTCGTACAGGCCCGGCTGGCTGTTGAACCCGCCCTCGTTGCCGAGGATGATGTACAGCGCCCCGATATTGATCGTGATCGACTTCGCTTGGGCGACCAGCTTGTTGTCAGAAGTCGCGGTGAACGCGGCGGCCACCTCCAGAGAGAGCTCCTGGGAGCGGTCCATGAATTCTCCACGGACGTGGAACCAGTCGTCGGCGGCCCGCGCGCGCGGTGCGCGCGCGGCGTGGGCTCGCAGCGCGCGTTCGCGGTCGATCGGCCACGGCTGCACGTGGCCGACGACCTCCTCGCTGCCGGGCGCGTGCACCGGGATGCCGGGCAGTCCGAGATCGGCGCGCCTGTCGTCCGGCAACGGACCGGCCGCGGCCACGTAGTCCATGATCTTTCGCGTGTCGTGCTCGCCCGGGTTGTCCCTCTGGTACGCCAGGACCTGGTCGTTGAACTGCCCCATCGCGTTCTGCAGGTCGGCGAACTCGTTGCCCGGCTCCAGCGGCAGGCCCGCCTGCTCGCGCATCTGCTGCACGGCCATGTTGAGGTACGTGTACGTCTTGAAGCCGCCGTCGTACTGCGGGCGGTCACCGATCACCGGCGGCCGTCCAGGCGGATCCTCGCCGGACTCCTGCTGCTGGTAGTAGGCGGTGGAGGCGGTCACCGCGTCGGCGCTGTGCTTCTGCTGGGAGAGCACCTGCCGGTACAGTCCGGCCGCCGGGACCTCGGACGCCGGCGCGGTCGTCACCGTGTCGATCGTGTCCTCGTGCAGGTAGTAGGTTCCGACGAGGACCTTGCCGTTCTCCGATCGCCCCAGGCCCTGCAGGTCGTCGCGGTACCACGTCGCGAGTTCGAGCCGCGGGTCGGCACTGTCGCCGGCCCTGGACGGTGGGTAGCCGAGCTGCGCCGCCGCGTACGCCAGGGCGCACCCCGTGAGACCCGACGCGCCGACGTCGTAGCCGCCGTAGAAATCGACCCGCGAGAACAGGAGCGTCAGGGTGACGTCCGTCTCGGTGCCGCTCACCGGCTCACACACGACGTTGCCGCCGTTGAACGTGCCCAGTCCGCTGAGCACCGTGTCCGACATCGCGATGCCGAGGTGCTCGGCCGCCCAGTCGAACATCGTCTGCTCGGGGATGTCACCGATCGCGACGTCGGGGAACGGGGGGATGTCGATCCCCAGGGCGGGGACCTGCAGCCCGTTCTTGATGATCGAGCCGAGGTACCACTCGCCCGAGGAGGGCGAGTTCAGCAGCTGCCACAGGCGGGCGACGAGATCGCAGTCTGTGTTGTCGCCCGCGCCGGGGAGGAGCGTCATGGCCGTGGTGGTCCCTTCTCGGGTGAGCAGGCGGTGGCGGTGCCGTAGGAGTCCAGGAACGGCTGGTCGACGAGGTGGGCGGCGAGCGCGTCGAGCGCGTCGCGGTGCGGGCCCTCGGGCAGCAGCGCGAGCTCGGCCCGGGCGGTGACGACGATCGCGCGCGCGTCCCCGAGCGCACGGACCCAGCCGTTCCCGTGGCGCACGACCCGCATGCAGTCCTCCAACTCGTCCTCGGACAGCTGTCGTCCGTCGGTGATCCCGTGGAGCGGGTGGTCGTCCGGCAGTTCGTCGAGGGTGTAGAGCAGCGGCAGGGAGAGCCGGCCCTGCCGCAGATCCGTGAGCGGCTCCTTGCCCGCGGCCGACTCGGGCCGTACGACGTCCAGCACGTCGTCGACGACCTGGAAGGCGCGGCCGAGCCACCCGCCGAAGCGCCGCAGGCCGCCCACCGCCGACGGCAGGCCGCCGACCAGGCGGGCGCCGCTTTCGCACGCGAAGGCGACGAGCCGCCCGGTCTTCCGGTCGACGGTCCGGAAGTAGCGGCGCACGAGCTCGGAGCGGTCGCCCGGCCGCGTCGCCAGCATCTCGTCGAGCTGGCCGCGGCACATCTCCTCACCCGAGGCGAGGAAGTCGCGCATGAGGGCGATGTCCTCGCGAGTCTCCACGTGGGCCGACATGGTCCGGGTGGCCTGCACCCACTGCAGGTCGCCCATGACCAGGGCCAGTTCGTAACCGCGGGAGGCGCTCACCGTGGGCATGCCGCGGCGAGTGGGCGCGCGGTCGACGATGTCGTCGTGGATGAGCGATCCGACGTGCGCGAGCTCGAGCGACGCCGCTGCCGCCACGGCCTTCTCGGGCAGCACGTCGACCGGCGTACGTGCGGCGACGTGCGCGCTGAGCAGGAGCAGTAACGGGCGAAGACGCTTGCCGCCGCGGTAGAACGCGAGCTCGGCGTCGGACAGGTAGGAGCGCTGCCCCTCGAGGAGGTCCTCGAGCCGAGCGTCGAGGGCCGCGACCTCCGCCGCCACCAGCGAGCGCGCCCGGTCGTAGGGGTGCGGCACCACTGACTCAGGCATAGGGCATCTCGGCCAGGATGTTCTTGAGTGCCTCGTTGGCGAACGTCTCGATGTTCTCGATCACGTCGGGCTGGTTGAGGAACGTCCGCATGCCGTCCACCAGACCCCCGTTGCCGACGCCCTCGTTCACCGCGATCTCGGCGAGTTGCTGTACCCACCGCGGCTCACCTTCCACGTCGAAGTCGATGGTGACCGCCTTGGAGTCGACCGTGAGGCCCACGCCGAGCACATTGATCGTCATGGGCCCGGGCTCGCTCGTGTTCAACCGGACGATGAAGGTGAGGATCGCGTCGTGTGCCCGGGCGACGAACCTCCCGCCGGCGTCGGTGGTCCAGCGCTGCTCGCCGCAGTCGCGCGAGTCGGGCGTGACGGGTTCGCAGCAGCCGATCTGGAAGAGGTAGTTCGGCTGGGAGGGGTCGTCGGCGTCCAGGGTGAACGGCTGGGTGACGGTGCCGACGCTGACCACGGCCGTGAAGACCGGCTCCGTGGTGGAGAAGGTCAGGCTCACGTCCTGCATGACGCTGAGATTCGTGAAGACGATGTTCGTCAGTTGCAGAGCCGGCGGGGTCGTACAGATCGGCGGGTACGGCAGGTCGTAGCGCGCGCACGCCGCGTCGCCCACGCCGTCGGGAACGTTGGGGATGTCGATCGGCGCGCTCGTCCCCCCGGGCACCGCAGGGTCGTAGGAGGGCAGCCCCCACTCCGGGTAGCCGTCGCGGATGATCCGCGGAAGGTACATCGGGTTCGCCGGATCCGAGTTGAACGTCCGCCTCCACAGGGCCGAGATGATCGCTTTGGTGATAGGGCCCGGTGGCTCTGAGACCGTCACGGGCTCGCCCTGCGCGGCATGCTTCATCGCTGTCCTCCCGGAGCGGGCCAAACGCAGGGGCGATGGTGAAGGCGGTGATCACTCATGATCAACACGTCTATCACCATTTGGGCAGAATCAGGCCGTTTGAGCTGCTCTGTCGGCATGCTGGAGGGCTCTGACCGGTCATTTCCGAGCGGCGTGGGTGCGTCCGAGGTGCCCGACTCGGCCTTGCCGGCCGCGCCGGCGTGAGGTTCACCCGGTGTACGGGGGTGCTGGGGTGTCAGGCGTTCAGGTTCGCTCGTTCGACCGTCGCCCGGTCGGTGTACTGCTTCTCCTCGAACTCGAGGGGGCTGAGGCAGCGGGGCCGTTTTGATACCGCCGAGAGCAAGGTCCTGCCCTGGCCCGAGCAGGCCCGCAGCGTCGAGCAGGCCGTCGACGACGACCGGCGCCGCCGCGAGGACGTCACACGCAGCCGGCCCGCTCCCGTCCCGCCGCCGCGACTGGGTGACTCCTCGATGCCGAAGGCTGAGAGGTCCCGGGTTGCGTGTGAGGCCCTCACGTCGGCCGTGTGGGGGCCACGCCTTGATCTGCTGCAAGTCCTCGAAGAGCTCGTGATGAAGCCGACCGACTGACGGCAGCTAGTGTGGCGTGCACACAGCAAACGCGTGAGGACATGCGGGTGGACGGGGGTATGCGGGCGGACTCTGCCTTCTCCCGGAAGCGAGGGGGCGGAGGGGCTGGTGGCGGCGAGGTACGAACTGGTCGAGGACGGCAGGGCGGGCGGGGCGGTCAAGGTCGTCGCGACCGGCCCGGGCGGGAAGGATTCCCGCCGTACCGTGGCGCATCTGCTGCGCAGTTCCTCCGGTGGCCCCAACGCCTACCGGCCCGGTGCCCGGGAGATCGTGCTGTACGGCGGGGACGACGCCCGGCGCAAGGTGCTCGCCATCGTGACGACCGAGCACGGTACGGGTTTCGGCATCGCCGGGCCCGCTGCCGTCTACCTCGTGCAGGACCCGGACGGCGCGCCGATCGGGCGGATCAGGCTACGCCGCGGCCTGTGTTTCCGCCTGGGCCGGTCCCGGTGGACCGTCGATCAGAAGGCCACAAGCGCGGGCACGGTCCAGGCGTCAGCCCGGGGCGTGGCCGGCAGGCTGGGCTGGTGGGCGCTGTGGTGGACCGTGTTCCTGCCGTACAACATCGTGATGCTCCTCGCCCTCTTCGCCGGCGCGGGAGAGGACCCGGTGACCACCCCGCGCAGGATCGTGTGGCGGGACAACTCGGGCCGGACGGCGATGATTTTCCGGGGGATGGCGGGCGACTACCGGGTGATGCAGGAGCACTGGGATCCGCGACTGGTCGCGGCACTTGTGGGGATTCACCAGACGTACGCCTCGCTGGCGATCACGGACAGCAAGGACTGGTACCACCGATGACGGTGGACAACGGGAAGTGGAGTGTCCCCGGGCAGGGGCGTCGACTCGTGGCCGTGGCAGTCGATGCGGTCCTCGCCGTGCTCTCCGCGCTCGGAGTCGGTGTCGCCGTGAGCATCGAGGCGGTCGATGGGGTACTGGTTGTGGGTCCCCAGTGGGGAGCAGCCATCGCCGTGGGGTTTGCTTTCTCGTTCCTCAACCAGGTGGTGATGACCTGTGCGGTACGAGCCAGTATCGGTAAGGCCGTTGCGGGGCTTCGGGTGGTGCGTACGCACGACGACATGCGCCCACGGTTCGGTCAACTCACGCACCGGTGGCTGTTCGGCTTCTACTGGATGCTCGTCTTCGTGCCCCTGCACGTTGCGTCGGATTCTGATGTCGAGCAACAGGACGCAGCGGGGCTGCGCGTGATCCGGCCGGCGGCCTGACACGCCATTGACCTTGAAGGGTTACGGCCCCGGAGGAGGCACGCCGCACGACGGTCACACCGTAGACGGCTTCTGTCAGGGCCTGTTAGCACCGGCTGGGCCTTTCCGCAACAGGTGGCAGCCCCTACGCGGCAGCCGCGTTGTGGAGCGCCTCACCATGGCGTAGCGGATGGCGCGCTTCCTACTGTGACCGCACCCCCGGCCGTCCTCCTGCCTGAGACGGCGGCTGAGGCCACGGGATCACCTGCGATCCCGTAAGTCCTTCGGGAGGTCACGTTGTTGCCCATGCCGTCGTCGAATCCCGCCCCACGGAGATCGTCACCACGGACCACCGCACCGCCCGGCCGCCGGCGCCGCATCATGGGGAGACTGGCCGCTGCCATCATTCTGGCGACGGGCGTGGCACTGCTGTCGCCCGCACCCGAGGCACAGGCAGCCGTCCCCCTGGAGCGAGTGAGCAACTTCGGGGCCAACCCGGGCAGCCTGAACATGTACGTCTACCGGCCGTCGTCCCTGCCTGCGAACGCGCCGGTGGTGGTGGCTCTGCACGGCTGCACGCAGAGCGCCCAGATCTACGCCGACAATTCGGGGCTGACCACGTTCGCCGACCGGCACGGCTTCCTGCTGGTCTTCGCGGAAACCACCTTCGCCAACAATGTGAGCCAGTGCTTCAACTGGTTCCAGAACACGGACATCCGGCGCGGGCAGGGCGAAGCCGCCTCCATCCGGCAGATGGTCTCCCACGCCGTCTCGTCCTACGGCGCCGACGCCGGAGACGTGCATGTCACTGGTCTCTCGGCCGGCGGAGCCATGACGACGGTCATGCTCGCCGCGTACCCCGAGGTGTTCAAGGCCGGTGCGGTCGTCGCAGGACTTCCGTACGACTGCACCAAGGACACGGGAGCGTTGACCTGCATGAACCCCGGAGTGGACCGTACGCCCGCGGTGTGGGCGCAGCGGGTACGCGACGCCGGCCCCGGCTACTCGGGCCCGTGGCCGCGCGTTTCGGTGTGGCACGG